>JAMNZE010000048.1:0-43276 GCA_023622465.1 Bacillota bacterium | reverse complement strand
CTAGCAGGGCTACGCGGTGCTGCTGAATATGAGACGGTTATGGGTAGCCCCGGTCCGGCTGTGGCCAAGATGGACGCCCAATCTTTGGGCCACCTGGTTATCATTGCCTTTATCATTATCGGTAACTTGGCCTACTTCCTAGACAAAAAGAAAAACTAAACTATAAATGGTCCGGCTCTCCCTATTCTAGATAAGGAGGTGAGGAGATGAGCATCTCTACCGATATTTGGACCTGGATAGCTGCCCTCGGCACGATCGCCATGTTCTCCTTTATATTTAAGGAGAACCCCGTATACCGTTGGTGCGAACACCTCTATGTGGGTGCAGCCGCCGGATATGCTATCAGTGTGAACTTGAAGTCGATCGCCGATAGAGCCTGGACACCGTTGGTCCAGGATGGAAAAATAATCTTGTTGATACCGATGGCTTTTGGCATTTTACTATATGCACGTTTTATTAAGAGTATCGCTTGGCTCAGCCGTTGGCCCATGGCCTTCTTGGTTGGTGTTGGTTCCGGTCTCTCTATCTACGGCGTAATCAACTCCCAGTTGCTGCAACAGGTTCGAGCCACATTACTACCCCTTAACTCCATCAATAACATCATTATGGTCCTAGGCGTACTATCCATTCTCTTATACTTCTTCTTCTCCATGGAGCATAAGGGAACTGTCAAACATGGCGCCAGTTTGGGTAGGTGGATCATGATGGTTACCTTCGGTGTTGCCTTCGGTAACGTTGTCATGGGTCGTATCTCCCTACTACTTGGTGCCTTCGAGACAATTCTAGGTAACTGGTTAGGTTTGTTATAATAAGCTTAGCTACAAAAACGGGTCCCTAAGGGGCCCGTTTGTTTTTATTTCCTGACGAAGGCATCAACCGACTGAGTCTTCTACTTTCTCTACACAGAAATTTGATATACTAATAGTAATTAAACTTGGAGAGGTGGAGAGCCGATGCCAGAAAAGATTTTGATCGTGGAAGATGACGAATCCATATCCGAGTTAATAGTATATAACCTAGAGCAGGCGGGGTTTTCCGTTCTGACAGCCTTTGATGGCGAGACCGGTTTGGCACTGGCATTAAAAGAAGAGCCGGATTTAGTACTACTCGATATTATGCTGCCCGGAATAGATGGGTGGGAGGTCTGTCGCAAACTGAGGCAAGCTTCTGACGTGCCTATCCTCTTTCTTACGGCTAAGGATGCTGAATTTGACCGGGTCCTCGGTTTGGAACTTGGCGCCGATGACTATGTCACCAAACCCTTTAGCCCGCGGGAGTTGGTGGCCCGGGTGAAGGCCATCTTGCGCCGCGTCAATCGGCCCGCTGAAATCGAGCAGATGACCATTGGCCCAGTGACCATCGATTTTCGTAGTCATCAGGTTACTTTAGATGGACACCCCCTTAACTTAACGCCCATGGAATATCAATTGTTGAGGATTTTAGCAATGAACCCGGGACAGGTTTTCAGCAGGGAAAGGTTGCTAACTGAAGTCTGGGGAGAAGAGTTCTTTGGCGACCAGCGCACCGTTGATGTGCACATAAGTCACCTGCGCGAAAAGCTAGGGGATGCCAGCGATTTGATACAGACGGCCCGTGGTTTTGGTTATAAACTGAAGGAGTGACTCTAATGCGGAGCAGTAGCAGTATACGGGCTCGGCTACTGGTCATCCTGCCCGGCCTTTTGCTCGGTGGTATGATGTTGCAGGCAATAATACAGTCTATACAGCTGGGCTCTTTAGCCTCACCGGAGGTAATCACAACCTATTGGACCACTGTAGGCTACGCGCTGGTGCTAATGGTTCCTTTAGCTGTCTGGGTGGCTATTTTGCTGGCTAACCAACTGGTCAGGCCAATTGAGCAGATGACCCAAGCGGCCCAACGTATTGCAGCGGGCGAATTAGTCCAGCCCGTAGTAGTTGAGCGCCAAGACGAGTTAGGCCAGCTGGCTACCAGTTTCAATCGCTTAGTCGATACCAACCAGAAACGTTACCAAGAGATAATGGCCGCTAAGGCCCAGTTTGAGACTATAATCCAAAACACCGTGAGCGGTATACTGCTATTTGATGCCGAAGGCACCGTTTTCCTAGCTAATCCCAAGGCGGGACAAGCACTCGGTTTCGATCCGGAGCAGAATGTGCCCGCTCATTTTGAAAAATTAACGTCTGATGCCAATTTGCGTGCCGCCCTCAATGAGGCGATGACCAGGCAGGAACCTTACAAGCAGACGGTGGCCATTAAGGAACCGGTGCAACGGGAAATTGAGTTGCACGTGGTTCCGCTAGCGGCGGGAAAACAATTTGTTGCCGTATTTTATGACGTTAGCGAAGCCAGCCGTCTAGCGCGTATTCGAGCCGATCTGGTGGCTAACGTGTCCCATGAATTAAAAACACCGGTCACATCTATCCATGGCTTTGCCGAGACCATACTTAATGACGACCTAGTTTCCGACCCGACCGGTCGTCATTTTGTGGAGATTATCTACCGAGAGTCTCGGCACCTAATGCGTTTGGTTAACGATCTTCTCGACCTATCATATTTGGAGCTGGAACCGAATGCTATTGTCAAGCAATCGATCGATCTGGTGGAGGTCTTGCGCGATGTGGTAGAAAGGGATGCCCAGCAGGCGGCAGACAAACAAATCGAACTCAAACTGGTTATAGGCGTCGAAAGGGCCATCATGCAGGGGGATGAGTATCGCTTAAGTCAGGCTGTCGATAACCTAATCGGTAATGCAATAAAGTATACACCTCCGGGTGGCTCTATACGCGTTACCTTACAATATGAAAAGAATGGTTTCCAGATTGCCGTGCGCGATACGGGTGTGGGGATCGAGGCGGAGCATTTGGAACGCATTTTTGAGCGCTTTTATCGCACCGATAAGGCCCGTAGCCGCCGTCACGGCGGAACTGGCTTGGGGCTTTCCATCGTCAAACATATAGTTGAATCCCACGGCGGAAAGGTATGGGCAGAAAGTAAAGTGGGCGAGGGGTCGGTATTTTACGTGCACTTACCTGTTGAGGAGGAAAACTAAGAAGCCGGGGTGGGTAGGGATGAAGCAGCGCTTACCTCTAGTTGTTTGTTGCAGCCTACTGTTATTATCTTTGACGGCAAATGTGTGGCTCTTACGGGAGAATAGGCAGTTACTGTCTTCATGGCAACCGATGGAACAAACCGAATTACGGGTGCATGTTACTGGAGCCGTATTGCGTCCGGGTGTCTATACGTTAGCAAAGGGAGCTCGCGTAGATGATGCTTTAGACATGGCCGGCGGTGTTTTGCCCGATGCTTTAATACAGGGACTAAATTTGGCCAAACCGCTTTTTGACGGGGAGCAAATCCATGTGGCTCAGGCAGCGCCTTCTTCTTCCGACTCGACTAGTGCCGATATACCTGCAACTACCCTGATCAACATAAATACGGCGACGGCGGCCGAGTTGGAGACACTGCCTGGAATCGGCCCTGTTAAAGCCCAAGCAATAGTTGAATACCGTCAGCAAAACGGGGCTTTTGCGCGTATTGAAGATTTGACTAAAGTATCCGGCATCGGGCCTAAGACCTTTGAAAGATTAAAACACCTAATCACCGTTTAGTAGTGTTTCATACTTAACCTCCTCAGCTGGTTATACTAAGCCAGATGAGGAGGTGTTTTTATGTCAAAAGCACCGGCAGCAACTCCTGCCGAACTGAAAGCAATTGCTGAAGAATGCAGTGAGTTTCGCACCCATTATGAGTCAGGTGGTCAGATGACCTTTGCCGTTGGCGGTGAAGGAGTGAGGCGATGTGACTTTTGTATTCACTGGCAAGGCGGTGACTGTGACATTTACCAGCGGGAGAAGCAGGAAGGTTAAGCTGGGGAGGGTATTCGCCATGAATACCCTCCTACCCAAATCCATTTCTACTTCCATCTCTTGCGCTCGCAACTGAATAGCCTTTCAAGTCCGGCGGAGACAATAGAAGGAAGATGAAGGAGGATGGTTATGACTAAACGGATCATCGCTTTGGCCATGGTCTTTGTTTTCGCGACAATAATCGCCCTTCCTACCCAGGCCGTGGGAGAACGGAATCTCTATTGGGGGAGCCGGGGGGAAGATGTGCGTTTAGTACAACAAAAACTCATTAATTGGGGCTACTTGAGTGGTGTGGCTGATGGGATTTATGGACCCAAAACTTTTGCTGCAGTTCAACTTTTCCAGAGGCGCAACGGACTGCCGGTGACCGGTAATGTGGATGCGGCCACCTTTCGAGCTCTAGGCTTTACCCCGAAAATGGGAGGCGCGGCCGCTGTCAATAAAACACCGGCTACCCAATCGCCGGGTACGGTCAGCGCCAACGATCTCCATTTGTTGGCTAAGGCTGTCTATAGTGAGGCCAGGGGGGAACCCTTTGAAGGCCAGGTGGCCGTGGCGGCCGTGATTTTAAATCGCGTGCGTAGCCCGCTGTTTCCCAATACGATTGCCGGTGTGATTTTTGAACCCTTGGCTTTTACAGCGGTGGCCGATGGCCAGTTCTATTTAACACCTAATCAAGAAGCTTACCGAGCGGCCCAATTGGCCCTCGACGGCTGGGATCCGACGGGGGGAGCTCTATATTACTTTAATCCAGCAACCGCCACCTCCCCTTGGATCTGGTCTCGACCCTATATCACTACCATTGGCCGGCATCGTTTTTGCCGTTAAGAAAGGAGACTGTTGGTATGCGCATCACCCCAGGGTTGCGCTGGCTAGCTCTGGCGATTTTACTGGTTTTTGGCCTTAGTATCTGGTGGGGTGTCACCCAGTTTCGCCTGCATAGACAATTTGCCGTTAGATTAGAAAACAACTATCAACGGGCTTTCCATGAGTTGGTATGGCATGTCCAAACGATAGAAAATGAGTTGGCTAAGTTAAGCGTGGCGTCTACGGCGGAACAAGAGATGGAAAAATTGGCTACCGTTTGGAGGCAGCTGTATGCGGCCCAAGAAAAGGTGGGCCAACTGCCTCTAGGGCTGGTGTCGTTGGAAAACGCGGAAAAGTATCTGGCCACGGTAGGTGACCAGGTCTTTGCCTTGGTGCGCCGGGGAACAGGCCTCAGTGCCAACGAGCGCACCCAAATTGATAATATGCAACAAGGTGCCGCCCAACTGGCGAAGGAATTGGCCGAACTGCAGCAAACGGTGCTGACCCACAACCTGCGCTGGACCGATGTGGAATCGGCGCTTATCAAGGCGCGTACTGAGGATGAGGTGCGGGATAACTCGGTAATTAACTCCTTTAGTTTGGTTAATAAGCAGGTGCAGGAGTATCCGGAGGTTCAATTTGACCAACGGATCGGTATTTTACCTCCTACGCCCCGCCTGGAAGGGAATAAGGTAAGCCGCGAGGAGGCGGCGGCCACCGCCCTCTGGTTTATTGATCCGGGAAAGGAATCCGAATATAGGATCGTGTCCAGCGAATTAACCGGCGGCCCGATTCCCACCTATAATTTTTTGATTACCGGTGCGCAGGATGAGACTCGACGCCTCAATGTGGCCGTTACAGAAACCCGGGGACGGGTTCTGTGGATGCTGGACAGCCGACAACCGGCGACAGCAGGAAATTTACCTGCAGAAGCGCTACAAGAGCAGGCGGCCAACTTCTTACGTCGCCGAGGTTATAATAATATGCGTTTAGTAGGCCAACATGAATATCAGGGGTCCATGCTTTTTGCCTATGTTTTTGAACAGGACGGTGTTCTGATTTATCCCGATCTGCTGCGGGTGCGGGTTGCTGCTGACGATGGAAGAGTAATCGGCTTTGAAGGTAATGGTTATACAGTCTGGCATAAAGAGAGGGAATTACCCAGTCCCAAGATCAGCATGCAAGAAGCGCTAGAAGGGTTAGCTCAAGGGCTGGAGTTGATAGGCCCGGCCCAACTGGCGGTCATCTTTAATGCCCAATCGGAAGAAACACTGGTTTATGAGTTTCCAGTAGAGCGGAGCAATGACCGCTTTCTGGTCTATGTGGATGCCCAAACGGGTAAAGAGGTACAAATTGTTCGCCTGGAATCCACTCGGCTCCCCAAAAAGGCCAGTTGAAATAATAGCAGGATTTTCTTAGGCCACGCGGAATCTAGAGATATACTCTCTAGGTCGCGGGCCTAAGTTTTTTCAAAGGCCAGGTGGTTTGCTATGCATCGCCCCCTCGTTGTTATAGCCGGCGGTTTCATAGTTGGTATCTTATTGGCCTCTAGGCCGGTTTTTTGGATTTGTTTTTTCCTGCTAACTCTTGGCGTCATAGCCGGCCTGCTATGGAAACAACGTCCGCAAACTTTTCTTCTAGTCTTAGTGGCCGCAATTTGTGGTGCAGTCTGGCTACAATTGCGCTCCCCCGTGTGGCCCGGCCCCTATGGGCCCTCCCTCGCTGAATTACAAGTGATTTCAGTAGACCCGGGGCCCCAGTCTACCCAGTTGACGGTGCGGGTTTTAAGCTTGGCTGGGCAACCGATACCCCCCTGGAACCCGGTTAAAGCTCGCCTGACGCTAACCGCCCCCCTACAGATTGTACCTGGCGATAAACTTGCGGGTGAATTCATGTGGCAAGCGCCCAGCCACCCCCTAAATCCGGGCGAGTTTAATTATGCCGCCTATCTACGTAGGCAAGGAATACTGGCCACCGCCTTTGTTAACGATAGCACGTCGCTACAGCATACTCCCGCCACGTCGCCCAGCTGGCCGTTGCGTTCCCAGCTGTTGACTCGAGCAGCTAAGCTTAACGGTCCCGGTGGCGAATTGTTGCGCACCTTAACCCTGGGCAACAGCCCGGGCGACTGGGCTGAAAGTTGGCGCCAAACCGGATTGGCCCATGTACTTTCTATATCTGGCCTACATATTGGCCTAGTTTCGGTGGCTTTGCTGGGGGGTTTACGCCATTGTCGGGTGCCAACCAATGGGGCCTATCTTTTCGTAGCCCTGTGTTTGCTGCTTTACGGTTATATTTTGGGCCCTAGGCCGGCCGTCTGGCGGGCCATTATCATGGCGCTTATGGGTATGCTGGCGGTGGCTAACAATCGGGTACGCGATTGGCCCAGCGCCGTTTCTTTGGCAGCTATCCTCTTATTGATCTACAATCCCCATTATCTTTGGGATGCTGGTTGGCAGTTATCTTTTGCAGCCACGATCGGCCTCTTGCTTTTCTCACCTCTGATTAGGAGCTTCTTGCCCCCCTTACCCGGGAAGTTGGATTGGACGGTCAGCGCCAGTCTGGCAGCCCAATTGGCCACGCTACCCTTGGTATTACACCATTTTTACTTGGTGACACCGTTGGCTTTAGTTTTTAATGTCATCCTGACGCCTCTCTTGCCAGTAGCCCTGATTACCGGGCTTGCATATTTGCTGCTACCAATAGTAGGGGATTTGTTGCTGCCCGTTTTAGATTTTCTCTACTCCGCTATGATAGGCCTCGTTGATTGGTTTGCCACCTGGCCCTTGGCCAGCTTTAGTCCGGGTGCACCTCCCCCGGCCCTGCTACTCATTTATTCCCTTCTATTGCCAGCCGTCTTTTGCTGGCGGCCCCGGTGGCGCCCCTTTCTAGCAACTGTCCTAGTTATGGTCTGTGTTTTGCTGTTCGTGTGGCAGCCGCTAGTACGTTTTGCCACCAACACCTACAACCTCTGTGTGCTCAGCGTCGGGCAAGGGGCGGCCGGCGTACTCCATCTGCCGGGGGGGAAAGCTGTGCTTTTTGATGTGGGTGGCGAACATGAGGCGGTGGGGAGGCAGATTATTGTACCCTATTTACGTTATCGGGGGACCTGGCAAATCCAATCTGTCTACTTGTCCCATTTACATGATGACCATATAGTGGGGCTGGCCGATGTGATAGCCGCCTTTCCCGTCGGCAGCCTTTATCTTCCGGCCACCAGTTTGTATTCGCCAGCCTTTAACCGGCTGGTGCCCCTTTTAGAACAATATGGTATTCCCGTCTACGCCTGGACTGTCGGTGATAGTCAGTCGCATGCGGGAGTACAAGTAACGGCTCTGAATCCGCCGCCGGGTCCGGGACAGGATGAAAACGAAGATTCATTGGTGTTGCTGTTACAGTGGCCGAACCTGAGGGCATTGGCCCCCGGCGATATTGGCCAGCGGGAAGTGGAGTTATTGCCTTTGCTTCCCCGAGAAGTGGATGTATTACTGGTACCTCATCATGGTAGTGGTCACAGTAGCAACGAAGAGTTCCTGCGTCTATTAAGCCCCAGGCACGCCATCATCTCAGTGGGAGCTCCCAATCGTTACGGCCATCCGGCTCCAGCCACGCTGGAACGCCTGGCTCGCTATAGCCAACAGATTTGGCGTACCGATCGGCATGGAGCTATAACTATACTGAATAACCCTCATGGTTACCGAATAAGCCCCTTCCTCTCGCCATAGGTAAGTCATTGCTATATGCTATAGTTAAGAAGGAAAGGGGAGTGGGCTAAATGGCCAAAGCTTTAGATAACTATCAAAATCTTGTCCGTGAAATCAGACGTGGTCATATTGAACCCCTTTATTTTTTCTATGGCCCCGAGCAGGTCCTGGCCCAATATGTAGTGACCGAGTTGCGAGAGAAGTTGGTCCCGAAAGGGCTGGAAGAACTTAATTTTATGAAGTTAGACGGGCAGAAAACAACGGAAGCGGAGTTGGTGCAGGCCATCCAAGCGCTCCCTATGTTTGGCTCCAAGCGTTTGGTGGTTATTGAGCAGCCCTCCTTTGTAAAGACTAAGGCAGGAGCAGCTTTTGAGCATTGGGAAGCCCTATTGGATATTTGGCCTCCCTACACCTGCGCTGTTCTCCTAGCCCCCGAGGTGGATAAACGACTGCGTACTTTTAAAGATCTGGTGAGAAATGCGGCTAGCTATGAATTCCCTGTGTTGACTGCCACAGAGGCCAGTTCGTGGGTGGAGCGCCAGTTGCGTCGCACCGATTTGGCATTGTTGCGCCTAGAGGTGGATAAATTGGTCAGCTTTGCTAATGGTTGCTCTCTTAGTGAAGATGATTTAGAAGCTCTGGTGCGTAATGATATGGAAACTAGTATTTTTGACTTCGTCGATGCCATCGGCCTGCAAGACTTAGGACGGGCTTGGGCTCTGTTAAATAATCTAATAGCAGAAGGTAACGAACCGGTATACCTCATTTCCATGATTGGTAGGCAACTGCGCCTACTACTCGCTGCCCGCCAGGCTCTAGATGCCGGCCTTAGCCAGCAACAAGCTGCTGGGCACTTGGGCATTCATCCCTTTCCCGCCGGTAAATGTGTGCAACAGGCGCGCCGATGGACTGTTTTTCAGTTGCAGGCGGCTATGGAGGCCTGTTTGCAGGCCGATGAAAATATTAAGACGGGCAAGTTAAGAGGCGAGAATGCCCTTAATCAACTAATGTTGATCCTTAAACAGAGAATTTCGGCCGCCGGATAGCAGGGACTATGCGATAGGCTTCCAAGCTGCCCTGCTTATAAAGTTGAAAGACCTCTAGCATTTCCGCTGGCGAAAACTTGTTTAGAGTTCGCAGCACCATAGCTTTCTCTTGCCATGTTAATTTTTTTAAAAACGTTTGTAGGGTAAGTTGGGCCTCCGTTGCTATGGTTTCTGATTGTTCCGGTGACGGTCTGTTGACAGAGTCTTCTTTAGCCCCCTGGGGGCCTCCTGTTGCAGACGGGCCCACAATATCAGGTAGTAAATAGCTTTGGGGCCGCCTGCGGGGCGGAGAAGGGCTGTTTACCTTCTGGCCTTCTTCTACTTCTGCATCAAATTTCTGTCTTGAAACCTGGTCCCGATTGATGTCCAGCACGGATCTATTGTCATTATTCCGTATTGCCGCCGTATAGTTTGCATTAAGTTTGGCCGGCGGTTGAGTGTCGGCAGTTTTAGAAGGTCCGGTCCGCCAAAGTAGAATCAAAATAGCCCCTATAGTTAGTAAGGCCAGCCACCACTTTACACCTTTTGCTTGTTTGAACATTTTAACCCCTCCCAAACTTCACCAGTTATTCTGTCTTAGGGGTAGGGGGTTTATACGCAAGAAGCCCCAGGCCTCTTAGGCCTGGGGCTTCGATAATTCCTATTGTTCTTGCGCCTGCAGTTTATTGAAGTGCTTAGTCAAGCGAGATTTCTTGCGGGCTCCTGTATTACGATGTAAAACACCTTTGCTAACGGCCCTATCTATACGGCGAATTGCCAAACGCAGTGCTTGTTCTGCGTTATCACCACTTTCCAAAGCACGATGGAAATTGCGCACCGCCGAGCGAACCGTCGATTTGACATGGCGATTACGCTCAGTGCGTTTCGCTGCGATTCTGATACGTTTGCGTGCAGACCTACTATTAGCCAAAAAATTCACCTCCTTGGCATCCTGTCGTGATACCAGACAACGGCCAAAAGCTCTCTGCTACGTCGGGAATATAGCAGTAACTGAGCGGACAGACTAAAATTGTCCATCAAATTTTAACAAAAAACCGAGGAGGTAGCAAGATGCTTGGAGCAATTATTCGTTTTATCGTATCGGCATTAGTCCTTATGTTCATCGGTTTTCTGCTGCCAGGCGTAAGAGTGGCCAACTTTACCACCGCGCTTATTACCGCGGTCGTAATTGCTGCATTAGGTTGGGTGGCTGAAATGTTGCTAGGCGATCGCATTTCACCCCGCAGCCGCGGCTGGGTTGGCTTCATCACCGCCGCCATTGTAATCTACATAGCCGGCATGTTGGTGCCCGGGTTCCAGGTGGGTGTAGTGGGTGCTTTATTGGCATCCTTTGTTATCGGGCTTATCGATGCCATTGTGCCCACTGAGATACGTTAGTGAAAAGTGAAACCGAGTAGTAAAATCCTGCGGCAGTACGCTTCCGTACATACGGATCTGGCTTTAGAAGCCCATGCGGCGGCGGTTAAGACCGATTGGGACCGGCAAGGGGTACGGGTGGAGACGCAGAAATTCGCCGGCGGAGTTGTCTCCCGCGTACAGGTTCTCGATGCCCGGGGGGCGGCCCGCCTGGGCAAACCGCCCGGTAACTATATTACTATCGAAGCTCCTGGGCTGCGTCAACACGATGTAGAATTACGGGAGCAGGTAAGTCAGGTCTTGGCGCGAGAGCTGAAAAACCTCTTACCCCCAGCAGATAAGTCTAGCGTCACTTTGGTGGTAGGCCTAGGCAATTGGCATGTTACCCCCGATTCCCTAGGGCCGCTGGTGATTGAAGAATTACTTGTTACTCGTCACCTGTTCGAATATGCTCCCCAATACGTTGATGAGGGCATGCGATCCGTTTGTGCCATAGCTCCCGGCGTGCTGGGTATTACCGGTATAGAAACCGGCGATATTATAGCCGGTGTGGTGCAAAAAGTAC
The DNA here is from genome assembly GCA_023622465.1 of Bacillota bacterium. Taxonomy (GTDB): domain Bacteria; phylum Bacillota; class UBA994; order UBA5500; family UBA5500; genus UBA5500. The sequence goes on along the minus strand of JAMNZE010000048.1, from coordinate 31,950 downwards.
GACCGACCGCAATCGTTGCCGTGGATGCTTTGGCAGCTCGTAGCATGGATAGGTTGGGTACGACCATTCAAATAGCCGATACGGGTATTAGCCCCGGTTCCGGCGTAGGAAATAAGCGCCATGCATTAAATCGGGAAACCCTCGGCGTACCTGTGATTGCCATCGGTGCCCCTTCGGTAGTCTATGCTAATACCATCGTGCTGGACGCCATACAGAAGCTGACTGCCAGTCTGAGGGAAGCCGCCGGTAACCAACCCTCCGTGGGGGGAATTTTGCGAGATCTGACGCCTGAGGAACAGGGCCAGCTGGTGCACGAAGTACTCAGCCCCTTCTGGGGGAACTTGGTGGTTACTCCCAAGGAGACCGATGAGCAGATTCGTCAGTTAAGCAAGGTTATTGCCGGTGGGCTGAACGTAGCTCTTCAGCCCGGGTTAGAGACCAGTGATACCCTGAGGTATTTACAGTGATTAGATATAGCAATGAAAGATAAGTTACGGCTCCTGGCAAGAAAGATGCCAGGAGCCGTCTTTTGCGATAGAATATCATTGGAAAGTTAACGATTAGAGCTATAGGAGTCGAACCAATGCAAACGTATACAGAGGGTTGTTTTATCTGCGGCAAACCGCTTACGTATTTTAAAACAGCTAAACAATTATCCTGCTATATCTGCGGGACAGAGCATAGCACTAACGCCTCCTGTGAGGACGGGCACTATGTGTGCGATTCCTGCCACGCAGAAAAGGGACTTATTTTCATAACTCAATATGCTTCTCAAACGCAGAGCAAGAACCCGATTTCCATTGCCACAGGGATGATGGAGAATCCATCCATTAATATGCATGGGCCGGAACATCACTATTTGGTAGCTGCTGCCTTATTAACCGCCTACAAAAATAGTGACGGCAAAATTGACTTGCCAAAAGCACTACAGAACGCACTGCAGCGGGCAAGAAGGGTACCTGGTGGCATATGTGGACTGTGGGGTAGTTGTGGTGCGGGCATAGGCACAGGCATTTTTACGAGCGTCATAACAGGGGCAACGCCCCTGGCCGGGGAAGAATGGTCCTTGGCCAATCAAGCTACTGCCAGGAGTCTAGCTACTATTGCAGCTAATGGCGGTCCCCGCTGCTGCAAGCGAAACACCTACTTGGCAATAACAGAGGCGGTAGGCTTTGTTAAAGAGCACTTTAACCGAACGATGGAGCTACCACAAGAAATTACCTGTCGCTTCGCGCCTAGAAATAGGCAGTGTAGGAAAGAAAAATGCTTATATTTTCCTTCTAATTAGCAAGGCCTAATCTTATTGCTACAGGGACGGTCGTGCTCGGATACACATACATGTTGTTAACCGAGATGACCGTCCCTTTTTGTGTCTGAACTACGTTAGTTGATTTCACTATACTTAAGAATATCGCCCGGCTGACATTCGAGAGCTTGGCAAATGGCTGCTAGAGTGGAAAAGCGAATTGCCTTGGCCTTGTTATTCTTTAGTATCGACAGGTTAGCTAGTGTGATGCCTACTTTCTCAGCCAATTCGCTCAAACTCATGTTTTTCTCCAGCATTACGCGGTCCAGATGGACAATAATCTCTCCCTTAGTAGCGTCCATCATATGGTCAAATCCTGCTCCTCTTTCATGGCCACGCCCAATCGGAACACTTCAGCCAGCAGCAGGATCAACACCCCGACGCCAACCTGCCCAAGGTCAAAACGTAAGCGGGCCACGGCTTCCACGCCGGGTAGTTGAATCATTTCATGTATCCACCAGCCACTGAGCACATTGGCTAGCGAAGTGAAGATTGAAATAGGACTGTTGCCAATATCTTGTGTAGTTGTATTAGGATTACATAGGTACAGCCTGCAATCAGTAAGGTTACTAACATAGAAAACATAATGGCTTGGCCGGGCTGCCTTTCCTGGGCAAACTTAAATTTCAGATCTAGACTTGGGGTCTGAACCACCAGTTGGTCACTAGGACTTCTGAGAAGTAGGGTGTTCGGTGAAAGCCAAGTGGCCACGATGGCGATTCCTCCAAATACCATGGCTAGCAGCGTCAGTACTGAGAGGATTTTGGTCAAATTGATCATTAGGCGTATCAGTCTTTGTGACCCCTGCAAGAAAGTCACCTCCGTTTATTTGCTAGTATATATGCTGGCGTTTATCGAAAATCAATATATTTTTATTGTTAGTCAATAAAAATATGTGGCGAGTTTAACCTAAGGCCCGCATATCAGCCTGTCCGCCGTCATATACATTGCTATAGCCCCTGCGGGGCGAGAGTGAGGAAGGCAGGTGATAGCGATACGTTCCGAGAGGTATAATCGTGGCTGGCCCTTAGCCCCTTCGAATAAGGCCCTATTAGCGATTGCTGGGTGTGTTCTGCTTTTTAGCAGCCTGCTGCCCTTATGGGGCTGGGCTGGACGAGTTGAAGGGGGAGGCCAAAACAATCTAGGTAGCGCAGGACCAGTTCCTCAAGGCAATTTGCTTTCCCGTTTATGGTCTGGAGCTAGCTCCTTTATCTGGCAAGAGTTGTTACGTGTAGCCATGCCTAAACCCCTGTGGCAGGCCGCTCCCAACAGTGGGGGGTTGGGACGAGGTATAGCAGTTTGGTTAGCCCAACAAGGCATTGCCACTCCCCGCTCCTTCTTGGCGTGGGGGGTTCCTATGCTTAGGGGGCTGCCCACTCTGGAGGACGAAATGGTGCTACCGCCCGCCAATGAGCCGGTTGTACCCGCCTTGGTGCCGCCAGAGGAGGGGACAGAAGAGGCCAGCGCCTTTGGTTGGAAATATACGCCCCATGTGTTGATTTACCATACTCATAACGTGGAAGCTTTTACCCCCACCAGTGGTAAACCCCATGTGTACGACGATCCGGAGCAGACGATTGTGCGGGTTGGCGCAAAATTGGCTGAAGATTTGCGGGCATTAGGCATCCGGGTAACCCATTCCCGGGCCGACAATATTAAAAACAATTATACTGCTGCCTATAATGAGTCACTAAAAACCGCGACTACAGCTTTGCAGGCGGAGCCGAGTATTGAGTACGTCTTTGATGTGCATCGGGACGCGGTTCCCCGCTCGGCTACGACGGCAGTAATTGAGGGGCAAAGTGTTGGTCGTTTATATTTCCTAGTCGGTACGAACGAAGGGTTGAACCATCCCAATTGGCGCAAGAACTTGGCTTTTGCCGAGAAGCTCCATGCCAAGTCGGAAGAATTGTATCCCGGCTTGTCGCGGGGGATTTTGCAGCGGCCTACAGCCCGCTTTAATCAGCACCTTCGGGAAAATGCGGTATTAGTTGAAATTGGTGGAGACAAGAATACGATGGAAGAGGCCTTGCGCACGGCTGGGTTGCTGGCCAACATAATAGCCGAGGCAATCAGAGACCAGCAATATGGTCGCTGAGTATTGGCGACCAAGGCTTATGCCTATCAGGGGCCGCCAGCCTTTGCTTGTCCGTCGTGTGCGAAAGTAAACAATGGAATCGGACATGCCTGGGGAGCTGTCACCAACATCTTGGTGACAGCTCCATTAAGATTTAAGCTCCTATGTCTATAAATAGCTTGAGCCGAGGGGCCATCTGCTAGAGCACTGGCTGTACCAACTGTGCTTACGCAGACCCTCGGCTCTTACAATGGGAGCTAATTATACTATGTTGGTGGAGAAAAGTTGCATGTTATACTGGATAAAAAACATGCAGTAGGTTACATGAACATAAAAAGGGGGAAGACACTTGATCTTTATTTCATGGAACATTGACTCGTTAAACGCTGCCTTAACAGGCACTTCCAATAGGGCATTATTATCTCAAGAAGTATTAAGAACTATTGCTGAGCATGACCCAGAGGTTATTGCCTTGCAGGAAACAAAGCTAGCGAGTAAGGGCCCTACTAAGAAACACTTAGAAATCTTGAAGGATATGTTTCCTGACCATGAAATTGTTTGGAATAGCTCGGCAGAACCGGCCCGCAAGGGGTATGCGGGCACCATGTTTTTATACAAAAATGATTTGTCTCCGGTTATTACTTTCCCTAAAATTGGCGCCCCGGATACCATGGATTATGAAGGTAGGATCATAACCCTGGAATTCAAGCATTTTTATTTAACACAAGTATATACTCCTAATGCAGGAGAGAAATTAAATCGTCTAGAAGCGCGCCAAATATGGGATAAGAAATATGCTGATTATCTAGCGGAGCTGGATAAGGAGAAACCTGTAATTGCAGCAGGCGACTTCAATGTGGCGCATAAGGAAATAGATCTGGCTCACCCAGACAGGAACCGGCAAACGGCTGGTTTCACCGATGAAGAACGTCAAGGTTTCACTAATCTGCTGGCAAAGGGCTTTACTGATACCTTTAGGTATGTTCATGGTGATGTAACCGGGGTTTATAGCTGGTGGGCTCAGCGGGCTAGAACAAGTAAAATTAACAACTCTGGCTGGAGAATTGATTATTGGCTGGTAAGCAATCGTATTGCTGATAGGGTTATCAGGTCTGAAATGATTGATTCGGGCCCCCGACAAGACCATACACCCATATTACTTGAAATAGATATCCAATGGTAAGCCTGGCTGTTACTGATGGCAACGGCATAAACAGAGCTCCTGGCTTCAACGCCGGGAGCCTTCTTTTATTCTTTTTGGGAGTTGCTAGTGCAACATCAAGATTGTGGGCTACAGGGCACGACTACGGCCCTTCAATAACTACAGAGGTAATGGTGGGCACGCAACCATCCTCTTATTCCTTTTCTTGAGAGCAAAAATAGGGTGTGATATAATTTAGCCACGGTGCGCCTTAGGGCGCATCTATTATATAGGTAACTTTTGAGCGGCCAGCTGATCGCCAGACTCCGTTGGCAGCCTCTTAAAGGAGAATGGAAGAGTGCAGCAAAATATCCGTAATTTTTGTATCATTGCTCATATTGATCACGGCAAGTCGACGTTAGCTGACCAGTTAATTCAAACAACCGGTACCTTGTCGGAGCGGGAAATGGTTGACCAAGTTCTCGACAATATGGATTTGGAACGGGAGCGGGGAATTACTATTAAATTGCAGACGGTGCGTTTGCATTATCGGGCTCAAGACGGCCAGGACTATACCTTGAACCTGATTGATACTCCCGGTCATGTGGACTTTTCCTATGAGGTTTCCCGCAGCCTTGCCGCCTGCGAAGGCGCTTTACTTGTTGTTGATGCGGTGCAAGGCATCGAAGCCCAAACCTTAGCCAATGTTTATCAAGCTTTAGAACATGACTTAACACTCATTCCGGTTATCAATAAAATCGATTTGCCCGCCGCCGACCCGGACCGGGTGAAACGGGAAATAGAAGATGTGATCGGCATCGATGCGGATAATGCAATTTTATGTTCCGCCAAAGAAGGCATCGGTATTGAAGAAATTTTGGAACGCATTATAACCGACATCCCGGCACCCAGTGGTGATCCCGATGCACCCCTGAGGGCTCTTATTTTTGACTCTTTCTATGATGACTATCGAGGGGTTATTACCTATCTACGAGTTGTGGACGGCACTCTAGCCCCAGGTATGAAGGTGCGCATGATGGCCACCGGTAAGGAATTCGAAGTGACTGATGTGGGCGTGTTTACGCCTTCCATGCAGCCCTTATCCGAACTGACGACGGGACATGTGGGATATATGGCGGCCAGCATTAAGAATGTGAAGGATACGCAAGTCGGTGACACCATCACTTTAGCCCGAGGCGGTGCTAAGGAACCCTTGCCCGGCTACAGGAAGGTTATGCCCATGGTCTTTTGTGGGCTCTACCCGATCGATACGGTACAATATGAAGATCTGCGCACCGCATTGGATAAGCTGCAGTTAAATGATGCCAGTTTGGTTTATGAACCGGAAACCTCCGAAGCTTTGGGTTTTGGTTTCCGTTGCGGCTTTTTAGGCCTCTTGCACATGGAAGTGGTGCGGGAACGCTTAGAACGAGAATATGGCCTAGATCTCATCATCACCGCTCCCAACACCGTTTATCAAGCCACTCTCACTGATGGCAGCGTTATACATGTAGATAATCCGGCCCATTTGCCTCCTTCTGATCAGGTGGTTTCTTTGGCCGAACCCTTTGTTAAAGCCTCCATTATTGTACCCTCCGAGTTTATCGGTAACATGATGGAATTGGCTAAGGACAAGCGGGGTGTGTTTATGAATATGGACTACCTGGATACTTCACGGGTGCTGCTAGTCTATGAGTTGCCCCTGTCGGAGATTCTTTATGATTTCTTCGATCTGCTTAAGTCGCGGAGCAAGGGATACGCATCCCTCGACTACGAGGTGCTGGGCTATCGCGAGTCCCAGCTGGAGAGGCTGGATATATTGATCAATGGTCAAGTAGTAGATGCTCTCTCTAGTATAGTGCATAAGGATCGGGCCTATAGTAAAGGCAGGGCCCTGGTGGAGCGTTTGCGCCGCCTTATTCCGCGGCAGATGTTTGACGTCCCCGTGCAGGCGGCCATCGGCAATCGGATTATAGCCCGGGAAACGGTCAAGGCCCTGCGTAAAGACGTTCTGGCTAAGTGTTATGGGGGGGACGTCTCCCGTAAACGTAAATTGCTAGAGAAACAAAAAGAAGGTAAGAAGCGCATGAAGCAGGTAGGCAACGTGGAAATACCGCAAGAAGCTTTCATGGCTGTACTGAAGGTTGATGGTTAATGGTAATCGGTCTTTACATTCATGTCCCCTTTTGTCGGCAAAAGTGCGCTTACTGCGATTTTTATTCGCTGCCTGCACAGGAGGAGGCTATTGAACGCTATTTAGAATTAGTTGTAGCAGAAGCCGCCTTGTGGGGCAGAGTTCCTGCTGTGAATACGGTGTTCTTTGGTGGGGGAACGCCTAGTCTGCTTTCGGCCCATCAAATATCGACTGTCCTGGAAGGGGTCAGTCGATATTTTTGCTTGACTAAGGACGCGGAGATTACTCTCGAGGCCAACCCGGAGACCCTTAGACCAGCCGATTTGTTGGAGTACCGTCGTGTAGGGATCAACCGCCTAAGTTTGGGGGTCCAGACCCTCTCTTCCGAGCTTTTACTTCGATTAGGGAGGCGCCATTCCCCCCAGCAAGCTTTGCAAGCCATCGATTGGGCTCTAGCTGCCGGTTTTTCCAATCTAAGCTGTGATTTGATTTACGGCCTTCCTGGCCAGACTCTGCTTGATTGGCAGCAAGATGTGAGCAGGCTGGTGGCCAAGGGGCTGCCCCATTTATCCCTATATTGCTTGGAGATATATGACGCCACCCCTCTGGGACAAACTATAGCTGCAGGTCGCTTACCACTGCCCGATGAGGATTTAGCGGCTGATATGTATGACTGGGCCCGCACCTATCTGCCCGAACAGGGACTAGAGCAATACGAAATTTCCAACTTCGCCCGACCCGGCTGGGAGTGTCGTCATAACCTCAATTACTGGCAAAATGGCGACTATATTGGCCTGGGGCCAGCCGCCTGTTCCTACTTTCAAGGAGTCCGCCAGTGCAATGTGTCTAGTTTGGCGACCTATGAACGGTTGGTGGCTATAGGGGAGCGCCCGGTGGGAAGCAGTGAGCGTTTGGATAAGCTGGGTACGGCGGCTGAAACCGTAATATTAAGTTTGCGCCTGAATGCGGGGGTTGACGCAGAAGCTTTTGCTCGGCGTTTTGGTTGTACCTTGGAGGATATTTTTGGTGCAGAAATACGGGAGTTAATGCGAAAGGGGTGGCTGGAGCGCACCCAAGAGGGGTATCGGCTGCCGTGGCACATGCGGCCACTGGCCAATGCGGTCTTCACCTACTTTTTGCGTGACTCCAATACTTGACAACTTAAAAGCGCGGGTGCTATCTTAGAGTTAGTATATTAGCACTCTCTAAAGGAGAGTGCTAACAATAGAGGTGTAGTTGATGGGTGCTGGGCAATCAACGCTACGCGTTATTAATATATTGCCCCGCAACGCCCAGTAGCGTTGTTAGCAGGGAAGCCTACTATTCTATTAATTGCGATGCCTGAGGCATTGCTGGGGGTGAGGACGAATGGGATTAGATAAGCGTAAGCGTCAGGTTCTGTATGCCATCGTCCACGACTATATCCAAACGGCAGAGCCGGTCGGATCGCGGACTATCTCCCGCCGTTACGAGCTGGGTGTTAGCCCGGCTACCATCCGCAATGAGATGAGCGATCTAGAGGAAATGGGCTATTTAGAGCAGCCTTATACCTCGGCCGGCCGCATTCCTTCCGACCGCGGATACCGTTTTTATGTCGATTTTCTGCTGCGAGTTCCTAGTCTGACCCTGCAAGAGATTGAATTGATGAAACGGGTTCTATCTTTGCGGATGAGTAGCGCCGAAGAAATTGTGCAGCAGCTGGCAAAATTGCTGTCCGCCCTGTCCAATTATACGGCTATCGTGCTCGGGCCTTCCCAGGTGCAAGCCCGATTACGCCAAGTACAACTGGTGCCTGTAAGCAGTCGGCAAATCTATCTGGTAGGAGTGACCGACGGAGGTTTGGTACTGAACCGGATGGTAGAGATTCCGGTGGCTGTTGAGGTAGAAAGTCTGGCTTATCTGCAACAATGGTTGAACCAGCGCTTAGCCGGTCTTACCTTGGAGCAGATTAAAGCAACGAGTCTGGCCGAACTACAGCATGATATGCGCATAAGTATTGATCTGTTTGAGGCGATTGTGAATGAGCTATTAGGTGGTCTCAAACAGCCGGAAGCCGGTAAAGTGTACTTAGGTGGCACCACAAATATTTTAAACCAGCCCGAATTTCATGATTTGCAAAAGGTACGAACCATCTTAGAGTTGCTGGAGGAGGACGCTCTTGTTTGGGAAGCGATAGCGCAAGTGGCTGGTAAAGGGGTGTCCGTTTCTATCGGAACAGAAAACCCCTTAAGCGCTATGCACGATTGCAGTTTGATTACTGCTGAGTACCAGCTAGGTGGTGGACTGGTGGGGCATTTTGCCTTGCTCGGACCTACACGTATGAATTATGAGCGCGTATTGGCACTGGTGCAAGGGGTGTGCGACACTCTCAATCAGCTGTATGGTATGTAGTAAGACCTTCAGACCGCACGATAGGGAGTATATGGCACATCCAGCCAGCAAGTAAGTGGAGAAGTCGTAGTTGCTGAACCAATGGGGCTGCTGTGCAAGCCATCACTGTTGCTACGAAGTTACGTTGGCCCTAAGGGGCTAGACACTATGCTGGTGGACCGATTTGGCGACGTATTACACTAAGGTGTCCCGATTGTAGATAAAATGGAAGTTAATCATCCTGCTGCCTGGTGCTGATCAATACAGCCCAGGCGCAACAGGAAATTGGCTTCGGTACAACGACTACCACCATTCTGGCCGGAAGGTCTAGAGCAGATGGTGTGAGAGGGCCGGTGGCACGAATAGATGAAGGGTTGCGGGTGGGCCTTGCAGGCTGCACTCGCATCTTTTGAGCGCCGCAGCCGCCCAATGATCCACTTGGCGTCAAGTTGCCTATATGCAGCTATCGCCAGGCCGAAAAGCTGGAGGCCAATACGACGGCGGAAGCGAAGCCGATTAGGATTATAGATTATTAGTGAGGTGGCGGAGTGAATAAAGAACATCTATCTCCAACAGGTACGGAAGAGGAAGAACATAAGGAAATAAACGAGGAAGAGCAGGAAGCAAGGGCCGAGGTCGGCTCCTGTGATACAGAAGAGGCTGAGGATTCTCGCTCCAGCGTAGAAAAAGAGTTGGAAGACCGGCTATTGCGCTTGCATGCCGAATTTGATAACTATCGCAAGCGCACAGCCCGTGAGCGGGCGGAGCAGGCGACCATTGCGCAAGCGGCACTGGTCAGCAGCCTATTGCCGGTACTTGATAACTTTGAACGGGCCCTGGCCAATTTACCTTCGGAAGCCGATACCGGATGGGCAGAAGGTGTGCAGCTAGTGCACAAGCAATTGCTGGAGGTGCTTAGCCAGCAGGGGTTGGAGCGAATTGATTGCGAGCAGCCTTTTGATCCGAATGTTCATGAAGCTGTCATGCGAGAAGCTTGTGGCGAAGAGGTAGCAGAGGGTACTATCTTGCAGGAATTGCAGCCCGGCTATCTTTTCCAGGGTCGCTTGTTGCGTCCCAGTATGGTGAAAGTAGCTACTCGCAATTAGTAGCATATACTTTGATGAGTGTTAGAGGAGGTAAACGAAATTGTCGAGAGTGGTTGGAATTGACCTAGGAACAACGAACTCTGTAGTTGCGGTCCTAGAAGGTGGCGAGCCTACCGTTATACCTAACGCGGAAGGGTCCCGCACTACTCCTTCGGTTGTTGCTTTTGCTAAGAATGGTGAATTGCTGGTCGGGAGCGTGGCCAAGCGCCAGGCTGTAAGCAATCCGGAGGGTACGGTGCTTTCCATCAAGCGTCATATGGGAACTAACTATAAGGCCAAGATCGGTGATAAGTCCTATACACCTCAGGAAATCTCGGCCTTTATTCTGCGTAAATTAAAGCAGGAGGCGGAGAATTATCTGGGAGCTCCAGTTACTAAAGCCGTAATCACCGTGCCGGCCTATTTTACCGATAGCCAGCGTCAAGCTACCAAGGATGCGGGTGAAATTGCCGGTCTAGAAGTATTGCGTATTATCAACGAACCCACCGCAGCCGCCTTGGCCTATGGTGTGGATAAAGCCCAAGATCAGACAATCCTAGTATTTGACTTAGGTGGCGGAACCTTTGACGTGTCCATCTTAGAGCTGGGGGAAGGCGTCTTTGAAGTTTTGGCCACCGCCGGTAATAATAAGCTGGGTGGCGACGACTTCGACCAGCGTATTGTCGATTACTTAGTACAAGAATTTAAGAAAGAACAGGGTATTGATCTGAGTAAAGACAACATGGCTATGCAGCGGTTGAAGGAAGCAGCGGAAAAGGCCAAAATTGAGCTCTCGGGGTTATTAACTACCAACATCAATTTGCCCTTTATTACTGCTGATCAAAATGGCCCGAAGCATCTGGACATCACCATTTCACGGGCCAAATTTGAGGAATTAACCCGTGACTTGGTGGAACAAACCATGGGGCCAACCCGCCAGGCCCTGGCTGATGCCAAATTGAAACCATCGGACATCGACCGTGTGATCTTGGTCGGTGGCTCGACCCGTATTCCAGCCATTCAAGAAGCGGTGAAAAATTTGATCGGTAAGGAGCCCCATAAGGGCGTCAATCCCGATGAAGTAGTGGCTATGGGTGCTGCCTTGCAAGCCGGTATGATCGCTGGCGACGTGAAGGGCGTCGTCCTCCTCGATGTGACCCCCTTGTCCCTGGGCATTGAGACGCTGGGCGGGGTCTTCACTAAGCTTATAGAGCGCAATACGACTATACCGACCGAGAAAAGCCAGATTTTCTCCACAGCCGCCGATAATCAGACTTCGGTGGAGATTCATGTATTGCAGGGTGAACGCCCAATGGCCAGCCAGAATGTGACCCTTGGTCGTTTCACACTGGATGGTATACCGCCGGCACCGCGGGGTATTCCTCAGATAGAGGTCAAGTTCGATATCGACGTGAATGGGATAGTAAATGTAAGCGCTAAGGACTTGGCTACCGGCAAGTCACAGCAGATAACTATCACCTCCTCCACCGGTCTATCCAAGGACGAAATTGAGCGTATGGTCCAAGAAGCCGAAAAATATGCGGCTGAGGATGCTAGACTCAAAGAGCTGGTGGAATTACGTAATGCGGGCGAACATCTCATCTATTCCACGGAGAAACTGCTTAAGGATTTGGGCGATAAGGTGCCCTCTGATAAAGCCAGCGTCATCAACGAGGCCATGGATAAGGTGAAAGAGGTCATGAAATCCGATGATGCGGAGGCCATCAAAGCCGCCAACGAAGAGCTGACCAAGCATGTCAATGAGTTATCGACTATGCTCTACAGCCAAGCCGCCCAGGCGCAGCAGGGCGCCCAACAGACCGATAGCAATACCACGGGTGAAACGGTAGACGCCGAGTATAAGGTCGATGACGACGAGACACCCAAGAATTAGAGACTAGACTGTAGCAGGCAATGGGGGTTAGCTGGCTAACCCCCACTTGCTGTTAGGGAGGTTTTGTATGGCTAAGCGCGACTATTATGAGGTGCTAGGCGTTAGCAGAGATGCCAGCGAGAGTGAGATAAAGAAAGCCTATCGGGCCCTAGCCCGCAAATACCACCCCGACGCCAATAGAGATAATCCTAATGCGGCAGAAAAGTTTAAAGAGGCTACCGAGGCCTACCAGGTGTTGAGCGATCCGGAAAAACGGGCTCAATACGACCGCATGGGGCATAGTGCCTTTGAGCAGGGGGCCGGTGGTGCTGGCTTCGATTTCTCTGGTTTTGGTGGACTAGACGATATCTTTGAAATGATGTTCGGCGGTGGCTTTGGAGGCAGAACACGCCGTCCCCGCGGCCCGGAACGCGGGGCCGATTTAAGCTACGAGTTGGAAATTGATTTCGAAGACGCGGTCTTTGGCAAAGAGGTACAGTTGGAGCTGCCGCGTACAGAAACCTGCGATACTTGTAACGGTTCAGGGGCGGCGCCAGGCACCCACCCCACCACCTGTCCCCAATGTAATGGTACTGGGCAGGTGCAATTTGCCCAGAGTACGCCCTTCGGTCGTATCATGACCAGTCGGACTTGTGACCGCTGTGGTGGTCTCGGCACCTATGTGGAGACCCCTTGTCCCACCTGCCGTGGACAAGGAATGATAAGGCGCCAGCGGCGGGTAACGGTCAAAGTGCCCGCGGGAGTAAATGATGGTACCCGTTTGCGTCTCAGCGGTGAAGGTGAGGGCGGTTTGCGAGGTGGCCCGCCGGGAGATCTATTTGTTTATATACGCGTAAGACCCCATCGGGAGTTCAAGCGGGATGGCCTCAACTTGATAAGGGAAGCGAAGATTAGTTTCCCTCAGGCCGCCCTCGGTGGTGAAATCCGCGTCAAGACGTTAGATAATAAGCATGTAACTCTCACTATTCCCGAGGGGACCCAAAGTGGCACTATATTACGTATACGAGGCCATGGCGTGCCTCGTCTCGGTTCAACTACCCAGCGGGGCGACTTACTAGTGCGTGTTATTGTAGAAACCCCTAAACGGTTAACGCAGAAACAACGAGAGCTGTTAATTGCTTTAGCGGAGACAATGGGGGATACTGTTAATACGGAGAACAAGGGAATCTTAGGTAAGCTGTTCGGCAAAAACTAAAAGCAGGGGGGCGCGGCTAGTGAAATGGATGGAGATTACGGTTACGACCTCACAGGAAGCTAAAGAGGCAGCTGCTGATATACTCTATCAGCAGGGGGTAAACGGATTGGTTATTGAAGATAGCTATCCGGTAGCCCTTGCTGCGGATGTGGAAGATTATACCCCGTTGCCGGAAACGGAGTTTCCGCTGGAGGAAGTGCGACTTATTGCTTATCTGCCAGTGGATGAGGAACTGGCTAGTAAAGTTGAATCCATCAGGCAACTGGTGGCGGCCCTGGCCGATTATGACCTAGATCCGGGGCGGGCAGAGGTAACGCTGTCGGAAGTGCAAGAAGAAGATTGGGCCAATGCTTGGAAGGACTACTATAAGCCGATTCCGGTGGGCGAAAAACTGTTGATAAAGCCCAGCTGGGAAGAGATAGAGCCGACCGACCGTTTGGTAATCGAGTTGGACCCGGGAATGGCCTTTGGTACGGGCAGCCATGCCACCACCACCATGTGTTTAGAGATCCTGGAGCGGGAGATCAAGGGGGGCGAGCGGGTAATCGATGTGGGTTGCGGATCCGGCATCTTATCCATTGCTGCGGCTCGTTTAGGTGCCAGTCAGGTGGAAGCCCTCGATTACGATCCGGTAGCCGTAAAAGTAGCTCGCGAAAATGTATCCATAAATGAAGTAGCCGACAAGGTAAGAGTAGCTCAAAGTGATCTATTGCAAGCGGCGTCGGCACCAGCTGATATTATTGTAGCTAACATTATTGCCCGCATTATCATCCAACTGATCCCCCAAATAGACTCTTTCTTAGCACCGGGTGGCCTTTTTATAGCCTCCGGCATTATTGGCGAGCGATTAGATGCGGTGCTGGCAGCGCTGGCTGCCCATGATTTTGTAGTAGTTGAACAAAAACACGAGAACGATTGGTATGCCCTAGTTTGCCACAAGAGGGAGTAGTATGGCACGCTTTTTTCTAGATCTAGAAGGGATACCGCCCCACCGGTGTGTGACCTTTAACGAGGATGACGCGGTTCATATTGCGCGGGTGCTGCGCCTTAAGCCGGGGGAGCAGGTTGAGGTGGTGCTGGCCGGGCGAGTATATTTGGCCCAGCTGACCACGGTGCAGCCCGGACTCGTGCAGGCAGAAGTAGGGGAACCGTTAGATACCAATAGCGAATCCGGCCTCGCCCTGCATCTTTTTCAGGGGTTGCCTAAGGGCGACAAGCTGGATTTAGTTATTCAGAAGGCTACCGAGCTGGGGGTTACCAGTATTACTCCCGTACTGACCGAGCGGGTGGTCGTTAAGCTTAAGTCCAATTCGGTAGCCAAAAAAGTACAACGTTGGCAGCGGATTGCTCTCGAAGCGGCAAAGCAGAGTAAACGCCAAATGGTGCCCCAGGTTAATCAACCTATTTCACTGCAGCAGTTACCTAAGATACCCCAGCATCAGTTAGCTCTTGTGGCTTGGGAAGAAGAACGGGCTGGCTTACGGCCTCTGTTGCAGAATAGTAATTATCAGTCGGTAAGTGTTTTTGTGGGCCCGGAAGGCGGCTTGGCTAGCGGTGAAATTGATTTTCTGCTTAGCCAAGGCTGGCAAAGTGTTAGTCTCGGTCCACGTATCTTGCGTACAGAAACAGCGCCACTAGCCCTTTTGGCTATTATCCAATACGAACTAGGCGATTTAGGAGGCAGCAAATAGTGCCTACGGTGGCTTTTCATACATTAGGTTGCAAAGTAAATCAGGGCGAAACGGCAGCTATGGCCCATCTTTTTCAGGAAGCCGGCTACGAGGTGGTTGATTTTTCTGCTGCTGCCGATGTTTACGTGATCAATTCTTGCGCTGTTACAGTACAAGCGGAGAAAAAATCACGGCAAATAGCCCATCGAGCTCGGGAGCAAAATCGGCAGGCTATGATCGTAATGGTGGGTTGTTATCCGCAAGTGGCCCAGGGTAGGGAGCAATTACCAGAAGGTGTGGATCTGTTGGTAGGAAGCGCGGACAAACCGCGAATAGTGGAATTGGTGGAGCGGGCTAGGGAAACCAGCTCCCCCTTGATAGCTGTTTCCCGTTGGACCGATGAGGCCAGCTTCCAAATAATCAGCACCCGTCAGCAGGTAGGTCGTACGCGAGCCACACTAAAGGTTCAGGACGGTTGCCAGCAGTTCTGCTCCTACTGCATTATCCCTTATGCCCGCGGCCCAGAGAGGAGTCGTCCCATTCCTGAGGTGGTAGAAGAAGCGCGAGCTTTGGTAGAGGATGGTTTTAAGGAAGTTGTTATCACCGGTATTCACGTGGGTAGCTATGGGCACGACTTACCCGGCCAGCCGGATTTGGTTCAGCTAATAGAACAGGTTTTGCAGGTGCCCGGCTTGGAGCGTTTGCGCCTTAGCTCTATTGAACCTAATGAAATCGGCGAGCCCCTTATGCAACTGATGCGGCAGTATCCTAATTTCTGCCGTCACCTACACATTCCTTTGCAGGCTGGTCAGGATCGCATTTTAAAGGCGATGAACCGACGCTACAATACGGCCGAATATCGGGCCATAATCGACATGGTGCGTAGCTTTGTGCCCGAGATAGCGATCACCACCGATGTAATCGTTGGTTTTCCTAGTGAAACAGCCAGGTGCCGAAGGCGGAAAAGATCCGCCGTAGCCGGGCTTTAATTGCCTTAGGCCGGCGCATGGCCCGAGAGTATGCCCAGAGGCTAATCGGTACCGAACAGGCCGTCTTATGGGAGAGCCGGGATGAAGAGGGCGTCTGGTCGGGCCATACGGATACCTATGTCACCGTATGTAGTAGGGATAGCCGTTTGCGCTCCAACCAGATAACGAAGGTGCTTATTGACGGTGCGAACGCTTGGATAAAAGTTTAAGGGCTGCCTATAGCCCGTGGCCTTAGCTAGATTGGAAGAAAGTGAAACCTGAGTTGGATAAGAGGGGTTCAGCAGGATTATTCTCCGACCTGTCGAATCTATATTTAGGATGAGCGGGGGGGTGAACAAGAGTGGTTGATTGCATTTTCTGCAAAATAGTAGCTAAAGAGGCACCAGCCGATGTGGTTTACGAAGATGAGCACATTCTCGCCTTTCGCGATATTAACCCGGTAGCGCCGGTGCATATTTTAGTCATCCCCAAGCGCCATATTGAATCACTGCAGGATACACAACCGTCCGATGATCAGCTGTTAGGTGCTTTGTTGGGTGTTGCTAGACGGGTAGCCAAAGAACAAAATCTTACCGGCTACCGCGTAGTTACTAACGTGGGCAAGGACGGGGGGCAGGTGGTTATGCACTTGCACCTGCATGTTATCGGAGGAAAGCCGCTGTCCGATTTGCCAGCCTTGGGTTGACAGCAATTAGAGTGGGCTATATAATGGCAGAAGGTTCATTTTGCTAAGTGCAGAAGAGCCCGCATCACTCCGAGCATTTTGGTGCGGAGGGAGGGAGACTAAGTGGCCGAGATTAAAATCCGTAAAGACGAATCTCTGGATAGTGCGCTAAGACGTTTTAAGCGTCAGTGCCAGCGTTCTGGTGTTCTTTCTGAAGCCCGAAAGCGGGAGCATTATGAAAAACCGAGTGTCAGGCGTAAGAAGAAAGCAGAAGCTGCTAGAAGAAAGAGAAATAAGCGCTACTAAATTTAATTGTGGCTGAAAAGGCACCCTTTGGGTGCCTTTTGTGTTGCTTCTTTTAAGGGGAGGGGCGGCATAAAACTAGAAGAGACGGGTAGTGATTCTCAAGACAGGAGGAGGCAGAAGGATGGGAAGGCAAGATAGAATACGCACGTTGATGACCGACATATTAGAATTGCCCAAGGATCTGGTGTTAGATTTGCCCCGGGTAACCCTGATAGGCAATGTGCAGCTGACGCTGGAAAACCATCGCGGTGTGATCCTTTATACGGATACTCATATTCGTGTGGCTGTCGCCCGCGGCGAGATCGTTATTACCGGACAAAAGCTAACCCTGCGTTCTATTTTGCCCGATGAAATTATCATAGATGGCAGCATTACTAACGTGGCTTACATCGGTTAATTGCTTAGCTATCGTTCCTCCAAGCTTATGTTCTCTAAAGCAGGGGTGGTAAAATGATATTTGAGCGGATCTTCTTGCGCTTGATTGGTTACTTGTCCATCCGGTTTGAAGGGCCCCGGGTGGAGCGGTTTATAAATCTGTGTTTGCAGGAGGGCATTCCCGTATGGGATGTCTATACTACGCGTCAGGGTGTGGTGGTAGGCAAGACAAGCATAGCTGGATTTAAACAAATGCGGCCGGTAGCCCGTAAATCGAGGGTGCGGGTGCGCATTATTAAACGGCGGGGGCTACCCTTTTTGCTGGACCGCCTTTGGAAACGAACGGCCTTTGCCTGTGGCGCCCTTCTTTTTATTATCAGCCTTTATGTGCTAGGATCCTTTGTTTGGTTTGTGGAGGTACGGGGCAACGAGGAGGTGCCTACGGCCACCGTACTACAAGCGGCTGCCGAATTGGGGCTACGCCCGGGGGTATATAGAGGAAAACTGGTACCCAATCAGCTGGCCCGCTCTCTAGTTATTAAACTTCCCGAACTATCATGGGTGGGTATAGAGCTTAAGGGGTCCTATGCCGTGATTGAAGTGGTAGAGAAAAAGATAGTGACTCCCGAAACTAAAACAATAGGCCATGTGGTTGCTGCAAAAGACGGGGTTATAAAGAAGATAGTTGCTACCGCCGGTAAAGCGATGGTCAAAGCTGGTGATACTGTAGAGCGGGGGCAGATTTTGATTAGCGGAGCTTTTGAAGTTGACGAAGGGGCCGAGATGACTTATGTCCATGCCGATGGTATTATTGAAGCTATCATCTGTTATGATGGTATCGCCACCAGTGCACAACAAAGGTTAGTACAAACTCGTACTGGCAGAGAATATATCTGCGAAACTCTCAATTTTGGTGGTAAAGAAATAGTTCTTCGGGGCAGTCCCACTCCTCCCTTTGCCCTCTACGAAGAGGATTGCCAGTATTTACCCTTAATTTGGAGGGATTTAGGGCTAGCTGTAGAACATAAACGCAAGACCTTTTTTGAATTGACGGAAGAACAGCAGGTGGTCCCTTTGGAAAGGGCATTAGCCGACGCCGAAAGAGAGGCTGAACGTTTGGCGCTAGAGCAGCTACCCGAAGACGCGGTGCCGATAGCGATCCATTTTGAGACGGAATTATTGTCGGATCAAAATACGGTGAGAGTTCGAGCTATCATTGAAGCCATAGAATCTATAGGTGAATTTAGAGAATTGATTGCAGAATAAACTCCAAGGGGGCAAGCCGATTTGAGCAACTCGCATTCGCAGCAAGAAATGTATAGCAAAAAGTTGTATCTGCATGATTTAGAAGAGGCTAGAGCTGTTTTCGGTCGCTTTGATGAAAACCTAAAGGCTATTGAAACAGCCCTTCCAGTGAGAATAACGATCCGAGATAATGAGTTGCAACTGAGCGGCTCACAGGAGGCCGTTTTACAAGCTGAAGCACTCTTAACCCAGCTATTTTCCCTCTTGCGTCAAGGGATAGCAATTAGTCAACATGATGTGGCTTACGGTCTGCGCCTCATTGCCGATGGACAGGAACCCAATCTAAATGAGATTTATGCCAACGTGATTGTCAGCACCAGTCGTGGCAAGAGAATTCGCCCCAAGACGCGAGGGCAGCAGGCCTATGTACAAGCTCTCAAGAAATACGATATCGTATTTGGCATCGGGCCGGCTGGTACGGGAAAAACCTATCTGGCAATGGCTGTTGCCGTTGCGGCTTTACGTAACCGGGAGGTTAGTAGGCTCATCCTGACGCGACCGGCGGTGGAGGCCGGTGAGCGTTTAGGTTTCTTGCCCGGTGATCTCCAAGACAAAGTTGACCCCTATTTGCGCCCCCTGTATGATGCTCTCTTCGATATTCTGGGGCAGGACACTTTCCAAAAATATATGGAAAGGGGAGTTATTGAAGTAGCTCCATTGGCCTACATGCGGGGTCGCACCCTTGATGACGCTTATATAATATTAGATGAAGCCCAAAATTCTACACCTGAACAGATGATGATGTTTCTAACACGGCTGGGCTTTGGTTCGCGGGCGGTAGTTACCGGCGACCTGACCCAGATAGATTTACCCAAGGGCAAGGCTAGTGGACTAGCAGAAGCTTGTAAAATCCTACAGAATGTGAAAGGGATTGGTTTTGTTTACCTTACTGACCAGGATGTGGTGCGGCATCCGTTGGTGCAGCGCATCGTAAAAGCATACGAAGCCCATTTGCAAAAGAAGAAACAATAGCTCCCAGTGGCGTTATTCCGGTTTTGGGGAGGGGTTTTTGGTGGCTAATAAACCGACGAGAGCAAATGTGTTTTCTAGAAGGTTTTGGCGCCGCCCGGTTATTCGCCGGGCGCTCTTACTGTTGTTTGTTTATCTGTCTTTGTCTCTGTTACTATTCATTGCGGTTTTACCCGAATCGATCCAATTGGAAGTGGGACAGGCCAGTCCGCGCTACATCGGCGCTCCCCGCACAGTAGAAGATCGCTATACAACTAATGAGGCCCGAGAGTTGGCTAAACAAAGTGTTAAAGATGTATTTGAGCAAGACCCGAATGTGGCTATAACAACGGCTGCCCAGCTGGCCGAGGTTTTCGAGCAGTTGCAAACTGTGGCCAGTCAAGAGGACAAGACCACGGAAGAGAAGGTAGCTCTACTGCAGGAAACCCTGCCTATACAATTGCCAGAAGCCGCTTTGTATACAGGCCTGAGGCTTTCCGCCGAGGATTGTGCCCAGATGGAAGCGACCTTAGGCACCATTTTGGAGCAGGCTTATGCCCGTGGCATTAAGGCGGAGGCCCTTACTACGGCGGAAGAACAGGTGCACCGGGAGATAAACGGCCTTTATATCTCCAATAATAACAAGACCTTTCTGCGCCAGTTGGCTAGTGTGTTGCTAAAACCCAATATGCTTTATAATGCCACAGCTACAGAGCGCCTGCGGCAAGAAGCGGTGGCCCGGGTGTTGCCGGTTATGGTCCAAAAGGGACAGAAAATAATTGGACAAGGTGAGATTGCCACCGAAAGGGAGATCATGTTGCTAACAGACCTGGGTTTATTATCCCCAGGTATTAACTGGCACTTGGTTGGCGGCGCCTTAGTTTATATGTTCGTTGCCCTTTTACCCCTCGTACTATATTTGACGCTTTTCGCCCGCGATGTTTGGGAAAGCTCGCAGCAGGTGCTTTTGCTGGGTCTTATTGTTTTACTGACCGGTGGCTTGTGTAAAGCTTTTAGCGTTGTTTCCGGTCTTCTGATGCCGGTGGCCACCGCATCTATTTTGATGGCAGTTCTGATTGGGCCTCGGATTGCAATGGCGGGCAGTATTAGCATGGCTCTGATTGCCGGTGCTTTAGCCGGCTTTGACACCACACTGATGGGCGTTGGCCTTATCGGTGCGGCCGTTGGAGCCTTTAGTGTTTCGCGTATGAATCAGCGTTTTGACCTGGTTAGGGCCGGCGCGTTAATAGCTATCGCTACAAGCCTCTCCACTGTTGCTTTCGGACTATTGCATAGCGAAGGCTGGACCACCTTGGTGACGAATGCCATGTGGGCTGTCGCCGGTGGTGTGCTAGCGGCCATAATTGGGTTTGGTATTGTACCCTTTTTGGAAAGACCCTTTGGCATTGCCTCTACTGTCAAAATGCTGGAGTTATCTAACCCTAACCAGCCTTTGCTGAAACGTTTATTGGTGGAGGCCCCGGGAACCTATAATCATAGCGTTATTGTGGCCAATCTGGCAGAAGCAGCGGCGGAAGCCGTTGGTGCCGATGGGCTATTGGCCCGGGTAGGCTCCTATTACCACGATGTGGGCAAACTTAAGCGTCCCTATTTCTTTATTGAGAATCAATTCACCATGGAAAATCCCCATGACAAGTACCCGCCTTCTCTAAGTGCGTTAGTAATTACAGCGCATATTAAGGATGGTGTGGAACTGGCGCGGGAATATAAACTGCCCCAGGTCATAATTGATATTATCCAACAGCATCACGGCACCACGCTGGTCAATTATTTTTATCACAAGGCCAAAGAAGCTGGCGATGCGCCTGATGAGAGCGACTATCGTTACCCGGGACCTACGCCACGTAGCAAGGAAGCGGCTATTGTTATGCTAGCCGATTGCGTGGAAGCGGCCGTCCGTTCCTTATCTCAGCCCACGCCTAATCGGATTGATAGCATGGTTCGCAAAATAATCAAGGAACGGTTAAACGATGGTCAGCTTGATGAATGTGACATCACATTGAAGGAACTGGATAGCATTGGTACTGCCTTTGTGCATATACTGAGTGGAATTTTCCACAAACGTATTGAATATCCGGAAAAATTAGCAGAAGGTGAAGGTGAAAAACAAAACCATGATACTGATCCAAAATGATCAGCAAGCGCTACCTTGTACTCAAGATCTTTTGGCCTTTTGCCGCTGGGTGTTGACTCGTGCCATGATCATGTTGCGGGTGCCACTCCATGCCGAAGTTAGCGTAGCTTTGGTTGACAACGATGCCATGCGGGCTTTAAATAGGCAATACCGTGGCATCGACAAGCCCACCGATGTGCTTTCTTTCTCCCAGCTGGAAGGAGAGGAACTTTTTGACGTTCCCGACGTACTAATACTAGGGGATATAGTCATTAGTATTGAACAGGCCCTCGCACAAGCAGAAAGCCATGGTCACAGTTTTAAACGGGAGCTAGCTTTCTTACTAGTCCACGGCTTGTTACACTTAGTCGGTTATGAACATGATGACGAATTTGTTGGCCCCATGCATGATAGGCAGCTAGAAATCATGCAGGCCCTTGCTTTCAACACAGACTAACGGAAAAAGAGTTGGAGAGAGGGGAAGGATTTATGGCACGCAAGAACTGGGTGGAGATGGCGCCTGGTCGGCAAACGGTTGTTATAGCTATGCTAGTTATTGTGTTGCTAGGCAATATTTTGATGCTGGGACGCTCACTTAATCTCTTTTACTTGCCTGGCGAAAAGAATGCTTTGGAGCTAGCAAAAGAAAACAGTTTTACACTCATTAGCTATATTGAACGCTGGGCCAATGAGCAAGGACTTTCCGGATTACAGTCGGTGCGGGATTTGGTGGCCCGCCTGCAATATGATGTCAGCCGGTCCCGTAGTCTAGAAGAATTGGCGCAAGTGATGCTCAATGGCGGTGCATCGGCTAAAGAAATACTTGATATGGAGCGGGCAGCCAAAAGGCGCGAAGTATTGCAGAATTTAATTAACGATGATCCCGGCATAGCGCGGGTGCGCCAAAAGATAACAATTAATATTAGCAATGAACAGGGGACAGAAGTAAGCGTCCATGATCCGGCGGGTGTGCTTTCTGAGCAGACCATTACGGCCATTAAGGAGCATCCCTTGTGTAGTTTAGCCTTTGATAATATCAGTATTGAAGTAGTCGATGGCACTGCCAAGGCCGTAAATATCCGCTCTCTGTATGATCAAGTGAAAGCTTTACAGCAGGAAACCCAGACTCTGCAAGCCGAACTAAGAAGCATAAAGTCCTTAGCCGGCTTTGCCAGCGTAACTGGAGCCGGAGTTCGATTGAAACTTTACGATTCTCCGGGCGGCTATACCAGTGGCGATATTGTGCATGATACGGATATCCGGGATATTGTTAATGAACTATTTGCCGCTGGAGCCGTAGCCGTTTCCGTTGGCGGCCAGCGTTTGACGGCCACCTCTTCCATCCGTTGTGTGGGGCCGGTGGTGCTTGTAAACCAAAAGCAGATTGTGGTTAACCCGGTGGTGATTGAAGCGGTGGGCGACCCGGAGGTTTTATTCAGTAGCATGGATTTAATTATTAATACATTTACAGCCAGTCGTGGTATTGTTATCGAGGTAGAAAAGGAAGCTGAATTAACTCTGCCTGCAGCGGTGAGTAACCTGTAAAGGAGGCCAATACATAACATGCAGGAACTTATTTTAGCAGCACAAGAAGCCCGCAGTAGAGCTTATGCCCCCTATTCCCAGTACCAAGTGGGTGCGGCTGTACGCGCCGCCAGTGGGAAGATTTATACCGGCTGCAATGTGGAAAATGCCTCGTACGGGCTGACTATCTGTGCAGAGCGCGTTGCCCTGGCCGCCGCCGTAGCTGCTGGGGAACGAGAATTTTCCGCCCTGGCCATCGCCGCTGGTGATGGTACTCCTGGGATGCCTTGTGGTGCCTGTCGCCAGTTTATGGCCGAGTGGTTTACGCCCCAAGTGCCTATTGTCGTGGTTTCCAGCCAAGGGCAACGAAGACAAGTCACTTTTGGCGAGCTATTACCCGCCCCCTTTGGCCCCAAATCCTTAGCGGAGGAGCAATGCTAATGGCTTTTCGGTCCGGCTTTGTGACGGTTATCGGGCGACCTAACGTGGGTAAGTCCACTTTCCTTAACGCCCTATTGGGAGAGAAATACCTGATTGTTAGCGACAAACCACAGACGACCCGTAACCAAATTCGTTGCATTTTGACCACCGACGAGGCCCAAGTAGTTTTTATTGATACGCCGGGTATCCATCAAGCCAAAACCTTGTTGGGGGAGGGGATGGTACAAGCAGCCCTGCATACCCTCCAGGATGTGGATGCGATTGTGTTTATGGTGGATGCCAGTGCGGAGTTGGGCGGGGGCGACCGCTATATTGCTAAGCAGTTGGCCCAGGTTGATACTCCCATATTCTTGGTATTTAACAAGATTGATTTGGTAACAGGAGATAAATTGGCGCAACTGGAAAGCCAATGGCAGGAGCTACTGCCCCAGGCCCAAGCCGTAGTACACATCTCCGCCCTTACCGGGTATAACCTGGAAGTGCTGCGGGAGCAGCTAATTGCCGTGTTGCCGGAAGGGCCTAAATATTATCCGGATGACATGGTAATTGACCATCCAGAGCGCTTTGTGGTGGCCGAGCGAATTCGGGAAAAGATTCTGCAGTTGACCCACGAAGAAGTGCCCCATGCGGTGGCAGTGGTGGTAGACGAAATGAAGGAGCGCGACAACGATGTGGTCTACGTGCGGGCCACAATTTACGTGGAGCGGGAATCACAAAAGGGCATTATCATCGGTAAGCAAGGGAATATGCTTAAGAACATTGGTAAAGCTGCCCGTACCGATATTGAACGCCTTTTGGGCTCGCAAATTTACCTCGATCTGTGGGTCAAGACCCGTCGCGATTGGCGTAACCGTCAATCGGGTTTGCTCCAGTTAGGTTACGAAGATTTGATACAAAGGGGAAGATGATATGGACAAGCAAAAGCTTGCTTCTTATATTGATCATACCTTGCTGAAGCCGACAGCTACTCCTGAAGATATTAAACGACTTTGCCAAGAGGGCAATGCTAATCGCTTTGCCAGTATCTGTGTTAATGGTAGTAACGTGCCCTTGGCGGTTGCCCATAGCCAAATCCCCGTGGCAGCCGTGGTCGGCTTCCCTTTGGGAGCAATGAGCACGAAAATAAAAGTTGCCGAAACGGAACAGGCGATTGCCGATGGTGCTAGTGAGATTGACATGGTGATTAACCTGGGCTGGGCCAAGGCCGGTGATTGGGAGCAGGTAGAAGACGAAATCCGGCAGGTGGTGGCTGCGGCAGCAGGGCGACTAGTCAAAGTTATCATTGAAACTGTCTTTTTAACCGATAAGGAAAAGGAGTTGGCCTGCTTGGCAGCTAAGAGGGCCGGCGCCCATTTTGTGAAAACATCCACCGGATTCGCTGGCGGCGGTGCTACCGTCGCCGATGTGGAATTGATGCGTCGCACCGTCGGTACCGAATTGGGAGTAAAAGCATCCGGGGGTATCCGCGATTTAGCCACGGCTTTAGCGCTGATCCGAGCCGGTGCTACCCGCCTCGGAGCCAGTGCTGGCATGCAGATCTTAGCTGAATGTGAGGATAGCGGTGGCGGTAAGTAATAACGTCTTAGGGATAGTGTTAAAAACCTATGCCCTAGGGGAAAAAGACAAGATTTTGGTTCTGCTGACCCGGGAACAGGGGAAGTTCCGGGTGGTAGCCAAAGGGGCTAGACGCCCTGGCGGTCGTTTCGCCGCTTTAGAACCACTGGTGGAAGTACAGGCGGCAGTCCATCCGGGCAAGAATCTCCACACCCTCACTCAGGCCAGTATTGTTACCAGCCATCGGCGGGTAAGAGAGCAACTGGAACGCTTAGCCTATGGGCTGTTTATGGCCGAGTTGGTAGATTTATTTACCGTGGATAAGGAAGTGCGCCCGGAAAACTACGACTTGCTTAGTAGAGCATTGACCCGTTTGGAGCAGGACCCCCCGGAGAAACTCTTAGCTTACTTTGCGACCCAGCTATTACGGCAAATGGGGCTTTTGCCCGCTTGGGAGAATTGCTGCTTTTGTCAAAGGGAAGACAAGCAGTTGGTTGCCTTAAACTTGCCCGAAGGAGGGCTGCTTTGTGCCGGCTGTGCCAAAAAGATTGGCGGCATTCCCGTTGAACAAGAGACAATCTTTTTATTACAGTATTTTGCTCAGGTGAACTGGGATGGATATAGAGCCATCGATGGACAAGCCTATAGTCTAAAGCTAAGCCGATTGCTAGAGCAATTCACTTTCTACCAATTATCAGCGCGGCCCCGTTCCTATGAGTTTCTGAACTCCATGCGCCAATCCTAACCTGCCGCTGGGACGGTTTGTGGCGAAAAGGAAAAGCAGGAAAAGAGGCCCCCTAAGGAGTATATACTGATTGACGAATCGTATATCCTAATGAACAAAAGGGGGGTGGTTATTATCGAACTCAGTCCCCGGCAAAAAAAGATTCTGGAGTTGGCCAAAGAGCAGGGGCCGATTACAGGAGAAGAGTTGGCTAACCATTTATCGGTCACACGCGCAGCTTTGCGCCCCGACCTAGCTATCCTGACTATGGCCGGACTATTAGATGCCCGCCCGCGGGTGGGATACACTTATTCGGGTAAGAGTTTGAACTTTTTTAATATAGAGCGTCTCAAAATGATGAAAGTGCGGGAAGTTTGTTCAGTCCCGGCGGTTATCAGTGATGAAAAGTCGGCCTACGATGCGATCGTTACTATGTTCTTGGAAGATGTGGGGACGCTCATTGTGGTGGACGAAAATTCCCATTTGGCCGGTGTGGTCACCCGGAGTGATTTGCTAAAAAATAGTCTGGGTTCTTTAGACTTAGAAAAGGTACCGGTTGGTGTGGTAATGACTCGTTTAGCCAGTGTGATTTACGTGACGCCCGAGGAAACAGTCTTGACGGCCGCTCGCAAATTGCTTTCCCACCGCATTTCTACTATGCCGGTGGTGAAGCCAGTTAATGAGGGGAAACAGCTGGAGGTACTGGGAGTGATTTCCCAGCGCACAATTACCCGGCTATTTGTGGAGATTGGCGAAGGGCATTAAAGGAGAGGATTCGATGGATAAGCAGGTTATTGTTTTTGTCGTGTCTGACTCCATTGGGGAAACTGCCGAACGAGTAGCTCGGGCCGCAGCCAGTCAATTCCGTGAACAGGCCTTTGAGTTTAAGCGGGTTCCTTATGCGGTTAGTAGCGACTCGCTAGATGAAGTCTTGGAGGAAGCAGCCAGTTCGCCTTCTTTGATTGTGCATACTTTGGTCAGTCCCGAACTGAGGGACTACTTGAACAGCAGGGCGGCTGAGCAGGAAATCCCCTGTGTTGACATTATGGGCCCCACATTGAAGGCTATTAGTCGGGTGAGTAAGTATGCTCCTCGCCTCCAACCCGGTTTAGTGCATGAGTTGGATGAAGAGTATTATCGGGAGATAGAGGCGGTTGAATTCGCAGTTAAATACGACGATGGTAAGGATCCACGTGGCCTCTTGCGGGCGGATGTGGTGCTTATAGGCGTTTCCCGCACCTCCAAGACACCTCTCAGTATGTATCTGGCCCATCGGGGTTACCGGGTGGCCAATGTACCCCTGGTGCCGGAAGTGAGTCCTCCGGAGGAACTTTTTATGCTCCCGGCCGAGCGAATTATAGGCTTGACCATCTGCGAACAGCAATTAAAAACTATCCGCGAAGAGCGGTTAAAAGTTTTAGGCCTGCAGCCTAACGCCAATTATGCCAGCGATGAACGCATCCATGAGGAGTTAAGTTATGCCCAGCGCATAATGAGGAGGTTAGGCTGTCGCGTAATCGATGTGACCCAGAGAGCGGTGGAGGAGACTGCCAGCCAGGTCATGCAAATGCTGGCCGAGCAAGGTTGGCGCTAGAATGGGAGAGGGAACCGATGCAAATTAGACAGATTACTGAACAGAGAGAACTGTCTTTTTTGTCCCCCTTTGCCGCCATGGCGGAGCGGTCTAGGGGACGCCTATGGCCTGAGGAAGAGTGTGCTATTCGTACCTGTTGGCAACGGGATCGGGACCGCATCTTGCATTCCAAAGCTTTTCGGCGCCTTAAGCACAAGACCCAAGTTTTCATTCAACCAGAGGGCGACCACTACCGTACGCGGTTAACCCATACGTTGGAAGTGGCTCAGATTGCCCGCACTATAGCGCGGGCCTTAGCCCTCAACGAAGACCTGACGGAGGCCATCAGTTTAGGCCACGATTTAGGGCATACCCCCTTCGGCCATGCGGGAGAGCAAGCTCTTGATCGATTATTACCAGGAGGTTTTCGCCATAACGAGCAATCGTTACGAGTGGTAGACAAATTGGAGGGGGAACGGGGGCTAAACCTTACGGTGGAAACGCGAGACGGAATTCTATGCCATACCGGCGATAAGTTGCCCTCCACTTTAGAAGGAGCAGTAGTGCGTTTAGCTGATCGTATAGCCTATATTAACCATGACATCGATGATGCCCTCCGTGCCGGAGTATTAAAACCGGAGGATTTACCCCAAGCTCCCCTGCAAGTTTTGGGGCTGACCCATGGGGAAAGAATCCATAATATGGTGTTAGATGTAATTCAACAGAGCCGAGGGCAAGGGAAAATTCTACTTTCCGAGCACGTGCAAGCAGCAATGGATGAGTTGCGCGACTTCTTGTTCGAGCGGGTATATATCGGTTCTGAAGCCAAGCGAGATGAGGGTAAGGCGGAAAAAATGGTGGAGGTTTTCTATCGGCATTATCTGGAGAATCCGGAACAGATGCCTGACCTTTATCAGCGGGTTTGGCAGGAGGAAGGTTTAGAAATAGCGGTAGCTGACTATGTGGCCGGCATGACTGACCGCTTTATCATCCACCAGTTCGAACAAATGTTTATTCCACAAGGTTGGAATTTAAAATAAGCAGGATTTTATCTCTAGATAACGAATACTATGAAGGACAGACTCCTCATTCCGTTGCTTTGGCGGAATGAGGCGTTTCATTCTCAGCGACTTTGCTTAACGTCATAAGATTTTGTCAGATATTTAAATTGGGCAGGAAATGCTTTGCTTGTGACGAATAATGTTACACCGAGCAATATGCATATGCCGTAATGGGTGAGGAGAGATAATGGCCTTTTTTCCTGAAGAATTTATAGAGCAGGTACGCAATGCCAACGATATCACTGAAGTAATTGGGGAATATGTACAGCTGGAGCGTCGCGGGCGAAATTTTCTTGGTCTGTGCCCTTTTCATGCGGAAAAGACGCCTTCGTTCAATGTGAATCCGGAGAAGCAGCTGTACTATTGTTTTGGTTGTCACGCTGGCGGTACCGTCTTCAATTTCGTGATGGAGACACAGAAAATATCTTTTCCCGAAGCAGTGCGTGCCTTAGCCATGCGCGCCAACATCCCCTTGCCTGAAACGGCAGCAAAATCACCGGCGGTGCGAGCACAACAAAAGGAAAAACAACTACTCTATCGTGTTAACCAGTGGGCCACCGAATATTTTCATCGGCAGCTACGGCAGATGCCGGAAGCCGAGAAGGCAAGAGATTATTTGGCCCGGCGGGGGTTTTCGTCGGATTTGGTGCAAGAAATGAAATTAGGGTATGCCCCGGCCGGATGGACCGATTTGGTGGCAGCGGCAGAACGCAGCCGAGTACCTTTATCTGCTTTAGCAAAATTAGGTTTGATTGTGCCTCGACGACAACAGGAAGGATATTATGATCGCTTTCGTGCTCGTGTGATGATACCCATAACCGATGAAAGGGGCCGCATAGTTGCTTTTGGTGGGCGCGTGTTGGACGACTCCCAGCCCAAATACCTCAATTCACCAGAAAGTGTCCTCTTTGATAAAGGTCGGCTCTTATTCGGTCTCCATTATGCTAACCCATTTATTCGTAAAACAGGTAGCGCGATCTTAGTAGAAGGTTATATGGATTGCCTCTCCGCTTGGCAGTTTGGTATAGGCCATGTGGTGGGGACGTTAGGGACGGCTTTGACCATCGCCCAGGCGCGCTTGTTAAAGCGATACACTGATCACGTCATTTTATGTTACGATGCCGACGGTTCCGGTTTACAGGCTGCTTTGCGAGGGCTGGACATTTTACTTAAAGCCGGTTTGCAGGTAAGGGTCGCCATTTTACCCAGCGGGCAAGATCCGGATGATTGCTTGCGCCAACAAGGACCGGATTATTTCTTGCAGGAGGTTATAGGTAAGGCTCAGCCGGTAGTAGATTTTCAGTTAGCAATGCTGCGCAAAGAACATGACCTGAATACGGTAGATGGTAAAGCCCGATTTGTGAAGGCAGCTGCCAGCTTGCTGGCTGCCTTGGATAACGAAGTGGCGAAAACTGCCTACGCCCAGCAAATTGCCCATGACTTACAAGTTCCGGAAAGTGCGGTTTTAGCCGAATTGGCCAAACAAGCGAGGGCATCAAGATCTAAACAAAGGGATAAACTTGGTAATAGCAGGAATACTACTAGAAGTATGGAACTTGCTATGATGGCGGAAACGGACCCGGTTTTGCGAGGGTACCAGGTGGCTGAAGACAAACTTCTTAACCTGATTCTCAGTGACCAGGTAAATGGGCAAGAATTGCTCTTAGCATGGCAAGAACTCGATGTGTATGCCTACCCCGCTGATCGTGAATTAGTGGCGTTGCTGTTAGAAGAAATGCAAGCAGGGCAAGTTTTAGACGGACGACGCTTGTTGGAACGAATTGATAATCGGGAAGTAGCGGAACGGTTGGCGCAAGTAATGTGGTCGGAGAATATAGAGTTAGAGAACGCCGCTATTGTAGCGAGGGACTGTTTGGATAAATTAAAGCACCTAGCCATACACCAAGCAATAACTGCAGTACAAGAGAAATTGCGAATAGAGAAAGATACGGTTAAGCGCAAGCAATTGCTGCAAGAACTGCAGACGCTTCTGGAGAAGCAGAAGGGTATGGGACACTAGGCAGGTACGCTAGAGGGGGATTCACTTGGATAAGAATGAAATTTTAGAGACCATTAAGGGTTTGCTGGAAAAAGGAAAAAAGCAGGGCGTCATCACCTATAAAGAAATCATGGACGCCTTGCAAGAAATAGACCTTAACCCGGACCAGATTGAAGAGATCTATGAGAGTCTGGCTGCTTTGGGTGTTGATGTAATAGAAGACGGAGAGAAGGTCATCGACATTGATGAAAAAGATGATGAAGACGTCGACGACAAAGACGCCGATGATGCCGACTTAAATGATCTCTCCGTTCCAGCCGGTGTCCGTATAGACGACCCGGTACGCATGTACCTGAAGGAAATCGGGCGGGTACCGTTGCTGACCCCCGAAGAGGAAGTAGCTTTGGCTAAGCGCATGGAAGAGGGCGACGAGGAGGCCAAGAAAAAGTTGGTGGAAGCCAACTTGCGGTTAGTCGTCAGTATTGCCAAGCGCTACGTGGGCCGGGGAATGCAATTTCTTGATTTGATACAAGAGGGTAATCTAGGCTTAATGAAAGCCGTTGAGAAATTTGATTACACCAAAGGGTTTAAGTTTAGTACCTATGCTACTTGGTGGATTAGGCAGGCCATTACCCGCAGTATTGCCGACCAGGCCCGCACTATCCGTATTCCGGTGCATATGGTGGAAACCATCAACAAATTAATTCGTATTTCACGCCAGTTGTTGCAAGAACTGGGGCGGGAGCCTACCCCGGAAGAAATTGCAGCAGAAATGGATATTCCTGTAGAGCGGGTACATGAGATTCTCAAGATTGCTCAGGAACCGGTTTCTTTAGAGACGCCAATTGGTGAAGAAGAGGACAGCCATTTGGGTGATTTTATTCCCGATGATGATGCCGTTGCTCCCGCCGATGCGGCCGCCTTCACTTTGCTGCGGGAACAGCTGGATGATGTGCTGGATACTCTAACCGAGCGAGAGCAAAGGGTGTTACGGCTGCGTTTCGGTTTGGATGACGGTCGTGGGCGCACCCTGGAGGAAGTTGGCCAGGAGTTTGGAGTCACCCGCGAGCGGATCCGCCAAATTGAAGCAAAAGCTCTACGCAAACTGCGACATCCCAGCCGTAGTAAACGGTTAAAGGATTTCTTAGAGTAGTAAGCCAACAATTAACTCTGGTGCTAAAGTTATAGCCACATCTTGACGAAATCGGCCAGCTGCTCTATAATTAATATTGCTATTCCTCAGTAGCTCAACGGTAGAGCAACCGGCTGTTAACCGGTAGGTTGTAGGTTCGAATCCTACCTGAGGAGCCATTGGGGCCCATAGCTCAGTTGGTCAGAGCGGTCGGCTCATAACCGATTGGTCCTAGGTTCGAGTCCTAGTGGGCCCACCAATTTTATAAAATGGGCGCATAGCTCAGTTGGGATGAGCGCTTGCTTCACACGCAAGAGGTCACAGGTTCGAGCCCTGTTGCGCCCACCAT
>JAMNZE010000104.1:0-5317 GCA_023622465.1 Bacillota bacterium | reverse complement strand
ATTAAAATTACCACGGTTCAACCCTTTGGTCCCTTCCTCTATCAGATTGGTGGCCGTTATGTGCTACCCAAACATATCTGGGGTGACGTGGAAGTGGCCACCGCCGACCAACGGCGAGACCTGTTGGAAAACCCAATCGGTAGCGGCCCCTTCGTATTCAAGGAATTCTTTAAGGACCAATATGTGGCCCTAGAGGCGAACGAAGATTATTGGGGCGGTCGCCCGAAGGTGGACGGTATTGTAATTCAAGCCGTGTCTCAAGATACAGCCCAGGCCCAGATCATCAAGGGTGAAATCGATATCATGTCGGTTAGCGATTTCAATCCGACCACCATTAAGGCCTTAGAAGATGCGGGCGTGCAAATCAAGACGGCCGGTTTGGTGGGTGTGCAATACATGGGCGTCAACCACCGTATCCCCGATTTCCAAAATAAGCGGGTGCGCCAGGCTTTAGCCCATGCTATTAACCGCCAAAGCATCGTGGATGACTTGCTATACGGTGAAGGTAACGTAGCTGACAACCCCTTCCCCAAGACCATTTGGGCCTATCCGGGCGATGACGTCATCAAGCATTATAACTACGATCCAGAGCGCGCTATTGAGCTCTTCCAAGAAGCCGGTTACACCTATGAGAATGGTGTTATGAGCAAAGACGGTAAGCCAGTAAAGTGGACCTTGAAGTATCCCAGTGGCAATAAGGTGCGGGAAAAGGCCGCTGAGCTGATTCACCAGAACCTGAAAGATATCGGGATTGAGATTGAGTTGATGCTCATGGAATTCCAGGCCCTTTCCGACGCTTGTGCCCAGGGCGACTTTGACCTCTTCCTGATGGGTATGGGTACCAGCTTCGATGCGGACCAGCTCTACATCTGGGGTCCCGGTTCCACCTTCAACTATGGCGGTTGGAGTTCGGAAAAGAGCCTAGAACTATTAAGAAAAGGTGTTAGTGTTGTTGATATAGAGGAGCGCAAACCTATTTACAAGGAATGGGCTATCTATATGAACGAGGAAATACCTTGGATCTGGCTCTATAACTGGAATGGTGGCCTTGCTGTGACCGGCGATCTACAGAACGTACAATACTATGCCGGTGGCAGTTACTATAACATCGTTAATTGGGAATTCAAGTAGACTCGAACTTGCGAGCAGAAAACCCTCAAACGAGGGTTTTCTGCACTTATGTACTGGGCAGACCTCTATGAGGGCCAATCCTGTAACAGGAGGTGGAATTAATGTTTAATTATATTGTCCGGCGTTTGTTACTAATGATTCCTGTAATAATTGGTATCTCGATGATAGTGTTCCTGCTCATCAACATCGCGCCGGGCGACCCCTATAGGGCCATGCTGGAAACCAACCCCAATATTACGGCGGAAGACTATGAGAATATGTTGCGGTCTATCGGTTATTATGATCCTCTACCAGTGAAATACGTCAAATGGGCATCACAAGTTTTGTCCGGTAATCTGGGCTATTCCATCGATAGCAAAGAACCGATTGCCAGCCTGTTGCCCAGGCGCTTAGCCAACACTTTAACCCTGTCGTTGCCGGCGCTCATTCTCAGCACCATGATCGCGGTGCCTTTGGGCGTGCTTTCGGCCACACGGCAGTATTCCCGGCTTGATCATATTTTGTCCATTCTCGCTTTCTTAGGTATTTCTATACCAGCCTTCTTCCTGGCCCTTTTGTTTATTAAGTTTGTCGCCTTTGATTTAGGTTGGTTTCCCATCCAGGGCATGGGTAGCATTATGAGGGGTTACACCGGTTGGCGCCTAGTCTTAGATCGTCTTTATCACATGGTCTTACCAGTGACGGTGCTCACCCTAGTGCAGGTGGCGTCCCGGATGCGCTATACCCGCTCGGCCATGCTGGAGGTAATTCGTCAGGACTATATTCGTACCGCCCGCGCCAAAGGGCTGCCGGAGAAAAGGGTAATTTATAAGCATGCTCTGCGCAATGCCCTCATTCCCGTGATTACGGTGTTAAGTATGTCCCTGGGCTCTATACTTTCCGGCGCAGTGCTGACGGAGACCGTGTTCATGTGGCCCGGCATGGGGACTATGGTTTATCGGGCTATTAGTAACCGCGACTATCCGGTGGTTATGGCGGGTACCATGGTGCTGGCAATAGTGATGCTCTTTGCCAACCTGCTGGCCGACGTCATGTACGCGGTGGTTGATCCTCGAATTAGATACGATTAGTAAGGAGGTAGCTCTTTTGTCTAGTAATTCTTTAGTCAATAGCAAAGAACGCGGGCTATCTCCCGCGCAAGTCGCCTGGAAACGTTTTAAAAAGAATAGGCTAGCCATGTGGGCTGGAGGAGTAATTATTCTTTTAGTTTTGATGGCCATTGCCGCTCCCCTTATTGCCCCCTACCCAAGGGATCAGGGTGATTTGAGCAAACGCTTTAGCAAGCCGTCCAGGGAACATTGGCTGGGTACCGACGATATGGGGCGTGACGTGCTCACCCGGTTGATCTATGGTGCTCAAGCTTCTTTAGCTGTTGGTCTGGTTTCCACCGGCATTTCCATAGTCATTGGTGTCACTTTAGGGGCCATTTCCGGCTACTTCGGCGGCCTGGTTGACAACCTGATAATGCGCCTGGTGGATATTTTTATGTGTTTTCCCTTCTTCCTTATGGCCATCGTCATGGCGGCGGTGCTGGGCCCGGGCATCCGCACCGTCATGCTGGTTTCCGGTGTCTTAAGTTGGCCCGGGCTGGCCCGTATCGTGCGGGCGGAGGTGCTGGCCATTAAAGAACGGGAGTTCGTGGAGGCGGCCCGGGCGCTAGGCCTATCGGCCCCCAGCATTATTTGGCATCATATTTTGCCCAACGTATTTGCGGTACTGGTGGTCTATGCCACCCTTGGTATAGCCGGTGGTATCTTAGGTGAAGCCGGATTAAGCTATCTGGGCTTAGGGGTGAAACCGCCCCAACCCAGCTGGGGCAATATGCTGCATATGGCCCAAAACTTTACGGCCCTCACCAATTATCCTTGGTTGTGGATTCCGGCCGGAATCATGATTCTTTTAACCGTGTTGTCGATTAATGTCTTGGGAGACGGCTTGCGAGATGCCCTCGATCCCAAACTACGGCAGTAAGGGGTGATCTCGATGGCATTATTAGAAGTACGAAACTTGCATGTGGGTTTCCTTAACGAAGGCCGCCTGATACCAGCGGTGAGGGGTGTCAGTTTTGAAATTGAACCGGGGCAGGTGTTGGGGCTGGTGGGTGAGTCGGGCTGTGGCAAGAGTGTTACCAGCCTGGCCATTATGCGCCTTTTACCCCAACCTCATGGTCAAGTTAGCGAGGGTCAAATAACCTTTAATGGTACGGATCTCCTCGCCTTGAGCGAAGAAGAGATGCGGCATATCAGAGGTAACGATATTTCTATGATCTTTCAAGAGCCGATGACCGCATTGAACCCGGTATTGACCATCGGTGAGCAAATTGGCGAAGTGTTAGAAGTGCATAAGGATATGCCCCTTAAGAGCGCGGCCAATCGTAAGCGCTGCGTGGAGTTGTTAGAAATGGTATGATCGCCATGGCTCTGGCCTGTGACCCGCGCCTGTTAATCGCCGACGAGCCGACTACGGCCCTGGACGTTACTATTCAGGCCCAGGTTCTGGACCTGATGCGCAACCTGAAGGATGAATTGGATACGGCTGTATTGTTTATCACCCATGACCTGGGCGTGATAGCCGAAATGGCCGATGAAGTGGCGGTTATGTACGCGGGACAAATAGTGGAGCAAGCGCCGGTGCAAACCCTGTTTACTGAGCCGCAGCATCCCTATACTATAGGTCTCATGCGTTCACGGCCGGCGCAGGTGCGAAAGGGGGAGCCACTCTATTGCATTCCCGGAATGGTGCCCAGTGGCGATGCCATGCCACCCGGTTGCGCCTTTGCTCCCCGTTGTGAGCACGCCTGCCCCCAATGTAGTCAGGGGACAGAAATCCCGGTGGTGACAGTAGCTCCTAAACATCAGGTGCGATGTTTGTTAGCGAAAGGGGGCGAACGGGCATGACTACCCCACTGATTACGGTAGAAAATTTAAAGACTTATTTCCCCATCACCGGTGGTGTTTTCTCGCGCCGCATTGGCGATGTTAAGGCGGTGGACGGGGTTAGTTTTCAAATACAGCGGGGCGAAATTTTTGGCCTGGTGGGCGAATCGGGATGTGGTAAATCTACCATCGGACGCACTATTCTGCGCCTGCTCAAGCCCACCGCCGGGCGGGTAGCTTACGAAGATACGGTCTTGTTTGACGTGGAGGCGGGGCGCTGGTTGCCAGGCAAGCAGATGCGGCTGCTAAGACGTAACATGCAGATCATTTTTCAAGATCCTTTCGCTTCCCTCGACCCGCGGATGAATGTGGGTTCGATTGTGGCCGAGGGACTAATCGCCCATCGTATTGCCAGGGGGCAGGCGGCTTGGGAGCAGGCCCAAGAACTGCTCCATATGTGTGGCCTGCCAGCCAATGCGATTAATAAATACCCCCACGAATTCAGTGGGGGCCAACGGCAACGCATCTCCATTGCCCGGGCGTTGGCTTTCCGTCCCGATTTTATCGTGGCCGACGAGCCCATTGCGGCCTTGGACGTATCCATTCAGGCTCAAATTCTCACCCTTATGCAGGAGCTAAAGGAGAAATTCCAGCTTACCTACCTGTTTATTTCCCATGACTTGGGTGTCGTGCGCTATTTCTGTGACCGGATTGCGGTTATGTATCTGGGCAATTTTGTGGAAACAGGTACCAGCGAGCAGATCTTCGCCAATCCTTTGCATCCTTATACCCGCGCTTTATTATCGGCTGTTCCCAGCGTGGAACCGGAAGCCCGGCAGCAGCGCATAATTCTTCAGGGTTCGGTTCCTAGCCCAGCCAATCCGCCCCCTGGGTGCAAATTCCATACCCGGTGTCCGGTGGCTCGCCCGCAGTGTGCAGAAAATCGGCCCCAGCTGCGGGAAGTGGAGCCGGGACATATGGTGGCCTGCCCGTATGTGGAATAGAGCTAGAGGTCCGGAACCGGAGGATAGGGAACAGCTGGATGATCGGCGGCGTATCACCTGGCGAGAATTTCTTTTAATCTGTGCCACCATGTATCGACAGATACTACCGGGCACCTTGGTGTTGGCAGCTGCCATGCTGTTGCTTATTATCCTATTGCAGTATATGGCCGGGTAAAACAAAAAGACGCATCGCTCTCCGTTTTCTAAACGGGCGCGATGCGTTTTATTATACTAAGAAAGATTAAAAACACCTAAAGTATTAAGCCGCTTTGCTTCCTGTGTAAGTACTTCATCTAGCTCTAGTCC
>JAMNZE010000088.1:0-16008 GCA_023622465.1 Bacillota bacterium | reverse complement strand
CTTACCAGCCTGGCTTTTAATGAGGCAGGCCTGCAGTTGGCGGTGGAGGTGCCGGCGGGAGTACAGTCGCTTATTCTGCAATGGGATGGCCAGATTTCGCTGACCACTCCTACGGGGCACACCATCGACCTCCAAGCCGAGCCCTTCCAGGCCCAGCTCTTTGCCGGACCTGGCTATACCTGTTTACACCTTAACCCCGAACTCCTACCGGAAGTTGTCGACTGGCAGGGGCAATGGACCATCTCGGCTGCCGGATCTATGGGGGTTGGAGTTTGGTTTAACGATCCGGCTTGGCTGCAGGCTAATGTGGTGGAAAGGGGAGGGCAGCGCCTTATCTGCTTGGCCACCAACATGAGCGCTGGGAATTTACCCGTTGTTATCCTGCAAGATCTGAGCGGGAAGGCGCTAGTGCAGCTTAATGATCTGGGCATCAATGGCGATGCGGTAGCCAATGACGGTGTCTATAGTGCCTGGTTACCTAGCTTTATCGCGGCCGGACCGGCCATCCTGCATGTGAGTGGCGATAAGGAACGTTCGTTAGCCATTAATATTCCTGCCCCTGTGATGCCTGTGGATTTACCTTTTGTAGAGACGCCAGAAAAGATTCCTCCCAATAAATTGTTTCTTATTGGTCTGATGGTCGTCGGTAGCGGCTTGGGTATGTTGCTCTTGCTGGGAAAAAAGAAGGAAGAGCCCCTTTGGCGCATCAGTCACCAACGGGTGGATGGCCATTGGCATTGTTATGACCTGGTTTCTCCTGCCCTTACCGCCGGTTCCGGCGATACTTGCCAAATACGCTTAGCGCGAACTGCCGCCGTCCAACAGTTGCGCATCAAGCAATCCAAGGATGGTGTGTTGCGGTTAGATGTGCTCTCGCCGGAGCCGGCCGTATGCGTTAACGATAAACAGGTCTATTTGACTAGACAGTTGCAGCATGGCGATCGGATAACCATTGGGGGAGAAATCCTTGTAACTGAGCAGCTGAAACATCTGCGGGTAGGCAGGGAAAAGAGGAGCGGGTAAAGAAATAGGAAGCACGGTTAATATAGGAAGGGGAGTCTTGGGATGGATTATCGCAGAACCAAGGTAGAGGCGTTAGTCGTGCGCAATAACCATCTACTAATGGTCAGGCACGTTTCCGAGGATGGCAAATCCGAATGGCAATTACCGGCGGCAGAACTGGAAGAAGGCGAGAACCCGGAAGACGGTGTAGAACGGGCTTTAGTTAGCCAAACTGGCCATGAAGGTTTCGTGCGGGGTTTTGTCCATAGGCAAAAACCGAAGGAAGGACCCTACAAAGTTATCCTAACCTATTTGGCCGAGCTCAGGCCGACTGTGGATTTTATGGGACTGGATCCCCGCGATCGGTATCCTGCCCCCAAATCGTTGCAGGTGGCTTGGCGCTCCCTGCGCAATCCGGAGCTACGTCAGGCCTATCAACATTTGCTATCTAAGGCACGCTTGTAAGAAGTTTCACGAATACCTTTTATTTGAGTTGTACCAGCCACGGTTTTTGGTATACAGTAGTCTTAGACGGAGCCTTAGTATTGATTTAGGCCCGTCAAGAGACTTGGTAATAATCCGTACATAAAGGAGGAGTGTTTGGTGACTGAAAACAGTCTCGCATTTATCGAGCAAGCTATTGCCGAACTAAAAGAACAGAACCTTTATAACAACATTCGTACCATCGAGAGCCCCCAGGGCGCTTGGGTAACCATTGAGGGCCGCAAGGTATTGAAT
The DNA here is from genome assembly GCA_023622465.1 of Bacillota bacterium. Classification (GTDB taxonomy): domain Bacteria; phylum Bacillota; class UBA994; order UBA5500; family UBA5500; genus UBA5500. The sequence goes on along the minus strand of JAMNZE010000088.1, from coordinate 14,268 downwards.
ATGTGCTCCAACAACTACCTGGGCCTGGCCAACCATCCTGCCCTTCGGGAAGCTGCTAAGAAGGCTATCGATGAGTATGGTGTAGGCCCCGGTGCGGTACGTAGTATTGCCGGTACCATGAGCGTACATGAGATGTTGGATAAGGCCGTTGCCGAATTTAAGCGGGTGGAAGCGGCGCTAACCCTGCAGTCGGGCTTCATGGCCAACTTGGCCGTCATTCCTGCCCTCGTAGGTAGGGGCGATACCATTATCTCCGACGAACTTAACCATGCTTCCATCATCGATGGGGCGCGCCTAAGCCGGGCCAAGATCAAGGTTTTCCAGCACGCCGACATGGATCACTTGGAGGCATTGCTCAAAGAGGATAACGAAGGTAAAGTCCTGATTGTTACCGACGGTGTCTTCAGTATGGATGGCGATATCGCCCCCTTGCCCACCATCGTGGAATTGGCTAAGAAATATGGTGCCATCACCATGGTAGACGATGCCCACGGAGAAGGCGTACTCGGCGAGAGTGGGCGCGGTATTGTTGACCACTTTAACCTCCATGGTCAGGTGGATATTGAAGTTGGTACCTTCTCTAAAGCCATCGGTACCGTAGGTGGATTTGCGGCCGGTAGTGCCAAGCTGATCGAATACTTGAAACAGCGGGCTCGTCCTTTCCTATTCAGCTCGGCTCTAACCCCGCCCGATGTGATGGCCACCTTAGAGTCCATCAAGATACTTACCGAGAACAGCGAATTGGTAGACCGTCTGTGGGATAACGGCCGCTACTTCAAGGAAGAAATGAAGAAACGCGGCTTTGACGTGGGTGTAAGTGAAACGCCTATCACGCCAGTCATGCTAGGTGAAGCGGAAGTGGCCGCCGAAATGAGCAAGCGCCTCTTTGAGAACGGTGTGTTTGCCTCCAAAATTGGCTTCCCCACGGTGCCGAGAGGAAAAGCCCGCATCCGCGTCATGATCTCGGCTGCCCATGAAAAATCCGACCTGGACTTTGCTCTGGAGCAGTTCACTAAAGTTGGACGTGAAATGGGGATAATCAAGTAGTACCGATTGGTGAGTGAAAAAAAGAGCAATTGGCCACTGTCCAATTGCTCTTTTTTGGTCCTCGCCGACTAAGGGGGGACTGGAGTGAAAAAGCAAATCTATATCAGTAGTTTACAACAGGGGCAGGAAGTAGTTATTCCTTTGGCCCTTCATGATAAGCATCTGCACCAATTCACGAATAAGAATGGGCAGCCCGACCATGTATTGATGCTAACGGTGGGAGATAAGAGCGGCACCATGGCAGCCGTTATTTGGGATAAGGCGCAAGAATTACATAGCTCCCTGACTGTCGATCAAGTTTACCTCTTTCAAGGCAAGGTGGGCGAATATAGGGGCAAGCCCCAACTGGTCATCCACCGGGTTCAACCTTTAGCATTAACGGAAGTAGATCCGGGCGACTACGTGGCCAGTGGCGCCTTCGATCGGGAAGTGCTTTGGCAGCGGCTAGCTGCGGTGATTCAATCTATTCAAGAACCAAACCTGCAGGCGCTGCTGACAAGCATATTCGATGAGCCCACCAGACGCCGGTTCATACTAGCTCCCGGTGGGCGAGAAGTGCATCATGCCTATGTGGGTGGTCTGCTGGAGCATACCCTAGAGGTGGTGGCCTATGCCAACACGATGCTGACCGAGCAGGGGAGCAATTTAAACCGGGATCTATTGCTAACCGGTTGTATTCTCCATGACATCGGTAAAGTGGAGGAATATAATTTGCAGAGCCTTACCTTCCAACTGACGGACGAGGGGCGCCTACTGGGTCACCCACAGATTGGGGCGCAAATGGTGGCACAAGCAGCCGCTAGTATTCCCGGCTTTCCTAACGAGCTGCGCCTGGAATTAGAACACATGCTGCTCTCCCATCATGGCCAGCCTGATTTTGTCTAGTTATTTGTAATATGACTGCGAAAGACTTAGAATGTAACTGTGTGTCTTTTAGAGAGGAGGATGCTCATGCCAGTAACCGCTGTCGTAGGCGCCCAATGGGGCGACGAAGGTAAGGGTAAGATTGTAGACTGGTTGGCAGAAAATGCCGATATGGTTATCCGGTTCCAGGGCGGTAACAATGCGGGGCATACCGTGGTAAACCAATTGGGCGAATTCCGCTTACACATTGTGCCCTGCGGTATTTTTAATCCGCAAACCACCTGCATCATAGGTACGGGAACCGTGGTGAATCCTCTGGTTCTGCTAGAGGAACTGCAGGAGCTGGAGAAAGCGGGCATTGACACTCAAAACCTGTTGATATCGGCTAGGGCTCATCTGTTGATGCCCTATCATGTATTGCTAGATAAATTAGAAGATCGGCCCTTGTTATGTGGATAAGGTGCAGCGCAGCGGAATCCAAGTGGGTGATTTGTTAGATCCCGACTATTTCCGGCAGAAGGTGTACCGTCAGGTACAAGAGAAAAACAAAGCTCTACAGACCTTTTATAACTATGAACCGCTGGATGCGGAGCAAATTGCCGAGCAGGTATTAGCTACCCGGGAACGTTTTGGGGAACTTACCCCTATGTGACCTCATCTAATCCGCTGGCCGGCGGCGCCGCTGTCGGGGCCGGTATTCCGCCCCACAAGATCAATGACGTGCTCGGCATCGTGAAGGCCTATTCCACATCCGTTGGCAAAGGCGCTATGCCCACCGAGTTGCATGATGAGATGGGTGAACGGATTCGCACCGTCGGTAGAGAATTTGGAGCTACCACCGGACGCCCCCGCCGTTGTGGTTGGTTTGATGCGGCGGCAGTGCGTTATGCCCACATGCTCAATGGTTTTACGCGACTTTGTCTCACCAAACTGGATGTGCTCGATTCCTTCGAGGAAATAAAGGTCTGTATCGGTTATGAGTTGGATGGTCAACGGATAGATACCTTCCCCGAACCCCATCGACAGGAAGATGTGAAGCCAATTTATGAGACTTTGCCCGGCTGGCAAGCCGATACCAGTAAGGCCCGCTCCTTTGCCGACCTACCCCTTAATGCCCAGCGTTACGTGCAGCGGATTGAAGCATTGGTTGGGGCTCCTATTCGCATCATTTCGGTTGGACCAGAACGCAGCCAAACTTTCTTAGTCTGACAGGAGGAGATTCGACATGAACATACGTGAGCAGACCCTCGAGTTGCACCGAGTTAACAGAGGTAAAGTAAAGATGGAGAGTAAGGTGCCGCTCCAGGGCCGAGATGACCTTACTTTAGCTTATACACCAGGAGTGGCTGAGCCCTGCAAGGAAATTCATCTCCAGCCGGAACAAGTCTATGAGTATACCAATAAAGGCAACTCGGTAGCCATCGTTACCGATGGCTCGGCCGTGTTAGGATTAGGCGATATTGGACCCCAGGCAGCCCTACCCGTTATGGAGGGTAAGGCGGTGTTGTTTAAAGCCTTTGCTGATATCGATGGCATTCCTATTTGCCTCGATAGCCAGGATGTGGACAGCATCGTTAAAACGGTTGAGATGCTTGCTCCCACCTTCGGTGGCATCAACCTAGAAGATATAGCTGCCCCCCGCTGCTTCGAAATTGAGCGCCGACTGCAAGAAAGCTTATCCATTCCGGTTATGCACGATGACCAACACGGTACGGCCATCGTTCTTCTGGCTGCTGTCAAGAATGCTCTTGAACTTACTGAGCGTCAGATGGACGAAACCCGGGTCGTTATTAACGGTGCCGGCTCGGCGGGGATAGCTATAGCCAAACTGCTGATGTCAGCCGGTTGTAAAGATATTATACTCTGCGACCGCCATGGTATTTTATTGCCGGAGGAGACGGCCGATCAGAACTGGGCTCAGACAGAAATCGCCCGGCAGACCAATCCTCGCCAGGTGCGAGGCACCTTGGCCGACGCCCTGAAGGGGGCCGATGTCTTCATCGGTGTTTCGGTGGGTGGCGTTCTGACGGAAGAAATGGTGGCCCAGATGAATGAACGTTCCATCGTTTTGGCCATGGCTAATCCTACCCCCGAAATTTGGCCGGAGGAAGCAGCCAAGGGCGGTGCCTACATCATCGGGACCGGCCGCAGTGACTTCCCCAATCAGATTAACAACGTTTTGGCCTTCCCTGGCGTATTCCGGGGCGCTTTAGATGCTAAGGCTACTGAGATTAACGAAGCTATGAAAGTGGCGGCGGCCGATGCCATCGCCGCTGTGGCCAAAGCCGACGGCTTAAGACCCGACTATATTATTCCTGATGCCTTTGATAAACGGGTTGTACCCCAGGTGGCTGCAGCTGTAGCCCAGGCCGCCCGCGAGCAAGGGGTTGTAAAGGAGTAAAACTGTAAAACCAATAAACATCTATATGCAACTAAAAAACCCCGCCCACATGGGCGGGGTATATTAATTATGTAACTTTGTTAAGTCATACTCCCAGATGGTAACACCATCAACAATATCAGGGCCCCGGTGGTCTTTTACCCGCGCAAACTTGTAACCAAGTTGTTGCACGGTGGACAGGTGGGGTGAGTCGGCAGCCAATAATACGGCCACCCGTGGCACCCTGTGATCATAGGCTTCCTTTTCCATAGCTTGCAGGATTAGCTTCACGGCACTTTCGTGGCCTACCGGGTTATAGGTTTTGTACTCCTCATCCTCCTCGTCAAAGACCACATCCAGCATGGTAGCCGTGGGCTGTTCAGCCAAAACCCGCAGGGTGTCGTTGTCGAGTGATACCTGTAGCGCTTCCTCAGTCATATCATAGGTATTCCAGTCGGTATGCCAAAACTTAAGGCCCCATTTCTTCGCCAGCTGCACCAGTTGGGGTAGCTCCTCCCGCCGCGGGCTGCGCATGGCGGGTGCCGCCACCGATTCCGTCGCCTTCTCTAAGCGCAACCACTCGGCAACCTTATAGAACCCGGCACCGGCCGTAAGACTGAGGGAAGCATGATTATCGATATCGATTAACAGGCGGGCCACCTGGCGGCCGGCTCCAGCCGCCTCTTCTAAGCAGGCCAGGGTGAGGGCCCTACCTACGCCCCGGCGTCTTTGGTAGGGAGCCACTCTTAGAGCCTGCATCCAAGCCACCCGTTCACTTAAGAATTGCACGTTGGCCACCCCTAAGAGCTTCTCCCCCTCGTAGGCCGCTAAGAAAGCGACGCCTTCCAGGTCGTTCACCCAATCGTCAAAACAATAGGGGATATAATCATCGTCACTTATTGCTTCGACTAAAGCTAGTACGGCTGCTTTATCGCCCGCTTGTACACGTCTGATTTCCATGAGGTGCCTCCTTTGCCTAACTATCTCCTAATATACTGAAGCAGGTCTTGACTGTAAACTGGCTAATATTCTGGTTAAAGGCAAGGTATACTCGTCATGTAAGTATGCAGGAACTATCCGCGGGGAGGGAAATGCATGGAACTGATACAAAGTCTCTTGACCTATATAAAAGGAAAGGGCGAGGTTTGGGTAGTGGGTGGCGCTGTGCGCGATCACCTACTCGGGCTTGAGCCGAGGGAACTAGACCTAGTCACCAGCATATCGCCGGCCCACCTGCCGCCCAGTCTGTGGCAGCCGGAAGGCCATGCCTTTTGGCTGGATGAAGGCCGAGGGATTTTACGCATCGCACAGCCCCAGGGCTTAACTATAGATATAGCTCCTCTGCAGGGCCAAGATATTGCCGCCGATTTGCGGCGGCGGGATTTCACCGTTAATGCCATGGCCATAAGGCTAGAAGACTGGCTGCAAAACCGGACGGCCCTTATCGATCCGCTGGGGGGACAAGCCGATTTGGCGGTCAAACACCTGCGCCTGGCTGCTCCCGATGCTTTGCTAGACGATCCGGTCCGCATTTTGCGCGGCATCCGGCTGGCCGTTACCAGGAGTTTACGCTTAGACAGCACTACTTTAAAGGCCATGCAAGAGATAGCTCCCCAGCTCCCTGCCGAGCCCGGCGAGCGTATAGCTGCCGAACTGAGCCATTGTTTCCTGCATCCACAGGCTGCCCTTGCCGATGCCCTTATGTTAGAAGCAGGAGTAATTAAAGAACTTTTTCCTGAAGTAGAGGCGCCGACTATTGGCAGTCCCTGGCGACCCCGTTGCGGGTGGCAACCATGTTGGCTGCCTGGTTGCATGATATAGGTAAGCCACCCACCCGGGTAATTCGCCAAGGTCGGGTTACCTTTTATGAGCATGAGCGGGTGGGGGCCACAATGGCGGTAGCTATTGCTAAGCGCCTGCGGCTGAGCAAGGCCCAGCAAGAGTTAATTAAATGTTTCGTGCGCTGGCATATGTACCCGATGCAGCTGTGGCGATCGGAAAAATTCGGTCCCAGGCATATCCATCGCTTCTATCGGCGTACCGGTGACGTAGGTCCTCTAATCGTAGTCTTTACCCTGGCCGATTACTTGGCCAAAGGAGATAACCTGGCTGCCACTGAACAGTTTGGTGCCCACCAGCAGATGGTGGAAAACTTCTTGCATGCTTTTTTCTGCCTCAAGGAAGAGCTGGTCGCTCCCCAGCCCCTGCTAAACGGCAAAGAGTTGATGTCACTGGCCCAGCGGGAGCCGGGACCGTGGTTGAGAAAAGCTAAACAGGCTCTCTTGGAGGCGCAGGTAGAAGGGCGCGTTAAGAGTAAAGCCGCTGCCGCCGAATGGTTACAAGCTTGGTTGCGTCAGGAGAACAAATGACCGTAATGCTCGATTATCTTGTCGGTGGCTTTTAGCCCCATGCCGGTCAATTCCACAACGACCACCTCATCAGGAGCAATTAGTTTTTTATCTGCCAACTGTTTAATAGCCGCCGGAGCTGCGGCCGACGTTGGCTCCACATAAATCCCTCGTTGCCCCAGCTCAGATAACATGTCCCAAATTTCGGCATCGGTCACAGTGCAAACGGTGCCTTTCGATGCGCGCAAGGCCTGTAAGATATCTTTACCCTTAACCGGCTGGGCAATGGCAATTCCCTCAGCGGCCGTCGGTTGTTTCTCCACCGCCGGCACATCCGGCAAGTTTTGCGACCAGGCTTCATAAACAGGGGCGCAGTTGGAGGCTTGTACGGCGGCTAAGCGGGGCAATTTGTCTACGTAACCAGCTTCTACAAGATCACGCCAGCCGGCATATAGGCCTAAAATGAGGCTCCCACCACCCAGGGGGGCCACTATCCAATCGGGAGCAACCCAGTTCAGCTGTTCGGCTATTTCATAGGCCAGGCTCTTCAAGCCATTTAAGAAGTAGGGGCTCCAGTTATGGCTGGCATAGAATTCGGTTTCTGCCGCCGCCAGGGCAGCCGCTCGGGCCGCGTAAGCAGCCACCGATGCCCCCGCATTGCCCGATGAATCCTCAATCAGGCGTTCTAGACCCCATTCCTTCAGCTTGCTCAGCATAACGGTGGTGCCCCGGTCTTTAAAGGAGCCGGTGGGGCAGAGGTGGTCCATTTTTAATAAGATCCTTTGCCCAAAGAGCTGATCAGTTATTAAGGGGGTATAGCCTTCGCCCAAGGTCACAATATTGGCCGGATCGTTGATGCCGAAGGCCTCAAAATAGCGCCAGAGGGTGGGACTGCGTCGGCCAAGTTCCTCCTTCGCAAACATACCGGTGGAGGAATGACGCAGGTAATGACCACAGTCACAACGCCACCGGGGAGTATCGCTGGCATAACTAGCATCACAGGCAGAACAGGTGAACATTGCTTCAACCTCCTTTTACCTAATTCTAGTCCTCAGCCGAAATTTGAGCAACCACAAGGATAGGCAGGATAAATGCGGACGGTTAGCCAAACTCTTAATTAGGGGATGGTTGGATGGAAGGAGGGGGTCCCCTTGCGACTGACTAAGATTGTGGCCACCATTGGCCCCGCCAGTGATGAACCCGAATTGTTACAACAACTGATCCGGGCGGGAGTAGATGTGGCTCGGCTAAATTTCTCCCATGGTAGCCATGAGGAGCAGCAGGCCCGTTTTGCTCGTATCCGGGCAGCTGCTGAAGCCACCGACAAGTTTGTGCCCATAATTCTTGATACAAAAGGGCCAGAAGTGCGCCTAGGCAAGTTTGTAGAAGGAGTGGTGGAGCTACAGCCGGGGCAGAATTTTGTTTTATATGCCGCTGAACGCCCGGGAGATGCCCAGGGGATTAGCGTCAGTTGGCCCCATTTAAGTGCCCATGTGGAAGTAGGCGACACGGTGCTTATTGATGATGGTCTGGTGGAGCTGGTGGTTAGGGCTAAACACGGGCCCGACTTGTATTGCCAAGTGGTGGTGGGGGGCGTGGTCCGTGACCGTAAAGGGGTGAACATTCCCGGACGTAGCCTTAACCTGCCGGCCCTATCGGAGGAAGATATAGAAGATATTAGGCTAGGGGTGGAACTGGGGGTAGATTTTATCGCCCAGTCCTTTGTGCGGCAGCCGGCAGATGTGTTAAGTCTGCGCCGCCTTTTGGAAGAACTAGATTGTGACATACCGATTATAGCTAAGATAGAAAATCGGGAGGGCGTGGACAATTTGGCCGCCATACTGAAGGTGGCCGACGGCATTATGGTGGCTAGAGGCGATTTGGGAGTAGAGATTCCTCCCGAGGAAGTGCCCATCATTCAAAAGCAGCTGATTGCCGCCTGCAATCGGGCGGGCAAACCGGTAATCACAGCCACCCAAATGTTGGATTCCATGATGCGATCGCCCCGTCCCACCCGGGCTGAAGCCAGCGATGTGGCTAATGCTATCTTCGATGGCACCGATGCGGTAATGCTATCGGGCGAGACAGCCACCGGTAGCTATCCATTGGCGGCGGTAGAGACGATGGCTCGCATTGCCTTGCATACCGAACAAGCCCTCGACCGGAGCCTAGCTTTGCGGCAACCACAGGTTAATGTGACCGATGCCATCAGCCATGCCAGCGTACAGGCCGCCGAAGATCTGTCTGCGGCTGCCATTATTACTCCTACCACATCGGGCAGCACCGCCCGCATGGTTTCCCGCTACCGGCCCCAGATGCCGATCATCGCCTTTGCCACCGATGCCCGCGTGGCCAGAAGGTTGAACCTGTCTTGGGGCGTCTATCCGGTGTTGGGGCCCCGGGTAGATAATACCGATGAAATGATCAAGGCCGCCATAGCCAGTTCGCTGGATCGGGGCTTGATCAAGAATGGCGATTTGGTCGTGCTGACGGCGGGAGTGCCGGTGGGTGTACCCGGCACCACCAACCTAATTAAGGTGCATGTGGTGGGTGATATATTAGCCCGGGGCACCGGCATCGGTAAAGAAGCGGTCACCGGGCGGGTGGTTATTGGCAAGACGGCTAAAGAAGCCCAGGAGAAAATGGTGCCCGGAGGCATAGTGGTGGCTATTAGCACCGATCGAGATTATATCTCCGTCTTGGAGCAGGCCGGTGGCTTAATAACAGAGGAGGGCGGTCTCACTTCCCATGGGGCCATTGTGGCCTTGAACTTAGGTTTACCCGTCATCGTAGGAGTGTCGGGGGCCACAAGTCTGCTGACCGATGGGCAGCTGGTAACGTTAGATACGCCCCACGGCATTATCTATCGAGGAGCCACAAATCTTCCCGGCTGATTCAAAAAAGGAGCTGGCGTCAGATAGTTTGCGCCAGCTCCTTTTATTTTTTAAGGCAATCGGTGAGTGTTGGATCGTTGTAGAGGGGGCTGTCCCATTTAGATGTAAACATGCTGGCCCACCGTTTACCCACGTAAGGTGACCTGATTGCCCGATTCATAGCGTCGTAACCCCGCGTAGAATAGCAGAATCGCCAGCAGCCACAGGACCAAATTGGCCGCCAATACTATCCAGATGTTGGCTCTATCAAAATGCCGAAGGGTTTCCACCGGAATATGGGTCATAAAACCGGCCGGCAGGAGAAAGAGAACAATAAAACGGGCCGCCCCTTGAAAAATTGTTCCCGGGTACATACTGAAACTGGTCATGGCCTGGGTCAACTGCTGGCTGATGGCCTCGCTGCGCCCGATGAAGAAGGCCAAGCTATTGGTGATGACAGAGAAGGCGCAGAGTAGCGAACCGGCGGTGAGCATAAAGAACAGGAACAGCAGATAACTAGCTCCATGGGCCCGGCAGCCCATGGCACCCATCACCAATCCGAAGATCAAGTCCCCCACCGCCGAAAAGGAGGTATTGCTGACCAGCACATGCAAAAGTACATTTTTAGGTAGCGCCAAGTAATAGTCCAACTGGCCTTCCGCAATGAGGGTGGATAGGCGGTTAAAATTCCCGGCAAAGATGGCTACCAGGCTAAAGCCGCCGGCGGCCAGGCCATACATAAGCCAAATATCGGCCATACCCCAGCCACCAATATCAGGCACCAATTGCAGTATGATCCACCAGAAAAAGAGGAGAAAAATATCGTTAAGCAACATGAAAACAACCTGCGTCAAAAAGCTAATGCGGTAGGCCATGGCGGAAGCCAGGTTGATGGACCATTGAGCTAGCAACCAACGCAAGGTTTTAACCACCGTTGCGGATAGAGATCGATGGGAATGAAAAGTCCTCCCATGGTGAAGATGAGTTTGGAATAGATCCAGTAAAAGGGGCGACATTCTTCCACAAAGAAGCTGAGCAGGGCGATGGCGGCCAGTAGGCAAAAGCGTACCGCAGCGCCTAGTGCCACTAGCACCAAAGTTTGGACGAGGCTGGACGGGGTGATAGGGGGTAGGCCCACCAAAGCCCAGGCCACCAGCCCGCCGGCCAGCAGGTTTAGCGAAAAGGCAACTGCCATTTCACCCGTGTAATAGGCCGCCTGGTAGAGTAGGTAATTAAGGGGTTTAGCTAGCAGATAGCCTATTTGCCCTGTTTTCACATCTTGTTCCACTTCTTGCAACAGACTGGTGGCACTGAGAGTGATTGCTTCTGTTAAGGTGAGATACCAAACCAGCTGCTGCTGAGAATATCCGGCTACGGTACTATCGGCACCGATCATACGTCCCCAGAGTCCGGAAAAGGTGAATAAAATGGTAGCAAAAAAGAAGGTCCGCGCCCCCATCTCTTGCCAGTAAGCCAGCCGTGACTGGGCTGCTGTCAGGGTAACAGCGCTATATTTGCGCCACTTCTTGTGCCAGTTCATGGGTATCACCTCCCGTCTGGTTATGACGATAGATATTGGCGATTATATCTTCCAGAGGCGGGTCACCAATGGTGATGTCGGCAATGGGGGCCAATTGCCGTAAACGCATATATAGTTCGTCGACGCTCAACTTGGTTGTATCTAGGGAAATTTTTAAGCCGGCTCCTTTATGTTTTAGCACCTGTGCCCCGGCAATGGCGGGTGGGCTATCAATGGGGGTTTCTAAACGCACCCGGATAATTTTTGTGGCCAAATGATTGCGTTTCAGACTGTTGATCGATTGATCGATGACCACCTGCCCATTATGGATCATGATCACCCGCCGGCAGAGGTTCTCTATGTCGCCGGTGTCATGGGAGGTTAGGAATACGGTTATTCCTAGCCCATTTATTTCTTTGATCAGGTTGCGCATATTTTGGCGTGCCACCACATCTAAGCCGATGGTCGGTTCATCCAGAAAGAGCACCTGAGGACTATGCAAGAGGGCGGCAGCCAGCTCGGCCCGCATGCGTTGGCCCAGAGAGAGTTTGCGTACCGGCACATGAAAAAACTCTTTTAACTCAAAACGCTCCACCAGCTCCGCTTGCCGTTGCTGAAAGGTGTGGCGATCCAGCTCGTAGATGCGCCCCAGCAAGAAGAAGCTGTCGGCTGCAGGTAGGTGATACCACAATTGGGATTTTTGGCCAAAGACCGTGCCAATATGGAAGGCCAATTTCTGTCGTTCCTGCCAAGGCGTAAACCCGAGTACCTGGGCATCACCATAACTGGGGTGCAGAATGCCGGTGAGCATCTTTATAGTAGTGGATTTGCCGGCTCCGTTGGGGCCAATAAAAGCCACCGACTCCCCCCGGGCTATCTCCAGGTCCAGGGAATGCACCGCCACAACTCTTTCCCTATCCTGTTGGTAAAGGCTACGCAAGCTACCTAGCAGGCCGCCCGCCTTTTTTTGGCGCGAGAACTCTTTCCCCAGATTCTTGGTTCGTATGGCTAGCACCGTAAAACACCTCCTTAAAAAGGGAAAACCCCGCGGCATTCCTACTGGAACTTGCCGCTGGGGTCTTTTTTTACCCACGGTGTACCTCTTAAGAGGCAGTGCCGCTTGGACCAGTCCACCACCCGGTGCGGAACCCTAGGCACTCTTCCATGATTTGCATCATTGTAATCGGTGGACAAGTCTATTGTCAAGGTTAAAAAAAGAAGGCCTATTTTGTGGCCTTCTCTAAGTAAGTGAATACAATTTGGGACCAGCTCTCCAGTTGCTCATAGTATAATTCCCTCACCCTAGAGGCTTCCACCCATTGGCCCAACATTTTATCCTTTTCTCTCACCTCCACGCTGACGTGGGGTGGTATATCGAGGATAAAAACTACGCCCAGATGATCGCGGCTGACCGCATTGGAGAGATCGTTAATCAATGCCACCGGTTGGGGGTCGGTCGGTCGCCAGTTGTTGCCTAAGTATAATTCTTCTTCTAGTTCACGATAAAGGGCCGCCAGCAAGGCGGAAGTCCCTTCGGCATCGATAGGATTGATATGGCCACCCACCCCCAGCGAAAAACGATTGTGCAGACGGCTTTCACCCTGAGTGCTAAGGCGCTTTGTGAGCCATAGTCGGTCCGCCTGGCGCAAAACGATATAGGGTATCAACTGCCGCCACCGGGGGTTCTGTTCAGCTTGGTAGCGAAAGATAAAGCGGGGTTCGGCTTTAGTTAAATCAACCATAGGTTGGATGCCCGCATCTAGATGCTCTACGCTAGCCGCCGGGATAACCAACACCTGCTCGTCACCATAGCGTTCCTGTAAAGACATGTCCATCTTAGGTACGGAACAGGGTGCTGACCGATTCACCCTGATTGATACGCCGAATGGTCTCGGCGATGATGGGGGCTACCGAGAGTACGGTTAGGTTCGGCAGTGCCTGGGCGTGTTCGGTCGGTAAGGTATTGGTGGTGACGATTTCTTTGATATCCGAGGCCAGCAAACGTTCCACTGCCGGACCAGAGAAAACCGGATGGGTACAACCCACATAAATATCTTTGGCGCCGGCAGCTCGTACCGCTTTCACCGTTTCTTGCACCGTACCGGCCGTATCTATTTCATCATCCAGAATAACCACATTTTTGTTTTCCACATCGCCGATAAAGTGGGTAATGTGGGCCTTTTGGCGTATACCGACGCCTTCTTGGCACCACCCGCATCGGTGGCCACCACCACTAAATCGGAGATGTCCTTTTCTTCAAAGTATCTGCAGAGCATGTCGGCTGCCGTCAGATGGTCCAGGGGAATGGTAAAGAAGCCTTGAATCTGAGGTGAATGTAGGTCAACCGTTACTACCCGATCCGCGCCGGCGGTGGTGAGCAAATCGGCTACCAAGCGGGCTGTGATGGGGATGCGGCGTCAATCATGATTAAGAGTTCCACCAAATGGTGGTTGACCGGTGGGCAAGAGGTCTGTATTACAAAAACGTCGCATTCACGTACATTTTCATTAATCTTTACGAAAGTGTTGTCGTTGCTGAACTGGATAATTTCTCGCTTACCTAAGTTGATGCCTAGGTGTTGGCAGATTTCAGCTGCTAGCGGTTCATTAGAGCTTCCTGCGAAGACCTTGAGCTGGGCAGCCATTGTTCATCCAACCTCCCTGATATCAGAATTCTTAAATCTATCCCATGATACCTTAGGGCTGGAGAAGTTGTCCACCCGAATTCGACAAAGTTCGTGTCGGTGACATACTCTTAAAAAACCGGTTACATCCAGGGTAGTTCTATTGCTTGCATCCGCCCCAGCTGAAGGGACTGGGGATTTATAGCCAGTGCCCTTTCGGCTAGGTGGGCCAAGAAGGAACCGGCTCGCAGATAGAAGCTACTGGGATAGAAGCGATAGGTGCTGAAGCAAAGCTGGTGCCCTGCTAGCAGGAGTGAATAGGGTTCGCTGGTGGTGGTCAGTATTTGGTAAGTGGCGGGAGGAAATAGCTCCATGAGATCGGCCGGCGACCAGTTGGCCTCCAGGCGGGGCGGGCCGCTTAGAGGTATGCCGGAGGGTTCCCCGTATACATTGCTTAAACGTATTTGCCCCGGAATTGCCGTCGGTAAAAAGATATGCATGGATACCAAAATAGCCCAGCACCTCTGTAACACTACCTCTCCCGGGAACTGGTGCCAACGCAAGTTGCTTATCAATACTTGGCTTTCTTTGCTTAAGCGGAGGGCATGGGGGTG
>JAMNZE010000061.1:0-4089 GCA_023622465.1 Bacillota bacterium | reverse complement strand
TGGGGTCAGCTTTTCCCCTAATAGGATGGCAGCCAGCAGGCAGGCAAAGAGGGGGTAAGAGCCGGCTATGGGGGCCACGCTCCCCACATCGCCACCGCGCAGGGCGGCAAAATAGAAGACCTGGGCCAGAAGCACTCCCACCACACCACTGGCGATAATAGCCAGCCAAGTCTTGCTGCCCCACCCTACCAGTGGCTGCACCTCGGAGCGGGTAATCAGAAGAACACCGGTGAGTAGGGTGGTAATGGCGGCGCGCACAAAGACGGCGGCTAGAGGCGCAGCCTGCTGTAGTCCGAGGGACTACCCCTAGAAGCCCTAACATACTAGCTTTTCAGTAGGGGCCGGGGTCATACTAGAGCGCCGCGCCTGTGGCCAAACCTCTGTCGGAATGAGCTCGCTTCGCCCGGTTCCCCCTCCGAGCCCCATATGCTATAATTAAACAAAACAAATGTTCGCAAGGAGGTGCGAACATGGCCCAGCTGCGTCCTATTTTACACATCGATTTGGATGCCTTTTTCGCCAGCATCGAGGAGCGGGACCGGCCCGAACTGCGCGGAAAACCGGTTATTATAGGCGGACGGCCGGATCAGCGCGGTGTTGTCTCTACCTGCTCCTATGCGGCCCGCAAATACGGTGTACGCTCGGCCATGCCGCTGACCGAAGCCTACCGCCGTTGCCCCCACGGCATTTTTCTACCGGGCAACATGGCTAAATATAAAGCAGCTTCGCGCCAAGTGTTTGCCATCTTCCATCGTTTTACGCCTTTAGTAGAACCGATCTCCATCGATGAGGCCTTCTTAGATCTCACCGGTTGTACTAACCTTTTTGGCGATCCCCTAACTATTGCCCGTAAAATTAAAGAATTGATCAAGCAAGAAGTGGGCATTACCGCCTCTGCCGGTCTGGCCCATAATAAATTCTTAGCCAAGATCGCTTCCGATTTACAAAAGCCCGACGGCCTGGTTTGGATTAAGCCGGAGGAAATAGAACAGGTCCTGCATCCCCTGCCTATCAGCCGACTCTGGGGAGTAGGCCCCAAAACGGCGGAAAAACTAAGGACCCTGGGCATCGACACCATTGGTGATCTGGCCGCCTTTGACATCCGGCTTTTGGCCCGGGTGATGGGGACCGGCCAAGCCCACCATTTAAAACAGCTGGCCGCCGGCCAGGATGATCGCCCGGTTATGTCAGAAACAGAAATTAAGTCTATGGGTCACGAACACACCTTCCCCACCGATGTTTGCGATCTGAACCAGGTAATAGCCATATTACTCCACTTGGCGGAAAAAGTGGGGCGACGCCTCCGCCGCGCCGGTTTGTACGGCAGAACGGTGGCCCTTAAACTGCGTTACCACGATTTTACTACGCTCACCCGTCACGCCAGCCTGCCCGAACCGACCAACTTGGATCAGGTTATCTATCAGACGGGCAAAGAGCTATTGCTAAAAAATTATAACGGCCAACCAGTCCGCCTGATAGGTATTAGCCTGCAAAATTTAAGCCCAACGGCTACCCAGCAATTATCATTCTTGGAGGGCCAAGCGGAGAAGGAAAAACGACAGAAATTGGCCCAAGCCATGGATAAGATAAAGAACCGGTTCGGAGAAGAAAGTATCACCTATGCTAAGGTAAAGGAGAGCGAACCGGAATGGGAGCTAAATTAAAAGGGGCTAGCGCTCACTTTTGCGCTAGCCCCTATGCCTTACTCAGCTTATAACTTTAGATTTACCTTTGGTCACCTGTGAAAGAGGCAGAATCAAAAAGGCGGCAACTACAGCAGCCAAGATTGCTTCTGGCACCCCATGTAGCAAGCCTATGGACCAGGCTACTTCCACCGAATACAAACCGATAAGGACCGCCATCCCTAAAACACCCACCGTGTTGACTATCGAACCTACTGCCCCCGCTACCGCTGCCGCCACAATGGGCGCTGAGCGCCCCAACCAACGCTCTACGAGCAAATAGGTGGCCCGGTAGGCATAATAGGCAGCCACACCGATTAGCAGCCGCGCCGGGATAACGGCTATGGCTGGTCCCAAATGCAACGTAAACAAGCCGAACAATAGACCTAAGAAACAACCAACCAGCGGCCCTTCTAATATGCCCCCGATAATCACCGGAATATGCATAGTAGTAGCCGCTCCTGCAGGAGTGGGGACTCCGATCAAGCCCACTCCCGATGCCCCAAGGGCGATCGTCAGCGCGGTTAACACGCCTACCACGACGATCTGCCTGGTGGACACCTTCATTTTTTGCTCCACCTCCGTTCCAGTTTTGGCCTTCCACGGCACAAATACCGGACGTATTTTATTGATCTTACTAGCCTGTCGAGTCCGAAAGGTACCCGCCGCTGGCTAGCAATTTAATTATAGCGCCTCACTCCAGCCTTGGCAACAGACGAGCTATCAGCTGTAGGCCTTCCAGGGTTAGCTCGGGACGGAAGTAATCCACATAGGGTGCCAACTCGTCGTGGAGGAAGTTGCCGATGCCTCCCGTCAACACCACTTTTAGCGGCCCTTCCTCCTCCTGAATACGCCTAATCATACCTCGCACCATTTCAAAGTAACTGAAATAGATACCCGACTGCAAACAAGCGGTAGTATTATCTTGAATTACCTTATCCATTTTCTGCAGAGCAAAATCCTGCAGCAGGGCTGTGCCTTGAATCATAGCCTTAATCGAAAGCTCCATCCCAGGCACAATGCTGGTACCCAGGTAAAGGCCATCCTTTATTACACAAAAGGTGGAGGCCGTACCTAAATCCACGTTCAGTATATTGCCACCATAGTCATGATGGCTGATCACCGCATTGACGAAAAGATCGGCCCCTAAATCGTGCTTATAATCGACGGTGGTGAAGCGAATGCCCAGATCCTCCCGGGGTCTGACCAACTCAGGCTCCATCTCCCATACTTCCTTAGTAGCTGTAGCTAGGGCGGTCGCCGCCGAGGGGACCACCGAGGCCAGAAGGATACGCTCAGGGGCTAAAACCGAAACGGCCTTCAGCCAATTAACATAATGGTCCACCTGGGGCAACGTGGACGTAGCAAAGTGGGGACTCTTGTGGCCCCCTTGATAATACACCGCATGGGTACGCGTGTTCCCCATATTGATTACTAGTAGCATGGCTCTCCCCCTTTTCAAGAAAAAACCCGCGGAACCTGGGCCCCACGGGGTGGGGCCAACAGGCCCCATTTACACCTTTTCCTAATCATTGGTCGGTGACCCTTCTTCCAACTCAATATCCAGGCTAATATCGAGGGCGTTAACGCTGTGAGTCAGAGCGCCGATGGAGATATAGTCTACCCCCGTCTTAGCTACTTCCGTAATATTATCCTCCGTAATACCACCGGAAGCTTCTAGAATAGCTTTTCCTTGGGCCATTTTAACAGCTTCCTTCATCATGTCCACCGACATGTTATCCAGCATGACGATATCGGCCCGGCTTTCTAACGCTTCACTCAGCTGCTCCAAATTCTCTACTTCTACTTCTATCTTAGTAGTATGCCCGATGCGGCTACGCACGGCGGTAATAGCTTCTTTAATACCACCGGCCACCGCGATGTGGTTATCCTTGATAAGGACCGCATCGTAGAGACCGAAGCGGTGGTTATAGCCCCCACCTATCCGCACCGCATACTTTTCCAACCGCCGCAGCCCCGGCGTAGTCTTACGGGTGTCAACTATTCGACCTTGATAGAACTTGATGGCATCTGCTAAGCGCGAAGTACGGGTAGCGATACCGGAAAGGCGCTGTAAGAAGTTCAGCGCCACCCGTTCTCCCTGCAAAATGGAACGGGCGGAACCGCGGATGTGGGCTAAAGTGGTACCGGCAGTAGCCACATGGCCATCTTCGACTAGGAGTTCCACTTGCAGGGTGGGATCTATTTGCAAGAACACCTGTTTAAACAAGGGTAAACCGGCGATAACACCATCCACCTTGGTCCAAACCCGGGCCACCGCCTGGCGCTCCGGTGGAATTATAGACTCGGTAGTAATGTCGCCTGTCCATATATCTTCTTCTAAAGCCCGTTTAATTAGGTCTAAGATATAAGGGCTTTGCCAATTCATAATTCCCTTACCCCCTCT
>JAMNZE010000146.1:0-57011 GCA_023622465.1 Bacillota bacterium | reverse complement strand
GAGTTGGCTTCCAATTCGGTAAAGAAGGCATCAAATATTTGCATGGTTCGCTTTAAAGCCCGGTCCGGTTTAAAAATGGGCTCGATATAGGCGGCAAAGAATTGGACGTCTACGCCGCCCTCTTTTAAGCGCGGCAAATCAATATGTCCCTCTTCGTGTCGGTCAGCTAAACGATAAGGCTCATGTTGTTGTTGTTGCTGGTAGGGCGCTCGCCCCAAAACCCGCAACAAGGTGTCACAGTGGGTATCAATTACTAACGCATCTTGATGCAATCGACGGGCCTTGTCCTCCATATCCTTTCCTCCTTTGACCTCAGCCGAAACAAGGACTATCTCTGTTCTACGATCAGCTTAATAGCGGTGCGCTCCTCGCCATCAATTACAATGTCGGCAAAAGCAGGAATGCAAATCAGGTCTATCCCACTGGGGGCTACAAAGCCACGGGCAATAGCAATTGCTTTCACGGCCTGGTTAAGAGCACCCGCACCCACCACCTGTATTTCTGCCGCACCGCGTTCCCGGATTACTCCTGCTAATGCACCTGCTACCGCATTTGGATTAGACTTTGCTGAGACTCTTAAAAGCTCCACCGTAATTCCTCCTTGCCCCGGATTTATAAGTGAGATTATAAGTACTGCGAAAGCAGTCTTCACGTCCACTTATGACTA
Organism: Bacillota bacterium; assembly: GCA_023622465.1. Taxonomy (GTDB): domain Bacteria; phylum Bacillota; class UBA994; order UBA5500; family UBA5500; genus UBA5500. The sequence goes on along the minus strand of JAMNZE010000146.1, from coordinate 56,344 downwards.
TATTCAATAAGTCTGGGCTAAGTCCTCTCCCAAAGGATGGTCAATCAGTCAATTATCTCTCTAATTCGTAGAGGGGGATTAGCCGCCAGGTGGGAATCGGCCTCCACTGTCAGATAGACCGCATTGCTTATCACAGGCCCTTTGGCCACTTCAAAGCGAACCGGCAATGCGGTTAAGAATTTATGTAACACAGGTTCTATTTCTACCCCCAGAATGGAGTTAAGGGGCCCTACCATACCCACATCGGAAATGAAAGCCGTACCCTGGGGCAGCAAACGTTCATCGGCCGTTTGCACATGGGTGTGGGTGCCGAAGACGGCAGTTACCCTTCCGTCCAAATAGTAACCTAAAGCTGCCTTTTCCGACGTGGCTTCGGCATGAAAATCAACTATGATAATATCGCCGCTACGGGCCTGGGTGTGCAAAATATGATCTGCAGTACGAAAGGGGCAATCCATGTCGGGCATAAATGTACGACCACAAAGATTCATAATGAGCACCCGGCGGGGCGGTAAACCTATTTCCACCACCACACTGCCCTGCCCCGGCGTATTGGGAGGATAGTTGGCCGGACGAATAATTCGCTTTTCCTCATTCAATAAATCGAGGGCCTCCCGTTTATCCCAGATGTGATTGCCACTAGTGATAATGTCTACACCGGCATGAAACAGCTGGTGAGCCACGTCTCGGGTAATACCAGTGCCACCGGCTGAGTTTTCTCCATTAGCAATTACCAAATCAACCGGATGCTGTCGCTTTACTTTACTAATCAGAGTGGACAAGCTGCGACGGCCAGGCCTACCCACCACATCCCCAATGAAAAGTATACCAAGCATATGCTCGCCCCTTTCTCAGTATTAAGGTCCTTTTTTTATTTTACCTTCTTTAAGCAATAGAAACAAAAAAGCGACGGAATTTCCGCCGCTATTTTGCATAATCTACAGCTCTCGTTTCTCTGATAACAGTTACTTTGATTTGGCCAGGATAATCCAGTTCGTTCTCCACCTTCTTGGCAACGTCCCGAGCGATACGTACCGATGCCAAGTCGTCCACTTTATCGGGTTTGACAATGATACGAATCTCACGGCCGGCTTGGATGGCATAGGTCTTTTCTACGCCGGCGAAGGAATCGGCTATTTCTTCTAACTTCTCCAAGCGCCGGATATAACTCTCCAAGCTCTCGCGACGGGCTCCCGGTCGGGCCGCCGATACCGCATCAGCTGCCTGTACTAAAACCGCCTCTATGGTTTGTGGTTCAATATCGTTATGATGAGCAGCTATAGCATGTACAACGGCCGGATGCTCGCGGTACTTCTTAGCCAAATCGGCACCAATACTTACATGAGGACCTTCCACCTCATGATCGATAGCTTTGCCAATATCGTGTAGCAAGCCGGCCCTCTTAGCTATGTTAACATCGGCCCCTAACTCGGCCGCCATAATCCCAGCCAGATGAGCTACCTCCATAGAATGTTTAAGCACATTCTGGCCGTAGCTGGTGCGGAAATGCAAGCGCCCCAGCAATTTCACCAACTCGGGATTCAAACCGTGGATCCCGATCTCCAAAATAGCCCGCTCACCTTCTTCCCGAATACGCACATCCACTTCTCGCCGGGCCTTCTCTACCATTTCCTCAATGCGAGCTGGATGGATGCGACCATCCGCCACTAGGCGCTCTAAAGCCACCCGGGCAACTTCGCGCCTAATAGGATCAAAACCCGATAAGATAACGGCTTCGGGGGTATCGTCAATAATCAGATCGATACCAGTAAGGGTTTCAAAGGTACGAATGTTACGTCCCTCGCGGCCGATTATGCGCCCTTTCATTTCATCATTGGGCAATTCGACTACCGATACGGTTGTTTCAGCCACGTGATCGGCTGCACAACGCTGAATAGCCAGCGTGATGATCTCTCGCGCCCGTTTCTCGCCCTCTTCTCGCGCCTTGGTTTCCATATCCTTAATCATTAGGGCTGCTTCCTGCTGAATTTCGTTTTCAATGCTTTGCAAAAGCATTTGCTTAGCTTCCTGAGAGCTTAAGCCAGATATACGCTCTAATTCAGCCTGCTGCTGGGCGATAATCTCGTTAACCTTTTCCTTTTGTCGCTCCAGATCGTTGCTCTTGCGTTGCACCTGTTCTTCCTTCTTTTCCAGGTGCTCCAGTTTGCGTTCCAAGGTTTCTTCTTTCTGAATGACGCGTCGTTCCATGCGTTGTAATTCGGAGCGACGGTCCCGCACTTCTTTGTCCAGATCGGCACGCAAACGATGTACCTCTTCTTTTGCCTCTAGCAGCACTTCTCTGCGCTTAGCTTCGGCCGTCTTCTTCGCTTCTTCTACAATGCGGAGGGCTTCTTGTTCAGCGCCACCGATTTTTTGTTCGGCAATCTTCTTGCGATATAAATAGCCAGCCACTCCAGCCAGCGGGATACCTACTACAGTCACTGCCCACATGAATACCTGTCCCGTATCTATAACTCAAACCTCCTTTTTTACTTTTCAAGGTACTTAACCCCATAAATGTTAGTAATCACTCTAGAAAGGCTCAGCTGGTTAGCCTTCAGGTGGTGGTCTTTTGCTACTGCTTTTATTTATCATAGACATAAAAACGAGCGACCACACCTTTATACTTCAAAAAAGGCCGAGAGAATCTCGGCCTAAAAGATTAAAATTACTTTTCTGGCTGCAATACCAGTCAAAGCCGACCCCAAAACTCAAGGGGCGCTTATACCCTCTCTGGCAAGATTTTAACTATTACACAGGTAACTGTCAAGGTTTTGTACTATCTCTGCAACCAAATCGTAATCATAGCCGCGTTGTAAAAGGTAGCGATACAGGTTAGCTATCACTTTAGGGTCATCAAGATCCTTTCCCCGCAAGCGACGCTGGGCTAATCGGGCTGCCTGCTCCAACAACGTTTGCTGCGATACTTGTCCAATAGCTGCTTCGACTATATCATCCGCCACGCCACGACTATTGAGTTCCCAGCGCAATTTACGGGGCCCATGCCCGGCTAAAGCACGACGGGCAACAAAGTCGGCCGCATAGCTAGCATCGTTTAGATATCCGGTTTCCAACAGATAGCCTATAGCGTCGCTCGTTTCCTCTTCATCATAACCCCGCCGCAGCAAACGCTCGCGTAAGCGGGAGGTAGTGTAGGGCTGTCGGCCTAGTAGCCATAAGGCATAGGAGCGAGCACCGCTTTTTGGCTTACTCCGCGTCGTCCGTTTCATCTCCACTTAACGCTTTGACTTGGCCGAGCTGGAATTTTTCACGAATACGTTGTTCTATTTCCTGCGCTAGCTCGGGGTTTGCCCGTAATGAAGCTTTAGCATTCTCCCGTCCTTGCCCTAAACGCTCACCTTCATAGGAATACCAAGCCCCACTCTTAGTTACGATATCAGCTTCCACACCGATGTCTAATATATTGCCTTCTTTCGATATACCTTCACCATACATAAGATCAAACTCGGCTTGTTTAAAAGGCGGGGCCACCTTATTCTTAACTACCTTAACACGGGTACGATTACCCACCATTTCGGTACCCTGCTTCAACGTTTCTACGCGGCGCACTTCTAGACGCACCGAAGAGTAGAATTTGAGAGCCCTGCCGCCGGGAGTAACTTCCGGATTACCAAACATGACGCCCACCTTTTCCCGCAGCTGATTAATAAATACAACCACCGAACGGGAGCGGTTAATGGCACCAGCCAATTTGCGCAAGGCTTGCGACATTAAACGGGCCTGCAACCCCACATGGGAGTCCCCCATTTCCCCTTCTATTTCCGCCCGAGGCACCAAAGCGGCCACCGAGTCAACCACAATTATATCCACCGCACCACTGCGCACCAGTGCCTCCGTGATTTCTAAGGCTTGTTCACCCGTATCCGGCTGGGAAACTAGCAAGTCATCGATACAGACTCCCAAATTGCTGGCATAGACCGGATCTAATGCGTGCTCCGCATCGATGAAGGCAGCGATACCGCCCAATTTCTGGGCTTCCGCAATCATATGCAAAGTCACCGTTGTCTTACCCGATGACTCGGGACCAAAGACTTCAATAATGCGGCCACGAGGAACGCCGCCAACTCCTAGCGCAATATCCAAAGCCAGGGCTCCCGTGGGGATTACATCGTGGACTAAGCGTGTAGATTCTTCCCCTAAGCGCATAACCGCACCTTTACCAAATTGCTTTTCAATCTGACTGAGAGCTATCTCTAATGCGCCCGCCTTATTCATTCATCTTCCCCCCACAAACCTAAATTTTCTAATGTCAGCATAACATAGTTGTCCAACCGCCTTCTAACCGCACATATGTTCGGCTGGCGTCATTTTAGGGCTATTTCTAGCTCAAGCTCCTTTATTCGGCCTCACTCGCCCTTTCTTTCAGCAGCACTAAGCGGGCCAAGTTGAGGGCCGCTTTAGCTGCGCGGGTACGGATGGCTGCCCGTTCACCCCGCAGTGACAATTTTTCCACCAGCTGTCCTTCGGGAGCGATAACGGCCACATAAACGGTACCTACTGGTTTGTCGGCAGTGCCACCACCGGGCCCCGCAATACCAGTAATAGCAATACTCACATCGGCACCGCTAGCCTTCCTGGCCCCCTGGGCCATAGCCTCGGCACAGGCAGCACTTACCGCGCCCTGCTCCCGAATAAGCTGCGCAGGAACCCCTAACGTTTTCTCTTTAGCTTCATTACTGTAGGTGACATAGCTAGCCGCAAAATAATCGGAGCTACCGGGAACGTCGGTGATCATGCTGCCCAGCAAACCGCCCGTACAGGATTCGGCAAGGGCCAACTTATACCCCCGCTGCCGCAACAGCTGGCCCAATACACTGGGCAAAGTGTCCTGATCGACACCATAAACTGCACTACCGATACGTCGCCGGATAGCCTCTTCCACGGGAGCGATCAATTCTCTAGCCCTTTCCTCGTCGGCAGCTTGGGCCGTGACACGAATTTGCAGTTCACCTAGGCTGGCATAAAGGGCGATGGTAGGATTACTTTGGGCGGCAATTAGGTCGGCAATCTGCTCCTCTAAAGCCGCCTCGCCGATACCAACCACCCGTAAACTGCGGGATAGAATAACGCTATGGCCAACCTTTTGAGCCAACAAGGGACGCACGTGGTCGAAGAACATGGGCTGCATTTCCCGCGGCGGCCCTGGCAATAGAACAGCCAAGCGTTCACCTTCTGGAATAATCAACCCGGGAGCGGTGCCCCGCGGGTTCGGCAAGACAATGGCGCCCTCGGGCACCATAGCCTGGCGCCGATTGTTTTCAGGAATAGGGCGATTGGCCCGCTGCATATTGGCACAAATCTCCTGCCATACGTCTTCACGAAAACTAAGGGGACGCTGGAGAGCCAAGGCCACGCCTTCTCGTGTCAGGTCATCGGTAGTCGGTCCCAGACCACCGGTTAAAATAACTATCGACGAACGCTCCCAAGCTTGTTGAAAAGTTTCCACTAAACGTTTTAGGTTATCGCCTACTACTGAATGGTAATATACGCCTATCCCCAATGCAGCCATTTCTTGAGATAGAAATTGAGCGTTAGTATTCACTATTTGACCTAGCAATATCTCGGTACCTACGGCTATTATTTCTGCATTCATCTGTCCCGCCTCCTGGTTAAGTGCAAGCTGGGTGCCATCCCCCACTAATTATTCCACATAGCTACATCGCTTACCTGCCAGCCTTAACAAAGACAAAAAAAAGCTGCCCGTAATGGGCAGATATTTTTATGCGTCCTCAGCGTCGCCATGTTTCTTCGGTGTGCATAACAATTCTCGCAACTGGGCCCCGGATAGACGTTCTTCCTGCTGTAACTTGACGGCAACATGCTTGAGAGTGTCCAGGTGCTCCGTCAAATAGGCACGTACCCCTTGCTCGATCTCCTGCAAAAGCTTTTGCTGGGCTCTATGGAATTCGTCCTTCGCCAGTACGGATTCATCTATAATACCCAACGGAGACATGCCGGCCAACACATAACGGCGTGCTAACTCGATGGCCTTTTGGAAGTCGCCGCGGGCTCCCGTACTGCGACAACCCAGCGTAAGCTCCTCTGCCACCGACCCCGCTAACAAGACCCATAGTTGCTGGCGGATTTGCTCCTCGGTTTGCAAATAGACAGCTTCATCATCCACCGTCTGACGTACATAACCCAGGGTATCGCCCCGCGACAAAATGGTAACAGTTGCTACCGACCCGGGACGCACATGCTCAGCCACTAGGGCATGGCCCGCCTCATGCAAACTAATTCGCTGTTGCTCAGCCAACGATGGGCGCCGATCGTGTTGCTCACCCAGCATGACTTTATCTATGCTTCGCTGAAAATGGCGTTGCTCAATGTAGGCTGCGCCTTCACGCATGGCCAGAATGGCCGCCTCGTTGGCTAGGCTCTCCAAATGGGCCCCCGAAAAGCCATAGGTCTCCTGCGCCACTTGGGCCAAGTCTATATCGGGTGCTAGTGGTTTATTGCGAGTATGCACCTGCAGAATCTGCAGCCGTGCTTCCTTTTCCGGCAAGTCCACCTTTACCAGGCGGTCGAATCGACCCGGGCGTAACAGGGCCCCATCCAGTAAATCGGGCCGGTTAGTAGCTCCTATCACTAGCATCTGAATGTCGCTGGTATTAGCAATGCCATCCATCTCAACCAGCAGTTGATTCAGGGTCTGATCATATTCTAGATGGCTGCTATGCTTACCCCGCTGCCCCCCTAAGACGTCGATCTCGTCTATAAAAATGATAGCTTTAGACTTGTTTTGCTTGCGGGCAGCCGTTTTAGCCTGTTCAAACAATTGACGTACACGCTGGGCCCCCACACCCGCATACATTTCCACAAACTCGCTACCGCTGGCTGCTATAAAGACCGAGTCGGTATAAGCTGCAGCAGCTTTAGCCAATAATGTCTTTCCCGTACCGGGAGGGCCGCTTAACAACAGGCCTTTCAAAGGCCTGATACCTAAGCGTTTTGCTTCCTGGTGCTGATTTATAAAATCCAGGGCTTCAATTAGTTCTTGTTTAGCAGCCGCCTGGCCACCGATATCATCAAAATTAATCAATTGTTCTTTGGTGGCGGCAGAAATCAAGGTTCCTGCCTTACCTTGTAGGTTGTTGACGCCAAAGCGGTTAGTTACAAAATAGATAAAACCAAGAAATAGGATAAAGGGAATAACGTTAATACCTATGTGGGCAGCGAAGATTAGTACCCCGGCCACTAGACCAGTTACTATTTCCTTCTGGTACTTCAATTTGCCCCACCCCCTACCTGAATCAACGGAATTGCCTCCCGCAAAATATGAGTACCATCTAGCAAAGCTACATAGATATACTCCTCATCCACACCCAATTGGTACTCAACGGCGTGGGCCCGAGTGAACTCTTCCATCCGCTCTTGCAACAGCAAGAACTGGTGTCGCCACCTAGCTTCCTGCAAGGCTAAATCTAATCCTTTCCGCACCTCTAATAGGTGGGTATTAGGGTTGTCACCCCAGACTATTTCATAGGGCTCCTGCCCAACAATATTCTTAACCTGGCTAGCCACTCGGGGGAATTCGGCGTCTTGATTGAGGTTAATTACTAGCACATTTTTCTGCTGCGCAGACTGTAATTGTAGGGAAAGAACTCCTGGAATGGCGCCGATTTTTTCCCGAAGGGGGTTTTGAATGACCCGCAAATGCCACGCCTGATGGCCCATATAAAGCAAACCGGCCGTTAAGCTGAGGACAACGGCCACTACAATCCAATTTAATTTAGGCAATTTCAACCCCCACACCCCTCTCTAGTTTACATAATGACATAATGATTATAGCACAGTCAGAAGAGTTTTTGTGTGGAAGGTATTTCCCTTAGAAAAAAATTAAGAGGCGATAATCGCCTCTTGCTTAATGCCAGCGCAGATATTTCCCCGCACTGATGAAATATTCTATTCCCGACCACACGGTAAGCACTATGGCCACCCAAACGGCAATATCGGTAAAGGGAAAGCCAATTAAGGAAAAGGGATAATTATCTATTAATAGGCCTACAATAGCCACGATTTGCGACAAAGTCTTTAATTTGGCTATCCGGCTGGCCTGAATAACCACCCCTTCCGCCGCTGCCAAAGCCCTTAACCCGGTAACTGCCAATTCTCGGGAGATAATAATAATCGCAACCCAGGCGGGCAAAACCCCCGCTTCCACTAAAGAAACAAGGGCGGCCGTTATCAACAACTTATCGGCCAACGGATCCAATAGCTTGCCCAGATTAGTAACTTCCTTACGCTTGCGGGCCAGATAGCCATCCAAGCCATCGGTACTGGCGGCAATAATAAAGATACCGGCAGCTATATAGGTGCCATACGGGATGTTCTCCAAAACAAAATACAAGAATAAAGGCACCAGCAAGATGCGCACTATGGTGATTCTGTTAGCCAAACTCATGCCCGGGCCACCCCCACTAAATCATAGTCAAGAGCTTGTTCAATCTCAGCCAGGATAATTTGTCCTGGACGAGCTTGACTGTCACGAACGTATACTAGACCATCCACCTCCGGTGCATCTTTACGCCCCCTACCGATGACCCCCTGGCCATCGGGCCAATCCTCTTCCACTAAAACCTCGATAGTTTGTCCCACATAGCGCTCATTGCGAGCTAAAGAAATAGGTGCCTGAATTGACATGAGATAATCTCGTCTTTCCTGACTAATTGCTGGGGGAATTTGGTCCGGCATAGCAGCTGCCGCCGTACCTTCCTCGCGGGAATAGGTAAATACACCTACATGATCAAACTGTATTTCCCGCATAAATTCTGCCAAGAGCTCCACATCCTGCTCCGTCTCGCCCGGGAAACCAACGATAAAAGTAGTACGCAACGTAATCTGTGGCATTGCCTCCCGTAAAGCATAGAGCAAGCGTCTGATTTGCTCTGGGTTATCCGGCCGCCGCATTGCTTTAAGAATACGGGGACTGATATGTTGTAATGGCAAGTCCACGTATTCCAAAAGCCGCGATTCATTAGCCATAAGCTCAATCAATTCGGGAGTAAAGTTGGTGGGATAAGCATACAGGAGGCGCAGCCAAGCCGGGCCCTCTATCTGCAGTATTTTCCGCAGCAATTCGGGTAAGGCATAACGGCCATAACGGTCCAGCCCATAACGAGTAACGTCCTGGGCAATAATGTTGATTTCCAGCACTCCTTCTCTCGCCAAGTTTTCTACTTCCCTGACGATGCTCTCCTGACTACGACTGCGGTAGTTCCCCCGAATGAGGGGAATAGCACAATAGGCACAACGGTGATCGCAACCTTCAGCTATTTTCAAATAGGCACTATAACGGGGAGTTACCCGAAGACGCCCAATGGAATTATCATAGTCGAAAGCCGGTTGGGAAATGGCGCAAACCCGGCGGCCGTCAAGGGCTTCCTCGATGACATGCACCAGCTTATCCAACTGGCCGGTCCCTAAGACCGCATCTACTTCTGGCATTTCCGCCAAAATCTCCTCACCATAACGCTGGCTTAAGCAGCCGGTTACTATTAGCAACCGACAGACGCCCTGCTCTTTCCAGACCGCCATTTCTAAAATAGTGTCAATCGACTCTTCCTTAGCAGCCTGGATAAAGCCACAGGTGTTAATTACCAGGATATGCGCTTCCTCCGGGTTATCGGTAAATTCATAGCCATGGGCTTTCAAATTGGCCAACATAATTTCTGTATCGACTGTATTCTTGGCACAGCCAAGGGTTATCATTCCAACTTTCAAGACAAGTCCCCCTAATGTTATTGCAACTAGAGAATAACACATTTTGCGGTTTACATATAGCCCCGCCTGCCGAAAAGACAAGTAGAAAGTGGCTCTAGCATGCCCAGCGGCAACCAGAGCCACCCGTATTCGCTATCCTACATTAAGGGCTTGGCTTGACTCTCACTCTGAGGTCGATTGCCCTTGATCCACCACCAATGATACCTTGATCAATGCCGTTGATCACCAAGCGCAAGGCCGATGGATTTCCCACCCTAACCACAACATCGTTCTCCGCCTCTACGGTGAGGGAAGAAATCTGACCGTCGGGCCTGAGGGTGGCCTGTTGTTGGGGGCCACCATCGGCACTAGCACCCACCCAACAAGCTCCTCCTTCCGCCTGCAATAAAACCTCCAGCGGACCCTGAGTGACATGGTAAATCGGATTGGCCTCTCCCGGATTCTGCAATTCCACCTTTACCGATGGCGGTTCCGGATCTGGGTCTGGGGCCGGTGCCTCCTGGTTATTACCATTATCCGGTGGTAATACATTCGGATCTTCAGCGATAGGCTGCCCCATCAGCCTATCCCAGTAGAAAATACCACCTACCACCACTGCCGCTAGTAAAAGTAGCCATACCAGGCGTGGCGTAGCCCTATTCCTTTTCTTCTTATGGGAACGGCTGGGTGTAGTTGATCGGGGCGTTGAGCCGACGGACTTCTGCACCTCTTCAGGTTCTGGAGCAGCTACCGGTTCCTTCACGGTAGTCGTTGCAGGCTGCTCCGGGGCTTCAGCAACCGGCTTGGCCTCTGTTTCTGGGGCATCTATCGCTTCACTGGCCGACTGCACTTCCTGATGATACAATTCCATAGCTTCATGCGGATCAATGTCTAGCTCCTTCGCCATACTGCGAATAAAGCCCCTGAGATAGACCTCACCAGGTATCTCTGCATAGTCGCCCGCTTCAATGGCTTTTAGATATTTAACACGAATTTTTGTTCGAGCATGCAGTTCTTCTAGGGATATTCCCCGAGCCTCCCGCTGTTGTCGGAGGAACTCGCCCAGTTGACTCACCACGACACCTCCTAGCAAAATGATCGGCTAGTCACTCTTCTTCGACACGAAGTACTCTTGTTCCTACATAGATTGCGACCCTTTATTTGCATCTAATAGGGCCTTAACCAGTTCATGATTTTTGAATACAAGCCGCGGTTTACTACCTTCGTAGGGGCCAACAACACCAGCCGCTTCTAGTTGGTCGATCAGGCGAGCGGCCCGAGTGTAACCCACCCGCAAACGGCGTTGCAGGAGAGAAACCGATGCTTGTCCGGCTTCAACAACTGTGCGAACGGCTTCTTCAAACAATTCGTCCCGCTCTTCGCTGGTGGTGCTCTGGGCCACATCTTCTAAGCGGCACAGGTTTTCAACATATTGAGTCTCCATTTGGCTACCCACAAAATCCACTAGAGTCTCTATTTCCCGATTGGAGATGAAGGCGCCTTGAATGCGTACCGGTTTGCCCAAACCTACGGGGGCAAAGAGCATGTCCCCCTTGCCCAGCAGCTTCTCCGCCCCGCCCATATCCAAAATAACCCGGGAATCAACAGCTGAAGATACGGCAAAGGAAATGCGGGAGGGGATATTGGCTTTAATTAAACCAGTAATTACATCCGTAGAGGGCCGCTGAGTTCCTATCACTAGATGCATACCGGCCGCTCGGGCCATCTGGGCTAGGCGACAAATAGCATCTTCCACGTCGGCTCTAGCTACCATCATTAAGTCGGCCAACTCATCGATGATGATAACGATAAAAGGCAACTGATCTTTACCCGCACTGGCAGCCCATTCGTTATAACGGGTGATATCGCGCACGCCCGCCTTGGCAAAAATGCCATAGCGTTTTTCCATTTCACCGGTGGCCCACTTGAGGGCCGCGGCCGCCTTCTTAGGTTGGTTTACTACCGGTGCCAATAGATGCGGAATACCATTATAGCAAGCCAGTTCAACCACCTTAGGGTCAATCATTAAAAAACGGACTTCATGGGGCTTAGCCTTAAAAAGAATGCTGGCAATCATGCTGTTGATGCAAACACTCTTACCGGAGCCAGTAGCACCAGCGATGAGCAAATGGGGCATTTCCGCCAGATCGGCTACAATTGCCTCTCCTGTTATATCTTTACCTAAAGCTACAGTTAAAACAGAGCCGGCTTGTTTAAATTCTGGGGTATCTAAGACTTCTCGTAAACCTACCGCTGCTCTGTTTTGGTTAGGCACTTCTATACCAATTGCCGCCTTGCCAGGGATAGGCGCCTCAATTCGCACCTCCGAGCAGGCCAGGCTCAAGGCTATATCATCGGCCAAACTAGTCACCTTACTGATTTTCGTACCCGGTGCGGGCTGAATTTCATAACGAGTGACCGCCGGCCCCTTCGTTGCATGAACTACTCGGGCTCTTATACCAAAGTTAGCGAGCGTCTTTTCTAAAATCTGACTGTTTTCATAGATATCCCGATTTTGCTGCCCACTGCTACGAGGACGCTGGGGCCGCTTTAATAGTCTAAGCGGGGGCAATTCGTAATCATCGGTCGTTGTGGCTTTCCAGTCGGGCTCCGGCGCCGGAGTAGGCTGCCACTCCTCCAGTTCGGCGACCGGCGGGGCAGGTTCTGCTGGCGGCGGTTCGGGGACAGTATTCACTTCTAATGACACTGCCACCGGTATTTCTTCCCGGAAATCTTGAATAGTCAACTCTTGGTCGCCAGCTCCCATTTCTTCTACCCGCCCAACGTGGTCCTTAATCGAACCCCATCGGTTAGTTAAACCACTCAACCAACTCCAGAACCGTTGTAAAAGGCCGGCCAGTGAAATGCGAGTAATACCGATTAGACTGATGATGAGGGAAAAAGCTAATATAATCCAGGCTCCCACCGTTCCAAAGACCGACGCTAGGGTCCAAACTAGCGCATTGCCAACAAAACCACCGACGGTGCCGTTCACCCAAGCTTGTATTGGCAATAGCCCCTCCCGCAATTGTAGCCCCGCCAATATGGTTAAAAACAGCAAAAAACTACTTGGTATTTCCCACTTGGTGAAGCTCGGTTTTAGTTTTTTATCACTAAACAGTAGGCGCACCCCTAACCAAGCCAGTATGGGTACAAAAAGACTGCTACCCCCTGTACCTAGGACGGCAAGGAACAGACTGCGTAAGGCTAACCCGAAAAGCCCCATGCCCTGTGGGCCGCGCCAGAGAGAAAAGGCTAAGAGGCAGGCTAACGCCAATAGACCGATAGCCACCACCTCAAGCACCAAGGGAAAACTGTCCCGTCGCCTCCTTCTTCGTCTTTTAGCCATGCTACACACCCCATACACGCCACAAAACGAATAAACCTAATACCCATACATAGTAGGCGAACAATTGTAGTTTACCTTTCTGCAGCAGCTTTACTAGCACTTTTATAGCTAGGATTCCAGAAAGGGCTGCCACAATAAAACCTACTAGCAAAAGCCCTCCCTGCTCCCCACTAAAACTCAAGATGTCGTTGATTTTTAACAAGGTAGCCCCGGCTATAGTGGGAATAGAAATCAGAAAAGAAAACCGAGTTGCCGCATCCCGAGTCAACCCTCGGGATAGGGCTGAACTGATAGTCATGCCGGAACGGGATAATCCGGGCATAATAGCACATCCTTGGGCTATCCCCACTACCAGGGCATCCAAGAACGTCATTCGGTCTAACCCCCGGCGTCCCGGCCGCAAACGGGAGATGAAAAACAAAATGATACCCGTCAACAACAAAGCTATTCCCACGGCTCCTACCGAATTAAAGAGACTTTCAAAAAACGGCTCTAACACAATCCCAAAAATTGCGGTAGGTATAACTCCTACCAGCAATAATCCTACTAACCGCCGATAGGTGCTCAATTCTGGAGACATGGGCCGTCGTCCTCTAGGAGAAAGCAAAAGGGAAAAGAAACCACGCAACAGACCAACAATGTCAGACCAAAATACAATGAAAACCGATACTAGAGTACCCAAATGCAGCACCAATTCCAGCACCACCCCTGGAGTAGCCACACCCAGGAGATCCTGAGCAATCACCAGGTGGCCCGAGCTGGATACAGGCAAGAATTCGGTAAAGCCCTGTAATATCCCTAAAAGAACTACTTCCCATAACTGCAACCTTAGCCCCTCCTTTGACACCTATCGCTTGCTTCTTAACCGATTATAACACAAGGCCCAAGGACGAGTCTGTCGAAAGAGCTGACAAACAAAACTTCGCCCCTGCGGAACGGCGCAAGGGCGAATCTCTTAATCAACTTTCTTTTCTTGAGCCGGAAAACGTATTATCGTACCCGGTTGGAAAGCGCTATCGAGAAATAGGGCCGGATCGCTACTCAGCAACCGCACTAACTTAAATTCTCCTGGCTGCGAGAGAGGTTCGGCCAAAACCTTCTGGCCTCGATAAATCAACTCTTGGGGCTTGGCTATTTTATCCTGATCCTGCCAGACAAATTCTGGCGGAACAATGGTATAGAGCATCCTACTGCCCCCTCTGGTTCACTAATTCCCTCAATTTAGCTAGAGCTTGCCCAATCCCACCTACCTCATTGATTAAGCCTTCCCTAACGGCTTCGGGCCCGGTGAGAATAGTGCCTATGTCCCGCGCCAACTCGCCGGTGCGGAACATAAGTTCACGAAAGCGCTCCGCACTAATTTGGGAATGGCTAGCTACAAAGCGCACTACCCGTTCCTGCATTTTATCCAAATACTCGTAGGTTTGCGGTACACCGATTACCAATCCCGTTAGTCGGATCGGGTGAATAGTCATAGTGGCAGTCTCGGCAATAAAACTATAGTCGGTAGCTACTGCTATCGGGCCACCAATAGAATGACCGCCACCCAGCACCAGTGAGACGGTGGGTTTAGTCATGCTAGCGATCATTTCGGCAATAGCTAACCCCGCTTCCACATCGCCTCCCACCGTATTTAGGATCAGCAGCAGTCCCTGGATTTTGGGGTTTTGCTCCAGAGCCACCAATTGGGGCAAAATATGTTCGTACTTAGTCGTTTTATTTTGCGGGGGCAATACCATATGGCCTTCAATTTGCCCGATGATGGTCATGCAATGCAATTCGCTTTCGGGTGGGGTAGGTACTTGTAATTGACCTGTTTCTTCCAAGCTGGTCAAAGGGGTGTCCTGTTCTTGCTCCTGTTGTTTGTTAACGGAAAACAATGGATCAACCGGGGGGATACCCGCCGGATTATGGTATTCGTGTTGCATGGCTCACTCTCCTCGGCAAAATACAGCGTAAATGATGCTGGTCTTGTCTAGTATTAACATTTCACTGACTGGCTATGACTTGTCCACCCTAGAATGTTGAAAAAGGGGCCGACACGGCCCCTCGATTAGACCATCTTACTCGGATAAGAGCCCAAAGTCGACTAAAGCTTGACGTATCAAGAATGATTCTTGCTCCGGACATGGTAATAGAGGCAGGCGTGGCTTACCCACGTTGATACCGATCATGTTCAGGGCTGCCTTTAGCGGCACCGGATTAGTGGTCACAAACATGGCTTTACATACGGGGAAAATTGCCGCATGGATCTGTTGAGCTTGCTTTATGTAGCCTCGTTTATAGGCTTGCACCATTTCTTTCAGCTGACGCCCTATTACATGGGAAGCCACACTTACTACCCCATGGCCGCCGACCGCCAGGATAGGTAAGGTCAGACTATCATCCCCACTGTAAATGACGAAATCGTCGGGAGCCGCAGCGACAATTTCACTTACCTGATCCAGATTTCCACTGGCTTCTTTAATTCCAAAGATATTCTCGATTTCGGCCAAGCGAAGCACGGTGGCCGGTAACAGATTGCAGGCAGTTCGCCCTGGCACGTTATAAACTAAGATAGGCAAATCGCAAGCTGCTGCTACGGCTGAAAAGTGAGCATAAAGGGCGTCTTGTGGAGGTTTGTTATAATAGGGCACCACCAACATAAGACCATGGACTCCTAACTTCTGAGCCCGTTGGGACAGTTCAATGGTTTCTTGAGTATCATTAGTTCCCGTGCCGGCAATTACCTTCGCCCTATCCCCCACCTTATTAACTACATAGCCGTAAATCTGAATCTTCTCTGCCATTGACAAGGTGGCCGCCTCACCGGTGGAGCCGGTTACTACCAGGGTGTCGGTGCCAGTGGCCAGCAGGTGTTCCACCAGAGCATCTAATGCCGCCCAATCAATGTGACCATTATCATCAAACGGCGTTACCATAGCCGTTAGAATTTCGCCAAAATAGTCTTTATACATAACCAATCCCCTCTCCCCTCTGCCTGCTTAACCCAATTGAGTCAAGCGAAAATGATGATGCAAACTTCTTACAGCAGCACCTAACTGCTGTTCGTCGATGAGACAGGAAATCGTCATGTGGGAGTCACTGGTTTGTAAGATTTCCACATCCGCCTCCCGCAAAGCGCGACAAAGGGTAGCCATTATCCCCGGGATTCCTCTCATACCTATTCCAACTACAGACACCTTACAGCAGCCGGGACGAATGTCATAGGATGCCGCATTCTGTTGTAAGACATTCTCTACTGGCTCAATTTCAGCCGCATCGACAACAAACATCTTGGTCTTGGGACTAACATTGATTAGATCCACACTCACTCCTTGCTCGGCTAAACCGACAAAGAGACGGCAGTCGAAACGAGGATCCTTGCCATCGGGTTGCAGACTTACCTGGGCCAAACCGACTTTATGGGCCACACCTACTGCCGGATAGGAACGCCTGGCTTCATAACTGGTGGCGGTAGTAATCAAGGTTCCTGGGTGTTCCCCCGTTAGGGAGCGAACTATCAACGGCAAGTTATTATGCATTGCCATTTCAACAGCTCGGGAATGTAATACTTTAGCACCTTCATAGGCCATCTGTAACATCTCTTGATAATCGACGGCTGGCAATACTTTCGCTTCCGGCACTAATTTGGGGTCGGCAGTCATAATTCCGTCTACGTCGGTATAGATCACCACCGCTTCTGCCCCCAGGGCCACACCCAGTGCAACTGCGCTAGTATCACTGCCTCCTCGACCCAGGGTTGTTATTTCACCGTCGGCACTCACTCCCTGAAAGCCGGTAACAATTACTACCCGTCCACTGGCCAATAGCTCTCTGACCCGCTTGGGATCCACATGGGTTATACGGGCATCTCCATGAAACGTATCCGTAAGAATGCCCGCCTGTCGCCCTGTTAACATGGCCGCCGGACAATGTTGCTGCAATTCTGCTAAAAACACGCCTGCTGAAATTATCTCGCCGCAAGACATCACTAAATCTAAATCCCGCTTTGCCAACTGCCCCGACCTGCTGATCAAATCCAATAAGGTGTCAGTGGCATAAGGGGCGCCTAGGCGCCCCATCGCGGAAACGACAACGACCACGTCATACCCCTGTGCTCGCGCCTCCAAAACGCGGTGAATGGCGATTTGACGACTCTCATGAGTGCTGACCGATGAACCGCCGAATTTCTGCACCAATACGGGCATGCCTGTTCCCTCCTCCACCTTGGCCATAGGTTCAAGTGCGCTGGATCAATAAGGGTTGCAGTTGTTTACCTGCTAAAGCATGTTCGGCGGCGGCTACCAACCGGGTGGGATCGGCAACTATAGAGGTTGGCTTCTGCTGGGGATCATCCTGACCGAAGGGAACAAAATAGAAATTGCGGGCAGCTAAGAGCACCCCTAAATTCTTGGCGTTGAGCCCTAGCCCATCGTTGGTAGAAATGGAAAGTAGTATCGGTCGTCCATTACGCAAATGGGCTTTAGCGGCCATAGTCACCGCCGTATCGGTGATGGCGTTGGCTAACTTGGCTAGGGTGTTACCGGTACACGGGGCGATGATCAATAGATCGAACAGCCGTTTAGGTCCGATAGGCTCAGCCTGATCGATGCTATGGATAATTTCATGACCAGTTATAGCTCGGATTTGTTCACGCCAGCAGTCGGCATTACCAAATCGACTGTCCAACTGAAAGGCTATCTCTGACATAATCGGATACACTTGGGCACCAATGGCAACCAGATCTTGTAATGGCCCCATTATATCTTCGAAGGTACAAAAGGAGCCGGTCAACGCAAAGCCGATGCGTTTGCCTGCTAACGTCATGCCTAGTAATCCCTCCCTTTAGAATGCTGCTGGATAATCCTAGGCAACAATTCACCTAGAATTCGTCCCGCGGTGCGCGGTGCCACTTTTCCCGGTAAGCTGGGAGCCAAAAGAGCTTTGCGACCTAACCTACGGGCCGCCGCATAGTCAACCCCACCTAGGCCCGATGCAATATCAATTATCACGACTTCCGGTTTAGTCAGTATTAACAATGCTCGCGGCAACACAAGCGCCGGGGCCGTATTAAAAATAAAGTCGACGGTACCGATAATCTCCGGTAAAGTAGAGAAATCCACAGCCTGATAGCCACAGACTTTTGCTCGTGCCAAATCTTCAGCAGCCCGTGCAGCTATTATCACCGTCGCCCCTAGTCCACTGAGATCTTTAGCAATTGTAGTACCGCAACGTCCAAATCCTAGAACCAAACTCGTGCTGCCATGAATAGTTATATCGGAGGCTTCCATAGCCATTTGAATGGCACCTTCTGCTGAGGGAATAGAGTTTAGAATGGCCAGTTCATTATTGCCAACTATCTCCACCAGATGCCAACCGTAAATAGCAGCTAACTCCTTAAGGTGGGCATTAGCTACTCCTGTAAGGACCAATAGGCCAGCTGGAGTTAAAGCACACATTTCAGATGTAAGCACCAATCCATTATCACTGTAAGGTGCCACTATACTGCCATCGCTTGCTACGCCCGACATAGGTAGAATTACCACATTGGCCCACATTAGGACCTCGGCCAGATCGACCAACTCACAGGGCACCAAATCTACCGCCTTATCAAAACCGGCAGCTTTAACGGCAGCACCCTCTTCTATAAGGGCTGGGATGTAAAAAAAGCTACGAGCATCGCCCCCAAGAACAGCAATGCGCTTACCAGCTAAAGCAGATCCCATTTCATCCCTCCCCCCTCGTGTTCCCTACAATATATGAGTGAGTATCTGGAGGTGTGAAAAGGGGCCATCGCAAAGCTCTTGCGACAGCCCCTTCTCCCGTTTTCTATTAAACACCACCCGGTATATCAAGGATGACTACATCTTCACCAATCCGTTTCACAGCCGACCAGGGAATCACCGTTTCCTCCCCCGGCCGAATTCCTAACCAGGATCGCCTTTCTATAATCAAAGAAAGCAACTGGCCCGACTCCGCATCAAAAGCTAAATCATAGTTTCCCGCCCATCCCAGCTTCTTACCGTCACGATAATTCACCAGTTCTTTGGCCATCAACTCGCTATAATACACGTAAAGCCCCTCCTACCTAATCAATTTCTAATAGATTAGATGCGTCCCACAACCATTCTAGACAAAAAAACCGTACAGAACGTACGGTTAGGTCTATTTCTTTGGGGAATTTGGCTGGGCTTTTGATCGCATATAGGTGGCAATCAATATATCTAAACGGGAACTCAACGCGTATACCTGTTGGGAGCCCAAGAGTTCCGGGCTTTGTTGCAAAATCTCATCAAGTTCCCGCCGCAATGCTTCTATTTGTTGCAGTAACTCATTCTCGGATGGACGAGTCAGTTGGGGCACCCCCTTGGCTAATAGATGTTTTCAAGATAGCACAGGCCGTCCCGTTTAGCAACCCGAATTTACCAAGTAAAGTTCTCTAAAACCTGTGGCACTGTCTCCACCTGGCCAACGGCTGCCGTGGCCATCTTATCCCGCTTGTAAATCACATTGGCTAAATTAGCAATGTCGGCAATGGTAACGGCCTCTACTTTTCTGATTACATCTTCAACCTCTTGCACTCGGCTCAAGAGCAACAAACCGCGCCCCAATCGCCCCATGTGGTTAGCAGTACTTTCCATGCCCATAATAAGGGCTCCCTTTACCTGCTCTTTAGCCCTTCGCAGTTCATCCTCCGTAACCCCTTGCCGACAAACATCCACCAATTCCTGGGCGATTAAATCAAGGGCCAATGGCAAATTGTGAGGTGCCAAACCGAGATAGAAGGCCGTATAGCCGGTTTGCTGAAAGCTGGCCGTATATGTGTAGGCGTTATAGACTAGAGCATGCTCCTCCCGTAGCCGTTGAAAAAGACGAGAGCTCATTCCCGAGCCCATTATGTTATTAAGCAAGTTCCAAGCATAAACCTGTTCGTCCCCCAAGGCTAACCCGGAAAAGCCCAAGGTTAAATGTAATTGTTCGGTAGGCTTCTCCACTAGCAAACAGCGGGGAGCAGAAAAACAAGAATTTTCGACCGGGGCCAATTGGGGACCGGCGGCGGGCAAGTAGAGGCGGTCCGCCAACCAGGTTGCCAGGCGCTCATGCTCTAAACTGCCGGCAGCCGCAATAATTATGTTACCCGCCCGATAATGCTGCTGATAGAAGCTACGCAGGGCCCCCGCATCGATAGATGCTAATGAATTACGGGTACCTAAGATGGGACGCCCCAACGGATGATCAGGTAAGACGGCGACAGCTAACAGATCATGTACATACTCGTCGGGGGAATCCTCATACATTCTAATCTCTTCTAAGACCACATTGCGTTCTTTATCCACATCCGCCCCATCCAATCTTGGATGGCAGATCATATCACTGAGAACATCTACTGCCGTTTCCAAATGTTGGTCTACCACTTTGCAGTAAAAGCAGGTGTATTCCTTAGCCGTGTAGGCGTTTATTTCACCACCAATGTTATCAAAACTTTCGGAAATATCTCTAGCAGAACGTCTGTCGGTGCCTTTAAAAAGCATATGCTCAAGGAAATGGGAGGCCCCTAACAATTCGGCCTTCTCATAAGCCACTCCCGAACGTATCCAGAAGCCTAAAGAAACTGAACGCACGTGAGCTAGCTGTTTGCTTGCTAATATAATGCCTGGTATGATCTCTGAAATCTGCATCCCATTGCCTCCTGTCACCACTAAGCATGTACCATAGTGGTGTCAGTTTATCACATTTGTTGGTGGTTATTCTAGAGCTGGTCTAGGTATTTCCGCTTTCTCTGGATTCGGGGCCAACAACTGACTGATGGTTACGAGCTTATAGCCCTGCTCTTTCAAGCCTTTAATAATTTCAATCAAAGCCTGCGGCGTTTGTTCGGTAGGATGCATCAAAACAATACCCCCATTATGGGCGCGAGGAACGATCCGGCGCACAATGCGATCCACACCGGGGCGCATCCAATCGGCCGTATCTAGACTGCACAACACGGTCAAATAACCCAGTTCGCTGGTTACTTCTAGAACCTTCTGATCATAGTCATTGTAGGGCGGACTAAAAAACAATACTTTTTGCCCAGTAATTTCGGTAATCACCGCAGAGGTCCGTTCAATTTCCTGGGCAATAGCTTCCCTATCTAGTTGAGGCAAATGGGGGTCCGAGTAGGCGTGGTTACCAAACTCATGTCCCCCAGCTGCTATGGCCCTCACCAAATCGGGATATTTGGCTGCCCAACGCCCCACTAAAAAGAAGGTGGCCGGCACCTGCTCCTTTTCCAGTGTGGCTAACATACTAGGTAGATGTTCATTCCCCCAAGCCACATTGATCACCAAAGCCATTTCCCTTTTAGCCGGATTCCCTTGGAAAATAGGATACTTGCTATATTCCCACAAAGAAGTCGGGTAGATTGGCGCAAAAGCAGCCTGTACCGCTGCTCCCGGCAAGGCCACCAGTGCTTCCTCCAGGGTGCGCTCTATATCAAGAGTGCGACCACACAGGCCGGGAATCACTCCTTTAGTAACCGGGTCTATTACAGGCTCCACGGCGGGCATCGCCAACCGATCCGCCACCTGCTCCAAATGCTCCCTTAACTCACCGACTGTCCATCCGGCTATATCCAGACAACTATCGGGTGAGGTCACTAATACCACGTCGGCGGCCACCCGGGGCTCCCAATGGCTGTTGCATCGCCATAAAGATAGGCCGCCTAGTAAAGCACCGATGATAAGCAGTATTGATAACAGATATATCTTACGCATGCGACTACCCCCTTTCTCTTCCTGCTAGGAAGTTATGGGATAGCTATTTGTTATATGCATAAAAAGAGGCGTTGGTAACCAACGCACTCTCGCTTATTTCTGCTGTTCTCGCAGCGCTTCTTTACGGGAGAGATTGATGCGTCCGAGGCGATCAATTTCAGTGACTTTGACCGGAATGATATCGCCCAACTGGCAAATGTCTTCTGTACGAGCCACATGATTATCATCCAGTTGGGAAATGTGCACCAGCCCTTCCTTGCCGGGCAATACTTCCACAAAGGCGCCGTATTTTTCCACCCGGGTCACCCGCCCTTGATAGATGCGCCCGACTTCCACATCGGCGGTGAGTTCCTCAATCATCTGCTTAGCTCTTTCACCGGCCTCCGTATCGACGGCAGCTATAAAGATGCGACCATCATCCTCGATATCGATTTTTACTCCTGTCTCAGCGATAATCTTGTTAATTACTTTGCCGCCAGGTCCGATAACGTCCTTAATTTTGTCAACCGGAACAGTAAGGGTTAGCATGCGCGGAGCATAGGGCGAAAGCTCGGCTCGGGGTTCGGGCAAGACTGCCAACATTTTCTGCAAAATGAAGAGTCGTCCCTGTCGCGCCTGCTCCATAGCTCTTTGTAGAATCCCCGTATTCACACCGGAGATTTTTATGTCCATCTGTATAGCAGTGATACCCCGTTCGGTGCCTGCCACCTTGAAGTCCATATCCCCCAAGGCATCCTCAATACCCTGAATATCGGATAGGATGACTATGTTATCGCCTTCGCTGACCAGTCCCATGGCGATACCGGCAACGGGCCGTTTGATAGGAACTCCCGCATCCATCAAAGCCAAGGTGCTACCACAAACACTGGCCTGGGAAGAAGAACCATTCGATTCTAAGACCTCAGACACCACCCTAATCGCATAGGGGAACTCGTCCTCGCTGGGAATCATGGGTAACAGGGCTCTTTCAGCCAAAGCGCCGTGGCCTATATCTCGCCGACTTGGTCCCCGGATGGGTCTGGTCTCGCCTACGCAGTAGGGCGGGAAGTTATAGTGATGCATATAACGCTTGTTCTCGTCATCAGTTAGGTCATCTAGGATTTGTACCTCACTCATGGCTCCTAAGGTGACCGCACTGAGTACCTGCGTTTGACCGCGGGTAAACAGACCCGACCCGTGGACGCGCGGTAAGACTCCAACTTCACAGCTAACAGGGCGGATTTCATCGGCCCTTCGGCCATCGGGCCTTTCGTTATGATTAACAATCATGTCCCTGACAATCTGTTTCAGGGTCGCCTGAATCACTTCGTTAACTTCTTTTTCTCTCTCTGGGAAGATGTCTTGAAAGTGTTCCAAAATCTCGGCCTGGGCTAAAGCCATGTTTGCTTCCCGTTCCTGCTTATCCGCATTGCGCACCGCCTGCTCCAGCTTGTCCTTAGCAAAAGCTTCAACTGCCTGCTGCAGCTCGGGTTCGGGCACGTGGGCTTCGAAATCCATCTTTTCTTCACCGACGGCGGCTTGCATTTCTTCTTGTAAGGCCACCAGTCCTTTGATGGTTTCGTGTCCAAACAGGAGAGCTTTTATCATCTCTTCTTCTGGAATTTCGTTGGCTGAACCTTCAACCATCATGATGGCATCTTTAGTGCCAGCAACCACTAGGTACAAATCGCTTGCATCGGTCTGAGCCTGCGTAGGATTAATGATCAATTGTCCATCAACCCGGCCGATGGCAACTCCAGCAATTGGGCCAGCAAAAGGAATCTTTGAAATCGTAAGAGCGGCGGACGCTCCTATCATGGCAGCAATTTCTGGACTGTTGTCTTGATCAACCGACAGAACGGTACAAACGACTTGTACATCATTACGAAAGCCTTGGGGAAATAGGGGCCGTAGCGGTCGGTCTATCAGGCGTGCAGCTAGAATGGCCTTTTCGCCTGGCCGCGTTTCTCGCTTAATAAAGCCGCCGGGAATCTTACCTACTGAATATAGTCGTTCTTCATAGTCAACCAGTAAAGGGAAAAAGTCAACTCCTTCCCGGGGCTGTTTGGAAACAGTGGCAGTAACCAGAACGTATGTATCGCCATACTTGACCAATACGGAACCATGAGCTTGCTTCGCCAGCCGACCTACTTCTAAAGTTAGCTCACGGCCTGCCAGTTGCATAGAAAAGCTATGCATAAATTCACCATCCTATTCTACTTACAGTTGTTTTTATTATTGCACAGTGACCAATCCACATACAAGCTAGCAGCGTAAAAAGAAAAAGCGGGGGAGTCCCGCTTTCTTCTTATCTGCGAATGCCTAGCTGCTCTATAAGGGTGCGGTAGCGTTCCACATCCTTTTGTCTTAGATAGTTGAGCAGCTTGCGTCGTCGCCCAATCATCATGTACAAGCCGCGACGAGAATGATGATCTTTATGGTGTTGCTGCAAATGGGCACTGAGGCTGTTAATGCGTTCAGTTAGCAACGCCACTTGAACTTCGGGAGACCCAGTGTCATGCTCATGGAGCTTGTACTTATTGATAATCTCAGTCTTATTCGTCACCCAAGCTCACCTCCTTCAAATAGTTGATCCCCATCAGCCAAGAAAAACGGTAAGGAGAAATCGTTAATCCTAGCTCATGGTTCTTATTTATCTGCCAATGACGGTAATGATTAACCGCCTTTGGGCAAAATCTTTGACAACTAAATCAAATCTGCGACCACTTTGCCCCCTAAAATTGCGAAAGCGAGTAGCCACGGTTATTTGACCGGGTAGACTGCTGGCAGCAGCCCGCAAATCGTGCATTGTGATCCCTGCTTGGCGGGGACTCCGCAACCGGCGCTTAGCATGACCACTAACAATGATTTGCATGGTTACTGCCTGGCCGTCAGTTGCTCAAAGCCATAATTTTGCTCTAGTAATAGCGTCAACATACTATCGACATAGGCGTCGCGCCTATAGCCTTTCGCGTTCTGGCGACGATAATAACGTTCCAGCTCGCGCCGCAACCGACGAAACGAACGAGTCTGTTCGAGATCATAGATTAAGCCTAAGAGTACCCATAACGGTAGTTCAGCCATCTCAACACTCCTCCTATTCTACCACGCCAGCTTCCCAGTCACAAGGGCTATTATTAATCCCTATGCGTCGAAGAATAGGAGCATGCAGCTTAGCCGATGGTTAGGATTCAAACAAGGCTCTTATCTGTTGCTCATCTCGAACCAGCTGTCTTTTCAAATCGACACCACTGGCAAATTGCTGCTCCCCCCTTAGATACTCGAGCAGCTTTACCTCTATTTCTTGACCATAAAGGTCACCAGCAAAGTCAAAAATATGGACTTCTAGGGTGGGCCCCGCCTGCGGGTAGGTGGGACGCACACCTAAGTTGGCCATGCCTATCCCCAAGCCGACTACCTCGGCAACATAAACACCATAGGGCGGCAAGGCAAAATCATCTAAGTGGTAAAGGTTGGCCGTGGGGAAGCCGAGTAAACGTCCTCGTTGGTCACCCCTTTGTACAACTCCCGTAATACTATAAGGGCGCCCTAGCAAGCCTTCTACCGTATCTAGGTCTCCTTCTCTGATACAACGGCGGATACGACTACTACTAACGGGAGCGCCATCGTAAACCACTGGTGGTATAATGTGAACCTCTATTCCCTGTTCAGCCAAAGTCTGCTGCAAATAGGTGGGCGTACCGGCCGCCTTATGACCAAAACTATAGTTAAAACCAACCACAACCGCATCGGCCTTAGCCTGCTCAATTAGAATTTGTTGCACAAAATCGGCCGGTGACATTGCAGCCACTTCTTTATTGAAAGGCAGAGCAAAATAGGCAGCCAAACCGAGATTCTGAAAGAGGCGCTGTTTGGCTTTCTCAGTAGTGATAGTTTCTACCCTTTGCCCTAAAACCTTAAGTGGATGGGGGAAAAAACCCATGGCAATCGCAACGCCTTGTCGCTGGCGCGCCAAGTCGATCGCATGTAGTAATAGGGCTTGATGTCCGCGATGTACGCCATCAAAGTTGCCGAGGGCAAAAACCCGCGGCCCCGGTGGCAAGGCAGCAAAATCTTGCGTGACGATCATAGTTCAGATAGTTCCTCCCACTTAGCTAATACCTTGCGCGGTGCCAAAATGCCCTGCTTAATGTTACCTACACCCAAGAACATCTCCGCTTGATATACGGCTACCGGCCCACTTTGAGTGACATGGGCTAACTTGATACGCTGTCCCTGTAAAAAGCGTCGTGCAGTAGTCAAATCGAGGCGAATTTCTGGCCAACCTCGCAAGGCGGAAGCTGTCGGCAAAAGGCATTTGTCCCCTTGCCCCTCCTCTACCAGGCGTTCAATCTCCTCCAAGGTATAGGCATTATCCACAGAAAACTCTCCGACTTGCGCCCGCAACAGGAATGTCAAAGTACCCTGAGTACCCAGCTGTTGGGCTATTTCTTGGACCAGGCTGCGCACATAGGTACCTTTGGAGCAACGCAGGCAAAAGAGCAGCCGGGGCCAAGGGTCGGCCTGAAAAGATTTAATAGTAAGGGCATGAATGGTGATAGGCCTGGCTGGCACCTGAACAATCTTACCAGCTCTAGCGTACTCATACAAGGGGCGCCCCTGATACTTAATGGCCGAATAGGCCGGGGGAACTTGTTCCCTCTCACCGACCATGGACGCTAATACCTTTTCCAATTGGGCAAAATCAACGCTTGGTGGCCGAGGGGCTTGCCACAGAATTTGACCTTCCTGATCCAGCGTATCGGTAAGCACTCCAAAGGTAACCTCACCGATATAGGTCTTATCCTGCTCCACTATGTATTCCAACAGGCGGGTTGCCTTCCCCACCGCCAGAGGCAGCACGCCGCTGGCCGCCGGATCCAGGGTACCCGCATGTCCTATTGCCCGCGTCTTCAAGAGACGGCGCATTTGACTGACGGCTCCATGGGAAGTAAGCCCGGGCGGCTTCAGTAGATTTATGAATCCATCGGTCATGATTCTAACCCACCTCATGGACCGCCGCCGCCAAACTCTGTACACACTCTTCTAGACTTCCATGCATGGTACAGCCGGCGGCACGGGCATGTCCGCCCCCTCCGAAAAGGCCGGCAACGGCACTAACATCCAGGGGCTCCCGGGACCGCAGACTAACCTTATAAGTTCCCGGCTCCAATTCGATAAAAAAGGCTGCCACCAGAGTTCCGCTCAACGACCGAGGATAATTAACAAACCCGTCGGCGTCAGCAATCTGCATATCTAGCTGCTCTAAATCCTTGGCCGTAAGATAGCTAAAGGCGCCTTTTCCCGACGCGAAAGTCTCAAGCCGCTCCAGAACCAGCCCCAGAGCTTTCAAGTAGGAGAAGGACTTGTCCTCCATATTTTCGTATATCAAAGTTTGCTGAGCGCCTGCCGCCAGCAAATCGGCTGCAACTCGGTGTACCTCAGCCGTCGTATTACTGTAGCGGAAAAATCCGGTATCACCAGCTAGGGCGGTGTACAAACAGGTGGCTATAGGGGCATCTATCTCTTCCCCCCAATATTTAAACAGACGGAACAGTAAGAGGCCGGTGGCGGCTGCCTCGCTATCCAAGTAGTTAGCTTGTCCTAGCCCCTTAGAAGTGCGATGATGATCAATATTGATCACCGATTTCCCAGCAAAGCGCTCGGCCGCAAGCCCCACCCGCTCCCATTCGCCACAATCTAATACTACCACCGTATCCAGCCCCTTCGGCAGCTGCTCCGGGCAGGCTACTACCGATTGAGAACCGGGTAGGAAGTGATATTTGGTGGGTACGCCCCCTTCTACATAAACACTCACCTGCTTCCCACGACGCAACAAGGCGTGCCGCAGCGCAAGTAAAGAACCGAGGCTGTCGCCATCGGGGGAAACGTGGGCCAATAAAAGCAGGCGGCTAGCCTCCTGTAAGGCAGCCGCTACTTTCTTCATATCCTTATCGCTAACCATCCTGGGGACCTCGTTTCGCTCCTTGTTCTTCTTCCTTCAGCTTCCGCAACAAGGCATTGATATGGGTGCCATACTCAATAGACTTATCTAGCCGGAAAATAATCTCGGGCGTATGTCTAAGTCGAATACGCTTACCAATCTCAGTGCGAATATAGTCGGCTGCGTTATTCAAGGTGGCAACAGTTTGCTCTTGCTCGGCCTCATCCCCCATAACACTGACGAAAGCTTTCACGTGCCGCAAGTCACGCGAAACTTCTACCGCAGTCACCGAGACAAAGCCAACCCGCGGATCTTTAAGAGAACCATGAATAATGTCGCTTAGTTCCACCTGCAAGAGACCCTGCAATCTCTCTGCTCGATACTGAGCCATAACCATCCTCCTAATCCGACGGTTCTATTTTGGCACTTCCTCCATGGCGAAAACTTCAATTATGTCGCCTTCTTTAATATCATTAAAGCCCTCTAACCCGATACCGCATTCATAACCGGCGGCTACTTCGCGCACGTCATCCTTGAATCGTTTCAACGACTCAATGCGCGCTTCATGCACAATGATGCCGTTGCGAATCAATCTGGCTTGCGCGTTACGCACTATCTTACCGTCGGTCACATAGCTACCGGCGATAGTTCCTACTCGGCTCACCTTAAATGTCTGTCGGACTTCTGCCTGACCTACTACAACTTCCCTATAAACTGGTGCCAGTAGACCCTTAATCGCCTTCTCCACATCTTCGATGGCATCGTAAATAACCCGATAAAGACGAATATCCACCTTTTGTTGCTCTGCCATCTTACGCACGTTGGCATCGGGGCGAACATTAAACCCGATAATGACCGCATCGGAAGCCGTGGCTAGAAGAATATCGCTTTCAGTAACCGTTCCCACCGCCTGATGGATTATCTTTACTTCCACTTCCTCGTTACTCAATTTCACCAGCGACTGGCCAAGGGCCTCAATAGAACCTTGCACATCGGCCTTAATAATAATACGCAATTCTTTTGTCTGGCCCTGCTGAATTTGCGAGAACAAATCATCCAGGGAGGCTCGAGGCGCGGCCTGCAGCTCCTCTTCTCTCTTCTTCTCATGCAGCAACTCGGAATAACGGCGGGCTTCCTTTTCGTCTTCAAATACCATGAAGGGTTCGCCGGCTTCCGGTACTTCTGAAAGTCCAATTATCTCCACCGGTGCGGAAGGACCAGCCTTCTTAACTCGACGTCCCGAATCATTGTGCATGGCCCGAATGCGGCCATAGGCCATACCGGCTAAAATGGTATCACCCACATGCAGAGTACCTTCATGGACCAATACACTGGCTACCGGTCCCCGTCCTTTGTCAATCTTAGACTCAATGACTAGGCCTCGCGCCAATTTGTTGGGATTGGCCTTAAGTTCCATCATCTCTGCCAAAGTCAAAACGGCGGTAAGTAGCTCATCGATACCGATAAGCTCCGTGGCCGATACATTTACACAAATGGTGTCGCCGCCCCACTCCTCCGGGATCAAACCATACTCGGTTAGCTGCTGCTTAACCCGGTCCGGGTTAGCTTGGCGACGGTCAATCTTATTGATCGCAACTATGATGGGTACCTCAGCCGCCTTAGCGTGGTTAATAGCTTCTACGGTTTGCGGCATAACACCGTCATCGGCAGCCACTACTAAGATGGCTATGTCGGTAGCCTTAGCACCCCGTGCGCGCATAGACGTAAAAGCCTCGTGTCCCGGAGTGTCTAAAAAGGTGATGAGCTCGCCCATGGCTTCAACCTGATAGGCACCAATATGCTGGGTGATCCCCCCCGCCTCACCGGCAGTAACCTTGGTATGGCGGATAGCATCCAACAGACTGGTCTTACCATGGTCCACATGTCCCATAACGGTTACCACAGGAGGTCTGGGACGTAGGTCTTCAGGATTATCGGGTTCAGTTGGAATATCAAAAGGATTATCATATTCCGACGGCGATGGATTTGCAAATTCAACCTCATACCCCAGCTCAGTAGCTACTAACGCTGCCGTATCGGAATCAATGGCCTGGTTTACTGCCGCCATAACACCTAACTCAATCAATTTGCGAACTAGTTCGGTAGCTGAACGGCTGAGCAACTTGGCTAGATCAGAAACGACGATGTCTTCCTTAGGAAGCGTAACCTTACTAGGAGTGGTTTGTTGCCCTCGATCACGCTTACGCCGATCAGCTTGCTTCCCACTAGCCTCTTTCTTACGCCCTCGCGTCTTCTTTGCCCGTCGCCCATCCCTACCGCGGGGGTGGACAAACTCGTCTTCGTCTAAAAGCTGTTCAGAAGGCTCATCAAATTCAACTGTCGGTTCGGTATGAAGTTTTTCGGTTGCGTCTGTTTTCGCTGTCATCTGTTTTGTGTCCGACTCCTTTTTGCTCACATCGCTGTCTTTAGTTTGCTTTTCTTGCTTTTGCTTAACTGCATCCTTACTATCCTTAGGAGCTAATACATCACGTATGATATCGGCGACTGCTTTGTCAACAGTACTCATGTGATTTTTCACATTTAAATCAAGATCCGCTAACGCCTCAACTAATTTCTTGCTAGGGATATTGAGCTCTTTAGCCAACTCGTAAATTCTGACTCTGCTCATCTAGCCACCTCCCATTTTACTCTCTCGCCAACTCCTCCAGTTTCCTTGCAAAGTTCTTATCTACTACCAATAGAGCAGCCCGCTGACTACTGCCAATGGCCCGGCCCAACGCCTCTTTACTGCGGTTAACAACGACCCAGGGCACCTGCCGTTTGCTTGCTGCCGCCTGTAGACGTTGAACCGTATTGGGAGACGCATCTTGAGCTAGAATCAACAATAAGCCTTTGCCAGCCCGGATAGCGCCTAAACAAGGGTATTCGCCGGCAATAAGAGCTCTAGCTCGCCAGGCAATTCCCAGAAACTGTAGTAATTTATCGCCCATCTTCTACGCTACTAATGGCCCTCCGCAACTCTTCCGCTACCTGTTCATCTATGTTAACAGCTAATGCCTGTTTCAGCCGGCCCCCTTTTAAAGCTGCATCTAAACAGTCTAGGCTGTAACACACGTAGGCACCCCGCCCCGATTTCTTACCTGTGAAGTCCAAGGAAACTTCCCCCTCGGGACTGCGTACAACACGCAAGAGCTCCCGCTTGGGGCGCATAGTCTTACAACCGACACACATTCGTTCTGGAATTCGTCGGCGTCTCATTGACTATCCTCCTCCAGACCCAAATCGGCTTGTTGACTTTCACTCTTAATATCAATTTTCCAACCAGTCAGTTTGGCTGCTAAACGAGCATTCTGCCCTTCTTTACCGATGGCCAAAGATAATTGATAGTCGGGCACGACTACATGGGCAATCTTGTTGGCTTCGTCGACTGTAACTGAAGTAACTTTCGCCGGACTGAGGGCGTTAGCCACAAATTTGTCCGGCTCCGGGTCATAAGCGATTACATCAATTTTCTCGCCCTTTAACTCATTTACGATGGCCTGAATCCGCATACCACGGGGCCCCACACAGGCGCCAACGGGATCGATATTGATATCACGAGAATAGACCGCTATTTTAGAACGGGAGCCGGCTTCCCGGGCTATACCTTTTAGCTCCACAACGCCGTCATGTATTTCTGGCACCTCTAGCTCCAAGAGTCGCTTTAGTAGACCGGGATGGCTCCGTGACAAGATTATCTGGGGCCCTTTTGGCATACATTTAACTTCCAAAACATAGGCCTTAATGCGGTCTCCCGGTCGGTAGACTTCTCCCGCTACCTGCTCGGTGGGCAATAGAATAGCCTCGGTTTTATTGAGTTCCACAAAAACATTACGTCCTTCTACATGCGAAACAATACCGGAAATAATATCCGATTCCCGATTGGTATATTCATCGTAAATTTGAACCCTTTCCGCCTCTCGGATACGTTGCACTACCACCTGTTTGGCGGTTTGCGCCGCAATACGACCAAAGTCCTTAGGCGTTACCTCTCGCAATACAATATCATTTAACTCATAATTAGGATTAATTTTCTTAGCGTCAGCTAAGCTAATTTCCAGTAACGGGTCTTGCGCCTCTTCCACAACCTTCAGCTGTGAATAAACATGAATCTCACCCGTGGTGCGGTCGATGTCTATTCTAACGTTTTGGACGGTGCCAAAATTACGTCTATATGCCGAACTAAGGGCGGCCTCTATTGCCTCAAACAGTACAGCTTCCTCGATACCCCGCTCTTCTGCTAAATCTTGGATTGCTTGAATGAAATCCACATTCATGCATAACAGTCCTCCTAAAGCTTTATTGCTAACCGTGCCTTCGTAATCTGGTCCATCGGGATATGTATTACTCCGGCATCCTCCAGCTCCAATTTTACTGCAGCATCATCAGCCAGACCGCGCAGATAACCGTATACCTGAGTACCACCAACCTCTGGTATGGGCTCCCGCGTAATAATCAGCGCATAACGGCCCGCAAAACGCTCAAAGTCTTTAGCACCTTTTAGTCGTCTTTCAGCCCCCGGTGATGATACTTCCAACACATAACTGCCAGCAACCAGCTCGCTCTCATCCAATAGGGCACCAATTTGCCGGGATAAGGTCTGACAATCATCGAGCAAGACTCCACCCGGCTTATCTACGAAAACTGTGAGCGTACGCCGGTTGTAAGACGACCCCCAGATCACTTCAATGAGCTCATAACCACCGGCCTTTACAATTGGCTCAATAGCCGCAGTAATTGCTTCCAAACTATGCGAACCTTTCACTAGGAAAGCCCCCTTGTTTGAGACAATATTTAGCAATTGACAAATGCAGAGAGTGGGAAACCCCACTCTCTGCCAGCAACATTCTACCATACTACCCAACCAGCTGCAAGCTTCCAGCTACTGAACAGTGACTATTGTGCTAAAGTACGCACAATATCCCAATACATCCTTAGGCGCCGGGAAATACCATTTATCAGGCCGAATTTTTCTTCCTTCATCACTTGGGAAACATCATGGAGGATTACTTCCTTGTAAGGCACACCATGGGTCTTCACATAACGAGTAAGGGCAACTTCCACTCCAAATCCCATTTCTTCCATGTTAGGGAGCTCTTGCAATACCTGTCGCCGCACCGCCCGTTGCCCGGTAAGAAAAGGGGTTAGTTTTTGGGCCAGATCGGTAGTACGGCGGCCCCCCTCGAAAATACCCAGGGTCATGTCTACTTCACCTTCCAATACGGGAAGAACTAAAGAGTCCACGTGAACAGTCTTAATTCCGATTAGATCCGCATCCAGAAAGACAATAATATCACTGGCAGTAGACTGGAGCCCCACCTGCAATGCGGCCCCTTTGCCCCGGTTGTTGCCCATCTCAATAACGGTGGCCCCCGCATCCCTGGCTATTTGGCTTGTCCGGTCGCATGATCCATCATTAACAACAAAAACCTCATTAACATAACGAGAGCCTTTGGCCGCTGTTACACTGTTACCAACGGTTTTTTCTTCATTGTATGCGGGTATAATGGCGATAGTACGCATCTGAAATACCCCCCAGGTTATTCCTTTTTACTGTTAAGGAAACGGACTAATTCTTCATATAGGCGGTCTAAGGCTCGCTCGATGGGCACTGTTTCAGCAATTTGACCACCCATAAAGAGGAGAGCCTTACCCGGCCCCAAGGCTATACCTAGATCGGCTTCCCGGGCTTCACCCGGTCCGTTGACGGCGCAGCCCATGATAGCCACCCGGGCTTGTCCAGTTAAACCGGCCACCATCTGCTCAAACTGCTCCGCCAATCCGATCAGATCTTCCGGAGTGCGGGCGCAAGTGGGGCAAGCTGTAACACTGATCCCGGGGGGCCGCAAAGCTAGGGCACGAAGAATCTCCAGTCCTACCTTAACTTCCTCCACCGGGTCACAGGTTAACGAAACCCGAATTGTATCGCCGATACCCTCCGCCAAGAGGGTGCCAATGCCCACACAGGAGTGGATAGTACCTCGCCATTTGGTCCCCGCTTCCGTGACTCCCACATGTAACGGCCATTCCAGCTTACTGGCGGCCAAGCGATAGGCCTTGATGGTGGTTAGTACATCGCTAGACTTAAAGGAAAAAACAAGGCGGTTAAAATCGGCTGCCAAGAAACGGTCCAAATATTCGAGGCCGGCTTCGACCAAGGCTTCGGCGGTAGGTTTGCCGTATTTAGCCAGAATGTGTTTGGGGAGAGAACCGCTGTTCACGCCAACGCGAATGGCCGCATCCCGTTCTTTGGCGGCAGCGATAATCGCTTCCACCCGCTCCCAGTTGCCGATGTTCCCCGGGTTAATGCGCACCTTACTAGCACCTTGATGCAAGGCACCGATAGCCAAACGATAGTCGAAATGCACATCGGCAATTAGTGGGCAGGGTGCCGCTTTGACGATTTGCCCAAAAGCACTCACCGCCTCCCTATTAGGCACCGACACTCGCACCAGATCGCAACCGGCTGCCACCAATTGCTCAATCTGCCGCAAGGTAGCCTTTGCGTCCCGGGTATCCGTATTCGTCATCGATTGTAGAGCCACCGGATTTCCGTTTCCTATGGTTACATTGCCAATGGCTACCGGACGTGTTCGATGTTCAGCCACCATAATCGTCCTCTTTTCTAGAAGATATTCAGCCGCTGTAGGTCCTTGAAAGTGATAAACACCATGAAAGTCATCAGTAATACAAAACCTAGAAAGTGCACAAAGTTTTCCTTTTCCGGTTCAATGGGCTTACCCCGAATAGCTTCTATGGCAAAGAAGATAAGGCGACTTCCATCTAATGCGGGGATTGGTAAGAGGTTAAAAAGACCAAACTGAATGCTAATAATAGCTGCAAAGGTAAGCAGGTTAATGAGACCGGTAGCAGCCACCTCACCTACCATGACAATCAGTCCGATAGGCCCTGCACCCTCCGCCGGGATTTGCCCCGTTATCATACTAACCAGCAGCGCAACTATTTGCTTGGTAAACCAAACGGTTTCTTGCCATCCCATATGGATGGAACCTAGGAAACCAAAACGCTCAATGCTCGGTCCGATACCGATTTGGGGGCGACCACTTTCTTCATCGGTACGGGGAGTTACTTCTATTGACAGTGCTTGCCCGTCTCGCTCCACCACAATGGATAGAGCCTGTTCGGGGCGGGCCACAATTTCTGTTTGCACATCTTGCCAACTTTCTACAGTAGATCCGTTAATACTGATTATCCTGTCCCCCGCCATTAATCCGGCGGCAGCTGCCGGCCATCCCTCTTGTACTGATCCTATCAAAGGGGCGGAAGAAGGAACTCCTACAAACATGAAGACGATAGCAAAGAGCAGTATGGCCACTAAAAAGTTGGCAAAAGGCCCAGCAACACTGACCATCGCGCGAGCATAAAGGGGCTTCTTATCATAGCGCCTATGCTCGGGAACGTAAGTTTCTTCCTCATCCTGTTCTTCTCCTGCCATGCGAGCAAACCCACCAATCGGTAGCAACCGCAATGTATATCGGGTCTCTCCAATTTGGCGTGACAATAGAACCGGCCCCATGCCGACGGCGAATTCCAGCACCAAAATACCATTGGCTTTGGCCGCCAAAAAGTGCCCTAATTCATGGGCAATAATTAACACGCCGATAATGAGAATAGCAATCAAAATAGTCATCAAATCACCTACCTATTGTGGGTTTTGCCAACTTTGCCCGCTCCTATGCAGATTGGCCCTATGATTCTAAATCTATGCATCGTTCCAGCCCTATTTGCCAATAAAATCCCATGTCTTCTCGCGGGCTTCCCGATCGATCATCAACACCATATCGATATCGGACACATTTATAACATTATGTTGGTCTAAAGCCTGCGCTACCAGCCGAGGAATATCCATAAAACCTATACGGGATGCCAAGAAGGCCTCCACAGCAACTTCATTGGCCGCATTGAGCACTATTGGGTAGCTACGCCCAGCCCGTCCCGCTTCCACGGCCAGCTTCAGGCAAGGAAAATCCTCCTGCCGTGGAGCAGCGAAGGTAAGTTTTCCGATTTGCTCTAGGCTAAGGCGCCCTACCGATGATACTACTCGTTCCGGATAGGTTAGGGCCACTTGTATCGGTAGTCGCATATCCGGCATTGAAAGGTGGGCTAATAAGGACCCATCAACTAATTCCACTAGCGAATGGACAATGCTCTCCGGATGGATTACCACTTCTATGTTGTCGTAGGGGATGCCAAACAACCAATGGGCTTCTATTATCTCTAGTCCCTTATTCATCAGGGTAGCCGAATCAATAGTAATTTTCTTGCCCATTTTCCATGTGGGATGGGCCAAGGCCTCGGCCACTGTCACCCGATCAAGGCGAGAACGATCCCAATCGCGAAAAGGACCGCCCGAAGCGGTCAGTAGCAACCGCTGCACGTGATGGCTAGCCACCCCTTGTAAACACTGCCAAATGGCTGAATGTTCGCTATCAATAGAGATAATTGTCGCACCGGCGGCAGTAGCAGCCTGCTGGATTAATTCCCCAGCGGTCACCAACGATTCCTTATTAGCCAGGGCCACAGTAGCACCGCTCAAAACCGCATTCCAGGTTGGCAATAGGCCGGCTATGCCGGATATAGCGGCAATTACAATATCGGCACCATGCCAACGAGCAAAATGGGCGACCGCTTCCCTACCATAAGCCAACCGGGTGGACGTAGTTGCAGGCAAGGGGTCACCTTCCGCCAAGACGGCCCATTGGGGTCGGTATTTTCCTATCTGTTCGGCCAATAAATCCCTATTCTTGCCCGCCACCAGTCCAACTACGGACAGGCCCAGATGTTCTACCACCTCTAGGGCTTGCCTGCCCACCGAACCGGTGCTACCCAGCACTGCTACACGTTTGCTCACGCCATAGCCTCCTCCAATTACAGCATAAACATTTCAAGAAAATAGTAGACAAAGGGGGTAGCAAAAAGGACTGAATCGACCCGATCTAATAGACCACCGTGGCCTGGTAGAAATCGCCCCGAATCCTTTATTGCAAAGGAGCGCTTAAGAGCCGATTCAAAGAGGTCCCCTGCCTGGGCAAATATACCTACACCCAAACCAAAAGGAAGACCATATACCAGCAGCTGCTCCAATTCCAGATGGGGAAAAAGTAGGCGAAAAGCTACTGTAGCTATCAGCATACTGCCCAATAGTCCTCCCATCACCCCTTCAATTGACTTATTGGGGGAAATATGGGGCCAGGGCCTTCGCTTCCCCAAGGAACAGCCGGTAAAAAAGGCGAAGGAGTCATAGGACCAGACAGTAGCCAGCAACAAGACTATCCAGCGCCAACCGGAAGGCAAGTTACCCAGCTTTATCAAATGTAGTATAGGGAAACCGAGGTAACAAAAAGAGGTTATCGCGTGGGTCACGGTTTGCCAGCGTTCTCTTTCGTAGCGCCAGAGCAAAGTGGCCAACAAAACCAATATAGACATGGTCGAGGCTAGCAACACCCCCTGGGGCCAGCGCCAACCGATATAGATAAGCATTATTAATAATATATAACCTAGGCGACGGACTAAGCGATCCGATGCGGGTAACATCGCTTGCAGCTCGTGCCAAGCAATAAAAGACATAGCGGTCAGTAGAACTATATAGGGCCAACCACCCGCGTAGACGGCCCATAACACTAGCGGTGCCGCAATTAAAGCACTACCTATCCTTTGCCATAACATCATCGCTCTTCCTCTCGCGATCCATTAGACATTGTTAATCCACCAAACCGACGCCCCCGCTGGGCAAAGTCGTGAATGGCTTGCTCTAAATCCTGTCTATTAAAGTCGGGCCACAATTTCTGTGAGAAATATAATTCGGCGTAGGCCGATTGCCACAGCAAAAAGTTGCTGATACGCATCTCATTACCACAACGAATTACTAAATCCGGGTCCGGGAATTCCCTTGTGTAAAGAACATCGGCCACATCGGCTTCCGTTATTTCATTCAATTCTCCTGCTTGCCATTTTCTCGCTAGAATTTCTGCTGCTCGTACCAATTCGGCCCTACCTCCATAATTGAAGGCTAAGCAGAGGGTTAATGCCCGGTAATCTTTTGTCTCAGCCTGCATCCGCAAAACTACTTCTCGGGTGGAGGCAGGTAAACCGTCCACATCACCAATAATAATTACTCGCACTTGATGCTCATGCAGCAGATGTCTTTCCCGATCATAAAATTGTCGAGGCAAGCTCATCAGATAGTTCACCTCAGAGGCTGGCCTTTTCCAATTTTCTGTCGAAAAGGCGAACAAGGTCAAATAGGGAATACCCAGGTCTAAACAAGCTTCAATGATGGGACGCATGTTTTCAGCACCCTTACGGTGTCCCAGTTGTCGCGGCAAACCGCGGGCCTTTGCCCAACGGCCATTACCATCCATAACTATTGCTATATGTTCTGGTAACTTGGCTGCAGCCCTTGAGCCCATCTCTCCAATCACCTTCCATAACAAATGGCCCCCTGAAAAGCAGGGGGCTCCCTACATCAAGATTGTAACCGCAATAAGGGAGGATACACAACCGTAAGTAGATACTTTTCTCCCATCGGCACAACTCGTACAACCCGTGCCTGCTCCGGTTCATCCCCCTCATCACCCGTAACCTCCACCTGTATCTCCAGGCCCTGCGACTGCGAATAAGCAAGAGCTTCTTGTAAAGTGAGTCCTAGTAGAAAATTGTAGTCCATCTAGACTTCCATAATTTCCTTTTCTTTAGCTTCAATAATTTCATCGACCCGCTTTACATGCTTGTCAGTTAGCTTTTGTACCTCATCCTGCCCGCGCTTAAGGTCGTCCTCCGAAATTTCCCCATTCTTTTCCAAATCCTTAAGCATATCGTTGGTTTCCCGTCGCGCATTGCGAATAGCCACCTTACAATCTTCACCTTTTTTACGTACTGTTTTAACTAGCTCACGGCGGCGCTCCTCAGTCATTTGCGGGATGGGCAGACGGATAACTGTGCCGTCAGAAATAGGAGTTAAACCTAAATCGGATTTAAGTATGGCCTTTTCAATCTCTTTCACGGTTCCCTTATCCCAAGGCTGAATAACGAGAGTGCGGGCCTCAGGCACCGTAATCGATGCCATCTGAGCTACAGGGGTAGGTACGCCGTAATAATCCACCAACACCTTATCTAGCAGAGCAGGCGTCGCCCTACCTGCCCGCAGAGTAGCCAAATCTTTCTGCAGGATGGCTATGCTCTTCTCCATTTTCTGGCCTGCATCTCGCAACAATTCTTGCATCATAGTTAGTTTTCACCTCCAACATATGTTCCGATATCCTCGCCCAGTAAGGCACGGCGAATATTGCCATGAGTAGCCAAACCAAAGACGATCAAGGGAATGTCGTTATCCATGCAGAGAGACGTGGCTGTGGCGTCCATTACTTTAAGCCCCCGTTGTAGTACCTCTAAGTAGGTTAGCCGTTTAAACATTTTGGCATTGGGATTTTCTTTGGGGTCCGAGTCATACACTCCGTTAACTGTTCCTTTAGCTAATAAAATTATATCCGCATCGATTTCGGCCGCCCTGAGAGCAGCAGTCGTATCGGTAGTAAAATAAGGATTCCCCGTACCGGCTGCAAAAATTACCACACGTCCCCGTTCTAAATGAGTCGTTGCCCGGCGCCGAATATAGGGTTCGGCCACTTCCCGCATTTCAATGGCGGTCTGCACGCGAGTAGGAACACCTAACTTCTCCAAGGCATCTTGCAGAGCTAAAGCATTCAGTACCGTAGCCAGCATCCCCATATAATCGGCGGTGGTGCGATCAATGCCGCTAGCACTGCCAGCAACTCCTCGCCATATGTTGCCCCCACCAACGACGATAGCTACTTGGACCCCCATTTCGACTACTTCTTGCACCTGTTCAGCAATGTCGCGCACTACTTGGGCATCAATACCAAACCCTTTCCCTCCTGCCAGGGCCTCTCCGCTCAGTTTTAAAACGATACGTCTGTATTTCGGCCTTTTCATAGCAATACCTCCGTCCTACTATTTCGCCTGCAAATAGTGTAATTCCTGTTCGGCCTAGTAAGTTTCGTAAAAAAAGGAACACCGTAGTGCTCCTTTTTTGCATAACCTATTTTTGTAAGGCAGCCACTTCGGCAGCAATATCATGCACGCGCTTTTCTAAACCTTCCCCTAAAACGAAACGTTCAAAGCGACGCACATTAATATTTTCACCGATGGAAGCGATCTTGCTGGTAATCAATTCGCCAACAGTCATGTCCGGGTCACGGACAAAGGGTTGGTTGAGGAGACATACCTCGGCAAAAAACTTCTGAATGCGGCCTTCTACCATTTTGTCCACAATCTTTTCTGGCTTACCTTCATTTAATGCCTGGGCCCGCAGGATTTCCCGTTCTTTTTCTACGACTTCTGCGGGAATTTGATCTGGTGAAATGTAAGTAGGACTTTGAGCAGCAATATGCATCGCCAGATCGCGCACCAATTCCTTGAACTCATCGGTCTTTGCAACAAAGTCGGTTTCGCAGTTGACTTCGATGAGTACGCCCAACTTACCGCCGGCATGGATATAGGCATCGACTAAACCTTCCGATGCGATACGGCCTGCTTTCTTAGCTGCGGCAGCTAGGCCCTTTTCGCGCAAATACTCGATAGCAGCTTCAATGTCACCATTCTTTTCAACCAGAGCCCGTTTACAATCCATCATACCTGCACCAGTACGCTCACGTAACTCTTTAACTAAAGCTGCGGTGATCTCAGCCATGATTTCCCTCCTCGTAAACTATTATGTACTAAGATGGGGTAAAAAAGGGTAAGTATGCAAGGGCAATTACCCTTTCACCCTTACCCTTCTATCATCTTTATTCTGCCATTTGCTCACCCTGCTTACCCTCAATTACCGCATCGGCGATTGTGGAGCTAAGCAGTCTAATGGCACGAATAGCATCATCGTTACCGGGGATGATCACATCGACTTCATCGGGATCACAGTTGGTGTCGACGATGGCTATAATTGGTATGCCCAATTTGCGAGCTTCTGCAACAGCAATGCGCTCCTTGCGAGGATCAATAATGAATAAAGCGCCAGGAAGGTCACGCATATCCTTGATGCCGCCCAGGAACTTGTTCAACCTAGCCATTTCATTGCGGAGGGCGATAACTTCCTTCTTGGGCAACACTTCAAACATGCCTTCCTCTTCCATGCGGTTTAATTCGTGAAGACGGGCAATACGGCGCTGGATGGTCTGGAAGTTGGTCAATGTACCACCAAGCCAACGCTGATTAACATAGAACATACCGCAGCGTTCAGCCTCTTCTTGCACCGCCTCTTGGGCTTGCTTCTTGGTGCCAACGAAAAGGATGGATTTCCCGGAAGCAACCAACTCTTTCACGAAATTATAGGCCTCGTCAATTTTGCGCACCGTTTTTTGCAAATCGATGATATAGATACCGTTGCGCTCGGTAAAGATGTAAGGCGCCATTTTTGGATTCCAACGCCTTGTTTGATGACCAAAATGGACACCAGCCTCTAGTAATTGCTTCATGGAAACGATTGCCATGGCTGTGTCACCTCCTCTCTTTGGTTAATGGCCTCCGCTTTTTTCATCCCACAGGAGGACCTGCCGCTCCCGGCAAGCACCGCCCCTACGGTCCCAAAGCGTGTGTGTTAAGCACTATTTGGTAGTATACCACAAGCAAGTCCCTACTAGCAAGGCTTCACTAATTATTAACCATCGCTGGCGAAAAGGCTAAGTATCAAACGTACTTCATCGATTTTAAGATCGGTCTGGCGGGCAATTTCCACCGGTGTCAACCCCTGTTGATGCCAGTGTAAAACCTGCTGTTGCTTTTCACCCAAAACTTGCACCCCAGGAGCTGCTTCTTCTTTAACCTCCGGCCGTTCCTCTCTTAGAGCCAGGGCTGCCTGTAATAATTCCAGTTTAGCGTCCAGCAGCTTGAGTAACTGCTCCACCTCTCGCTGCTTGACCTCTAAACGTTCCACGATAATTTCTCCTGCTGACTCCAACTCCTCTATGAGCACGGCAACCCCATCAACGGTGAGAGCGTTGGCCGGATTACTCCAATACTCCAGTGCCAACTTAGCCCTTCGATAAAGCAGGAAAAATAGCAGCGCGGCCAGTGCGAATAGGCCGGCTGCCAAGGCCCATAACCACATTTGCTGTCACCCCTACACTTTTATGTCTAAACGGGTACCGCGACTTTTATCCGGCTCCCACCAGGCCGTTGGCCGCTTTTGCTTCTGCTTTTTTCGTTTTTCTTGTCTCTGACGTGGCTGTCTAGACTCATCATCGGCCTGTAACTTGCTTGCCTCCGCATCATCGGTGTGCTGCACCATCTGTTGCCGACGCGCACTCTGTTGTTGCAGCTCCTGAAGAAACTGATGTTGTTCCGGATTAGGCTGTCCTCGCGTAGCTGCCGCAATCCGCTGGGATTCACTGGCCTTATGTAAGACCGGTTGGGGATCAACCGGGCGAATTGACAAAAGTACCCCTCCTTTGTCTATAAGGTGCTAAAGACCACATCGCCTTCCAGTAGTTTAAAAGTCCCGCCCGCCTTTTCTTCACGGGTATAGTAGACCGCCTTACCGATAGTAACCTTGACACCGGAATAGACTTTTTCGCTCACTTTAATTTGGGCATTCTTGATGGCGGCCATTGCCTGCTCTTGCTGGGATAATTGCCAGGTGATATTGCTCAGTTCATGGGAACGCTGATTATAAGCCCGCTGCAGCTGGTTAAGTAACTCCTGTCGACTGGGGGGCAAAGAACCAACGGTGGACTTAAGCTGCTCTAGGCGATTGATCCCCTGCTTCAGTCGGTTTAACTCATCTTCTATTCGACTAGCGGCCGCTACCAGCTGCCCATATTGTTCAAATAGGGCCGGGTTGATACCAACTTCCAGAAGAGTAGGAGTACCTAAGGAAGCACCTAAAACCTTACATTCAATGCTATCGGTTGCTCGTATCACGCCACCTACAATCAGGCCCTTTCTACCACCTACCTTTATCGAACGGCCCGCGTAGACTTGGCTATGCATTATGTCTTCACCCACCTCAATGGTGCCACCGGCCGTTACTTTACAGTTCTCAATAAAGCGGCAATACACATCTCCTTCTACGTTTATCTCTCCCCGGTTTTGCCCCTGAATGCCGCCGCCTACGGTGAGTGTTCCGCCACAAATAATGGTGGCGCAATCAACCCCACCGGCGATTTTTACATCGCCTTCCGCCTGTATAGTAAAGCCCGGTTTAACTGAGCCACGAATATGTACGTTACCATTGAAACGGATATTGCCTACCGAATAATCCACATCCCCCGAGATCTCATAGACCGGCAGCACATTAATTCGGCCCGATTTAAGCACCACCTGACCGTCTTCGGTAGCCACCAGCCGATCATTTTCCACAGCGACTCCCTTACCCATGGGCCAAATTAAATCCTTCCCTGCTACCGCCGGCAACTCTACTCCATAAATATTCCGCCCCGGTGTCCCGGGAGTGGGAGGAATGCGGGTAGCTAACACCTGCCCCTTGGTTACAACAATAATATTATTTAACTCTCTGAAATCCACACGGCCATCGGGCAAGAAGGTGGGGCGACCACCGCTCCGTAGCAGCACTGGCTGATATTCTAAACGGGCATTAGTTCCTTTCTCCGCGGGGCGTCCCAAGGCTATCGTCCACTCTCGGTCCAGAGTTTGGTTGGCCACCATCTCCTCTATGACCTCATTTTGTATTCCGTAGCAAACACCTAACTGGGCCAAC
The DNA here is from genome assembly GCA_023622465.1 of Bacillota bacterium. Classification (GTDB taxonomy): domain Bacteria; phylum Bacillota; class UBA994; order UBA5500; family UBA5500; genus UBA5500. The sequence continues at coordinate 12,860 of JAMNZE010000146.1, read as the reverse complement.
TGACGCAAGACATCTGCCTTAGTTAAGGGGGCTCCCCAAATGGCTGGGCTTACACGCGCCACAGCCCGCATATGATCTTCACTGACACGAACATGCAGCTGAGCATCGGTCCGAATCTCCGCCAAATTATCGATTATTACCTGCGGCTGCCCATCACTCTTAGCTAATGCGGCCTTAATTTGTTCTTCCGCTAACCAAGGCCAACCTTGCTGAGCAAAGAAGGCTTTAACCTCTCCTACAGTAACTGGGCTAACCGTATCGATCACCGGCTCAACTATCATCTTAACTTGTTGCTTATCAACTAGTACCCGAAATCCACGGCCTTGAAATTCTTTTTGCACTTCAGCCGCCATATGCACGCCCCCCTCACGTCAGTTTAGCCCGCAATTTCAATACGAGGGCTGTATGAATCTGACTTACTCGGGATTCACTAATTCCCAATACCTGTCCTATTTCTTTAAGAGTCAGCCCCTCGTTATAATATAAGCTCAGTAACAACTGTTCCCGCTCGCTCAGACTAGCGATAGCCGCCGCCAACTCCTCAACCTGTTCTTCCTCCAGCACATGGTTGACCGGATCGCTGTTGGGGGCAGCTACCAAAAGACTCAATAATTCGTCTCCTTCCTCTTCCGCGTCTAAAGGTGCATTAAGAGACAAAACAGTAATTGCCTGCACATCTAAGAACCACTTACGTAGCTCGTCCACACTAATGCCAAGTTCAGCCGCCAACTCGGCGTCCTCAGCACTTCTCCCCAATTTAGTCTGTAGATCTTGCATGGCTTGCTGCAATTGCTTGGCCCTTTGGCGAACTGTCCTAGGTACAAAGTCTATTTGGCGCAAACTATCAATAATTGCTCCTTTAATACGCATCGCCGCATAGGTCTCAAACTTTACCCCCCGGTCAGGACAGTAGTTATTAATGGCATCCATTAGCCCCAGCACCCCAGCGCTCTCTAGGTCGCCCGGATCCACATAGCTCGGTAAGTTTAAACTCATCCGCCCACATATCCGCTTAACCAATGGTAGATAGTGTTCAATAAGTGCAAGCCTAGCGGCCCCATCAGCCCGCTTATAAGCCTGCCATAGCGATTCGGCTGCCGAGCCTGCCACACTTACACCCCCTAAATAGTGAAGGTCCCGTGCCCAATAGTGCGTACCTCTAAGATGCCGCTGCTGCAGAAAAACTCGATGGTGCGCCCGAAGTTTCCGCCCGTATGTTCGGCCACAACGGGTATTTGTAATTCCCGCAGCGCTTTGTGGGTAGCCGCCACATTTCTCTCCCCTATACGCATAATCTCACTTTGCCCAGAAAAGGTGAACATCTGGGCCCCGCCGGCCAACTTGGCCACTAGGCGACTAGGGACCGCCCCTTTTCGCTGCAGTTCTCTTACCAATAAACGCACCCCCGTATCCGCATACTTGGCTTCCGTGCTTTTGTCCTGATACAGGGCCATTTCCGGCAACATGATATGGACAAGCCCCCCTAGGTGGAGGGCGGGATCATGTAAACATATACCCACACAGGAACCCAGCCCTAATGTTCTTAGCACATCGTCGGCCTGTCCCACCGCATACTGGGCCATGCCTACCTGCAATACTCGCCTCCTCATTCACTTACTCCGAGGCTTGTAAATATTTTCTCTACGAGTTCCAGATCGGGTATAAGGAGAAAGTTAGCCTCCACCGATTCGTCGCCTACACGCAGACTATTCTTAATGACTAAAGCGTGATCCGAGTAGCTGCCTAGTTGCATGAGGGCTATATCAAGAACCGCACCAGCCATGTCGGTAGCTAAAGCCGGCACCGATAGTTGAAAATTTAAGTCGGTAAAGCTGCTGAGAGCACCTAGGTAAGAACTGCTGAGGATGTTACCAACTTCCATCAAAGCCGACTGTTCCATGGAGGAATAGGGTGGTGTACTTTGGATATCCATACCGAAAAGCAAACTTAGTAGCTTTCCTACCGATTCTTGCTCCAATAACCAAAGGATGGAACAGGGCAAACCACCTAAAGCTTGAAAGAAAACCCCAGTAACCAGCAGCTCGGCCCCGCCTAATAATTCAGGCACCTGGGCCAAGGGCAAGACATTGACGCTGGGAATCTCCATATCGATCCGTTTATTAAGCATGTTGGACAAGGCGGTGGCCGCGTTACCACAGCCTATGTTACTAACTTCCCGCAACACGTCAATCTGCAAAGGTGAAAACATAGGACTACCTCTCCGGATCCACCACGCGTTCCAGGTCAAGAATAATGATCAACCCCTGCTCCCCCTGCCCCACACCTTGGAGAAAGTTCCGATTGGCTTCACCGATGACCTGGTCAGCCGGCTGAATGGCGGTGGCAGGCAAACTCAAGACGTGGCTTATCTCATCTACTATTAGACCTACCAACTGCTCACCGGCAAGAACCACCACTATGTGGGCATCCACATCCTCTGTAGCCGGTGGCAAATCTAACCGCCGCCGCAAGTCAATGACAGGGACCACCTCTCCCCGCAGATTGATTACCCCCTCCACAAAGGTAGGTGCTTTGGGCACGCGCGTAATGGGCATCATCCTCTCCACCGAATGTACCCCGTCAATGGGAATGGCGAAGTCTTCCCCTGCTAGACGAAAGACAACAAAACGTTCTTCTTCCAAATGAGCTGCCGTGCTCATCCTAACTACCTCCTCACACTATCGACGTGACATCCAAGATCAGGGCAATGGTGCCGTCACCCAAAATGGTAGCTCCACTAATCCCTGGGCTTCTATCCACAAAACGGCCTAGCGGTTTGACAACTACTTCCTCTTGTCCTAGCAACTCATCTACCATTAGGCCTAAGAGTTTCCTACCGCGATAAACGACCACCACATAAACATCCTCTGCCTGGGCACTGGTGTGGGGAACAGCCAAGGCCTCACGTAGGTCGACAACTGGAATTGTTTGCCCCCGGTAGGACATGGCTAAACGATGTTCTATTACATCCAACTCGGACCGCTTTAGGAGGGCTGTTTGATCCACCACACTTAACGGGATGGCATAACGTTCTGGGCCTACTTTTACTTGTAAGGTAGCCATGATGGCTAAGGTGAGAGGCAAGACAATAGTAAACACACTACCTTGACCCAGCTCGCTGTGGACAGAAGTACGACCACCTAAACTGGCAATTTTACTAGCGACCACATCCAGCCCAACCCCGCGCCCCGAAACATCGGTAACTTGTTTAGCCGTACTAAATCCGGGCTGAAAGATGAGTTTCAGAGCCGCTTCATCGTCTAAAGAGTTGGCCTCATCAGCACCAATCAGTCCGCGCTCCACCGCCTTTTGCTTAATCTGGGCCACATCAATGCCGCGACCATCATCTTGTACCTCGATAAAGACCGAGTCTCCCCGATGATAGGCGGATAAACGCAGTTTTGCTTTCGCCGGCTTCCCCAGCTTTGCCCTTTCAGCTGCCGGCTCTATACCGTGATCAATGGCATTACGTAGAAGATGCACCAAGGGATCACCGATCTCGTCCACGATAGTGCGGTCCAATTCGGTCTCCTGACCGGTAATTTCAAAGTCCACGTCCTTCCCCAATTGCTGACTTAAATCACGGACCATGCGAGGAAAGCGGTTAAAGATCTGTTCGACAGCTACCATCCGTACCTGCATTACCTCATCTTGCAGTTCTAAGAGGATTCTATTTAAGGTGGCCGTCGTCTCGGCTAAAGCATGATTATCCAAATCTCTGCTGAGCTGGGTCAGGCGGGTGCGCGTGATCACCAGTTCACTGACCAAATTCATCAGCCGATCCAAACGGGCGATATCTACACGCACACTTTTTCCCATACGCAAGCGGGGGGTCATATCGGCACTGGCATCGGAAGATGAGGCTGAATCGGCCCGCTGGTCGAGGGGGGTCACCACCACCGAACGGACGTCGGCAATATTCTCGATTTCTTCTTGTAGAAGGGAACTGGGAGCCGATGAGACCAGCCAAACGGTGAAGCGATCCTCAAAACGTTCTGCCTCCAAGTCGGAGACACTGGGCTCCGACTGGATAATTTCCCCATGCTGCTCCAATCGTTGAAAGACCATATAGGCCCGCGCCGATTTGAGCAACGCATCGGGTGCCAGACTCACGTCCAATCGGTACCCCTGTAAGCCCTGCCTCCTGGCGGCCTGCAAAACCACCAACGCATGCTCTTCTAATTCGCTGGCGGCGGTGCTGGCCACTTCCTGCTCAGCCGTCTCCACCATTTCTTCCACTTTGGCCACATCAGCACTGGTGGGCAGGGCAGCGATTAAATGGTCTATGGTAATGCTTGTATCCTCTTGCCCGGTAGCCGCACTTTCCACCAGCCCCTCCAAGGCATCAACGGCCTGTAACACAGCAGTGATATAGCTGCTACTGGGGCTCAAGACTCCCTGCCGCACCAAATCTAATGAACTCTCCAGCCGATGGGTCAGTTCGGCCGTTTTCGCAAAGCCCATAGTGGCTGCCATACCTTTAAGGGTATGGGCCGAACGGAATAGTTCGCTTACCACATCTTTATCGGTAGGGTTTTGCTCCAAACGTAGAAGACCATCATTCAGAGCCTGGATATGCTCCCTAGCCTCCTCGACAAATATATCCAGGTATTGGGACATTTCCATGAGTTCAGCACTCCCTTCCTCCAGCTAAGCCCCAAGCGATAGCGTCAGCTACTTGTGGCAATGAAACAATTCTATCTACTGCCCCAGTCATGATCGCCGCCCTCGGCATACCAAAGATTACAGCTGTTGATGCATCTTCAGCAATCGTATAGGCACCGGCCGCCTTAAGAGCAGCTATTCCTTTAGCTCCATCCGACCCCATACCGGTTAATATGACTGCCACCTGACATAGACCGGGCTTAACCGCCAACGAATCAAAGAGCACATCAACCGCTGGCCGATGCCCGTTCACCGGTGGTGTTTGGGTTAAGCGCAAATGGGGCTGCCCATTGACCAGCTGGACCGTCATATGATAGTCACCCGGGGCAATATAGGCATGATCGGGTTCAACGGGGCCTTCAGTGGCTTCATTTACAGTCAGTTCGGAAATACTATCTAAACGTTCCGCTAAAGAACGGGTAAACCCTTTAGGCATGTGTTGTACGATCAGATAGGCGGTCTTGCCATCGGGCTGCAGTTGCCCCATCACCTCATGCAGGGCCCTAGGGCCGCCGGTGGAGGTGCCTATGGCCACCAATCTCAATGCTTCTCCCCCGATAGATTTGGAGGGACGCCTGCTGGCTGGTGGTTGTAAAGCAGCTGGGGCAGTGATTGACGGCGGGGTGAAAGGAGTCAGTTTAGTAACCTCGACTTGGGCGGCTTGCAGCACCTTATCAACTATCTCTTGGCGTAAGTCGCTGGCAAGAACTTCTTGCGGAGAGCCCGGCTTGCCCACAAAATCGATGGCACCACGAGATAGGGCTTCGATTGTCTCCCTCGCCCCCGATTGGGTCAGGGAACTCAACATCACTACCGGCACGGGGCGGGTGCGCATCAACTCGGATAAAGCGGTCAAGCCATCCATTTCCGGCATCTCAATATCGAGAGTAATTACATCGGGCAGAAGACGCTGGTTTTTGGCCACCGCGTCGATACCGTTACGGGCAAAACCTACCACTTGGATCTGGCCCGATGACTCTAAAAGGTCTGTTAGTAGACGTCGCATGAAGGCCGAATCATCTACCACCAAGACTCGCACCAGATTCATTTTTTCCCTCATAAGTTGTCCTCTCCTAAGTAAGCTACAATTGCATACGGCGACGGCGTACCTGTTCTTGAAAAATGAAACGGATAATAGCCTCCTCCTGCTGTCTATCCAGATTTTCGAACTGAACACTAGCTTGATAGGTACCATCAAAATTATCAGCTGTACGCAAAACTGTGCCGATCGTCCCGGAGGCTACACCTAAAATAGAGGGCAAATCGATTTCCAACCGGTCACCGTATTTTAGATCCTCCTGGCTCACAAACTGCATTCCTCCACCGCTAATGTCTACCGTTTGCCCTTGGTGGGTGATAAATGAACGATGGGACTGGAGGTCATTGATCACCCGGAAACTGAAAAGAAGCGAAATTGACAATCGATAATGGCGTCGTTGTTGCACCCGTTCAATTTGGGTGGGATAGGCAACGCGCACCGCCGGTCCCGGCTCAGCTATTTCGGCTAACACGGTGGTCTGAAAGCGGTAATATCCGCTTTCAGGAATACCAAAGCCGATAATAACCTGGGAACCGGGGGCCAGATAAATCTGTTCCCCTAAGGACTGAAGAACTCCTATATCCAAGTAGTTATTACCAATATCCATCAGCAGGCTGGAATAGACTTTCTTATTCCAGGTAACATTTAGTCTTTGACCTATATTCAGCTTTTGGCGTAGGTTAAACTGAGACACCCCCTAGCCTCCTAAGAAGCGGGCAAGTCGAGAGAAAAAGGCCCGTAAACCGTCTTCTTTAGGTGCAGCGCTTGAGAATAATACGGTCTGGAGTCGACAAATAGCCGCCGCCACTCCACTATTGGGATACTGTAGAACGACCGGTTGCTGGCGAATTATACTCCTAGTAACCAAACTATCCTCCGGTATCCAACCGGCAAAGTTCAGGTCAACTTGCAGAAAGCGATTGGCTGTAGTAGCAATCTTCCGGAAAACTGCTTCGGCTTCCTGCCTATGGCGGGCCCGATTGACGACCACATGTAGGCATTTGTTTTCCTGCTTGCTGATCTGTTTTATTACCGCATAAGCATCGGTAATGGCGGTCGGTTCGGGGGTAGTAACCACAATTATTTCCTGGGAAGCGCTTAAGAAGCTTAGTACGCTTTCGGAGAGCCCGGCGCCCGTATCAACAAGGATTAGATCGCTGGTGCTATCCAATTCGGCTAAGCCGGCAATAAATTTTCCCAGCTGGGATTTGTTCAGATTGGCCAGTTCGGCCCACCCCGACCCTCCTGCCACCAACCTCAAACCTTCTGGGCCCTCATAAGTTATCTGGCTAATTGTTTTTTCTCCTCTTAACACGTGCATCAGGTTATAGCTGGGCAATAGCCCCAACACAATGTCTATATTGGCCAACCCCAGATCGGCATCGAATAGAACGGTAGACAATCCGGCTTTCTGTGCGGCCAAAGCCAGATTGACAGCCAGAGTTGTCTTGCCCACACCGCCCTTCCCGCTGGTAATGCTAATCACCCGTGCCTGGCTAGTAGTTTCGCTCAAGGGCCTATGAATTCCTGCGTCGGCAACTAGGCTGCGTAGGCGTTGTGCTTGATCTTTCATGCCTGACCTTCCCCTATAAATAGCTGAATCAAATCCTCGGGGGCCGGTTGCAACAAATCATCGGGCACATCTTGGCCGTTAGTTAGATAGGCAACGGGCAAACCAGTATTCAATAGCAGGTTCATTAGAGGACCGTAACGTCTAGCTTCATCTAACTTTGTAAAAACCAGTGCCGTTGGTTTGGTAGTTTGATAGTTTTCTACAATCTCCTGCATTACCTCATACTGGGTGGTGGAGCTGATGGTTAAGAAAATCTCGTCGGCGGCGACGGCTTCTAAGAAGGCCTTCAGCTCGGATAGCTGCATCATATTCTGTTGACTACGGCCCACACTATCCACAAAGATGACATCGTATCCGCTTAACTGCTCCATCTTTTCCCGAATATCGGCGGGCGTGAGGACCACCTCCACCGGGGCCCCCAATATTTCCCCATAGGTCCGCAATTGATCTACCGCCGCTATCCGGTAGGTATCAAAGGTAACTAGAGCCACTTGTAGTTTACGACGTAAAACCGCATGGGCGGCTAACTTGGCTATGGTGGTGGTTTTGCCCACACCCGTAGGCCCCACCAGGCAAACGATATGCGGTTTCGACGCCGTTCGCTCCGCATAGGGTACTAGCCGGGAGGCTAGTAATTTGCTTCCCCATTGCTCAACTATTGCCTCCTGCCTTAGTTCCTCCGGTGTCAGGTGCACCAACAGATCATCGCAGAGCCCGGCAAGCAGATCATCAGCGAGACCGGTGGTGCGTAAACGCTCATAAAAGGTGGCTAAGGCGTCCGGATAGGCTGGCTGACTCTGGGAGCTCTGCAAACGCTTAGCCATAATCTTCAACATGCGCTTGGTCTCCAGCAGATCTTGCTGCAGGCTTTCCCAAGGAGGGCTAGCAGTGGGGTAAGCCAACGGCTGCGGCTCCTCCTTGGCCTCGGGAGTGGACAAAGGGGTATCTACAGCAGCGGTGACCTCAACTTGAGAGAAACCTAACCAGCCCCATAGCCCCGGTCTTTTCACTTGTCGGGAACTGAGCACGATAGCATCCTCGCCCAATTCGCGCACAATTTGCTCCTTCGCATCTTGTAAAGATGCGGCCACAAAACGCTTTATTTTCATTTATATCCTCACCACGCCAACTGCTTGAACTTCTTGGGACGGCTCCAACTCGTTGTAAGACAAAACCACAAGACGACTAAAGGCTCGCTCCATTAGACGCTTGAAATAGAGACGGACCAGCGGCGCCGTCAACACGATGGGGTTCTTTCCCTGATTGGTTAAACGCATAACCTCTTTGCTGACACTACCAATCAGTCGTTCTAGTACAGTCGGGTCCAGATTGATGTAACTCCCACCTTCAGTCCTCTGCACCGAGTCCAGGATCAGCTGTTCCAATTCGGCATGCAAAGTGATAACCTGCAGCGGTTCCCCCGGCTCCACATATTGACGAACAATTACCCGGCCGAGAGACTGTCGCACATACTCGGTCAACAGGTCCACATCCTTGGTTATCATTCCATAGTCCCCTAAGGTTTCTAGAATTGTCACCATGTCACGGATCGGCACCCCTTCGTGCAATAGGTTGGCCAACACCTTTTGTACCTGGCCGATACTTAGCACGTCGGGGACCACCTCGTCTACAACGGCGGGGGCATATTCTCTTACCCCATCCAATAAGTGTTGTACATCCTGCCGGCTTAACAGCTCGGGAGCATACTGCCTGATAAGTTCCGTTAGATGGGTGGCCAAGACGGTAGCCGGATCCACAACCGTATAGCCTAGAAGCTCGGCTCGCTCCCGCTCGCTCTCTCGAATCCACCAGGCCGGCAGACCAAAAGCCGGCTCGGTCGTCGCTATTCCTTCAATTATTTCCTCCGCAGCTCCTGGATTCATGGCCAGGAAATGGTCCAGCAGCAGCTCCCCTTGGCCAACAGGAACGCCCTTCACTTTCACCAGATAGGTAGTAGGCTTCAGTTGGATATTGTCGCGAATACGAATAGTAGGCACCACAAATCCCAAATCGAGGGCGAACTGGCGGCGGATCATGTTTATACGCTCCGATAACTCGCTACCTTGGGCCGCATCGGCCAAAGCAATGAGACCGAAACCTAGTTCTATTTCTAACGGGTCGACGGCCAGTAGGCTGGCCACACTCTCGGTTTCCCCCCCGCTAGCCGTGGCCGCCATCTCTTCAATGGCCGCTGAAGACGCTGGGGGAGCCAGATGGCTTTGCCTACCACGCCCAGCCAGAAAGAAGCTGGTAGCCGACAAAGCAGCAAAAGGCACTAGGGGCAACCCGGGTACCAATGCCAGCCCCAGCAGTACTATGCCAGCTATGGAAAAAACATCGGGTGTGGCAAACAGTTGACTGGTGACAGCAGACCCCAAATTGGTCTCGCTGGCACTACGGGTGACCAAGATACCCATGGCCGTTGAAATCATCAGGGAAGGTATTTGGGCCACCAGGCCATCACCTACAGTCAGTAACGCGAATTCCTGAATGGCCTCGCCCGCCGGCAAATTCATGCGCAGGGTGCCGATAGCAAAACCGCCAATTAAATTTAAAAGAGTGATGATAATACCTGCTATAGCATCGCCTTTAACAAACTTACTGGCACCATCCATGGCTCCGAAAAAGTCGGCTTCCCTTTGAACATCCTGTCGCCGCTTTCTGGCTTCATCTTCTGTAATGAGTCCCGCGTTTAGATCGGCGTCGATGCTCATCTGTTTACCGGGCATAGCATCCAGAGTAAAACGGGCTGCCACTTCAGCCACCCGTTCGGAACCCTTGGTAATGACGACGAACTGAATAACGACTAAAATCAAAAATACAATCAAGCCGACGATCATATCGCCGCCAACCACAAAGTTACCAAAGGCCTGGATAATCTCTCCCGCATTACCATGGAGCAAAATCAAGCGAGTAGAAGATACGTTAAGTGCCAGGCGGAATAGGGTTAGCAACAATAACAGGGATGGAAAAACGGAGAATTCCAATGGGCCCTGGACAAACATGGTCATTAATAAAACCGTCAGAGACAAGGTGATATTTACGGCTAAAAGAATGTCTAATAGCCATGCCGGTAACGGGATTACCATCATCAGCACGGCAATTACTACAATGATTACAACTGAAATATCGGCCAGTTTCACTGTGTCATCTCCTTGTCAGCCCCTCTCTACCGACGCCGACGCGTGCTAAAAACAAAGGCAAGAATTTCAGCCACTGCCTGATAAAACTGGGGCGGAATTTCATCCCCCACCTCTACAGCGGTAAAGAGGGTTCGAGCTAAGGGCTTATTTTCAACGATAGCAATGCGATGCTGGCGGGCTATTTCCTTAATTTTTCTAGCCAAATGACCTTGTCCTTTAGCCAAGACCAGGGGTGCCTGGGCTTCATCGGGGTCATATTTTAAGGCAATAGCCAGGTGAATCGGGTTCACAATTACCACATCGGCCTTCGGCACATCCTGCATCATGCGCCGCCGAGCTAATAGGCGTTGTTTCTCCCGGATGCGAGCCCTTACCTGCGGATCACCCTCTGTCTGCCGAAACTCCTCTTTAATCTCCTGTTTGGTCATGCGCAAATTCTTATTAAACTCCCACCGTTGGTAGACATAATCGGCTAATCCGAGGACCAATAAAAAGGCAAGAACGCGCATGGTAGTGCTATAAATCAGGCGCGACAGGTTACTCAAGGATCGGGCCACATCGCTACCGATATGGTCTAGGGACCAACTGAGGGCACTGGCAGCCGATTGGTACACGATCAGAGCCACCCCGCCCAGCTTCAACAGGGACTTGAACAACTCCAGCAACGCTCTCTTACTAAACAGGCGTTTGAATCCCTCTATAGGGTTGAGTTTTTGTAATGAGGGACTTAAAGGCGTCGATGAGAGCAAGAAGCCTACCTGCAGCACATTGCTGATAAGGGCTACCGTAAAAACCACCGCAAATAGGGGGAGCACCACCTGGCCGGCCTGCAAAGCCACCTGCCATAACCATTGGCTAGCCGTAACCGGATTTAAATCCCCATGGGACAGATTTTGCCAAGTATGGCTGGCAAAGGCCAAGAAATTGCTACCCGAACCGGGCATCACTTGAAATATGAAAAGCACCGCTGCCAGCAGAACCAAAGTGCTGCTCAGTTCATTACTACGAGCCACCTGACCTTTACGCCGGGCTTCCTGCCGGCGCTTAGGAGTGGCCGGTTCCGTCTTCTCGCTGGAAAAAAGCTGCAGATCAAAACGCAACTCGATCATGGTGACCCTCCGCTGGCTAACCAATCGGCCACTTGTAAGAAGACATCACCCAGGCCCCGCTCCATAAAACTGACCAGTCCTGGTAAGGTAATCACAATCACAATCGATAACAACACAATCTTAAGGGGCATACCCACAATAAAAACGTTCATCTGAGGCACCGATTTGGCCATAATACCGAACATTAGACTGGTAAACAGAGAGGCCCCTATCACCGGCAACGCTATCTGTACCGCCAAGGCCAACAAACGGGTACAAGCATTGATCAACAGAGTGACGTTGGACGGAAAATTGAACCTCCCCAAAGGCATGATCTGAAAACTTTCGGCTAAGGCCCTCAGTAGCAGCAAATGCCCATGCAAACTTAGGTAGAGCAGAATACATAGCATAGAAAACAGGTTACCTATGAGGGGAAATTGACTATCGGATAAGGGGTCCAGCACGTTAGCCATATGAAAACCCATCTCCGTATCTATCAATTGCCCAGCCACACCTACCGCCCAAAAGAAGAGCTGCACCAGGAAGCCCATACTCACTCCTATCAATACTTCGCAAGCCAACAGCCCCGCCAGCCCCCAAATGGTAACGGGTAAATCGGCCGGTGGAGCTACCGTGGGAAGCAATAGGAGGGCCACCAACAAAGCGAAGCCGGCTTTAACCATGGAGGGTACATTGCGCCCCCGGAAAAGGGGGGCTGTTACCAAAAGGGCCGAAGTGCGTGCAAAGATAAGAGCTACTAGGTAAACCTGGAAAGGATCGATAACCTGTATCATACCAACCCTTACCCTATAGCCGTTACCAGATTGCCGAGTATACGGCTAGTGAAATTGGTCAATACGGTCATCATCCAAGGGGCAAAAAGTAAAGATGCCAGCATAACTGCCAAAATCTTGGGCACAAAACTCAAGGTAGCCTCCTGTATTTGGGTTGCCGCCTGCAAAATACTCACCAAAAGCCCTATGGCCAGGCCACTGAGTAACAGAGGGCCAGCCACCAACAGGGCGGTCATCACTGCCTCGCGGCCCAAATCAATAATGAACTCGGGCGTCATACTAAGAAGGCACCTCCTTTAGAAACTCTGCAATAGGGATTTCACTACCAGATGCCAACCGTCAACTAGAACAAAGAGAAGGATTTTAAAGGGTAGCGAAATCATCACCGGCGGTAGCATCATCATGCCCATGGACATGAGCGTACTAGCGATGACCATATCAATAACCAAAAAGGGTACAAAAATGAGGAAACCCATTTGAAACGCCGTCTTTAATTCGCTGATAACGAAGGCCGGTATTAGCGTTACCAGCGGCACCTCGTCCAGGCTTTCCACTTCT
>JAMNZE010000046.1:0-4648 GCA_023622465.1 Bacillota bacterium | reverse complement strand
GAATTCCTGTACATATTTCCCACCACAAGACCAGCGGTGAAGCCAATTGGGGCAAGGTCAAGGATACGTTGGCACTAATTGACTCTAAGCGAGCCGCCGGCGTTGACATTACTCTAGATCAATATCCCTACCTTGCCACTTCCACCGGCCTGAAAGTGATCATTCCCCAGTGGGCCCACGCCGATGGAGTGGAAGCCATGCGGCAGCGGCTGCTGGACCCCCAGTTAGGGACCCAAATACGAGAGGAGATCGCTGCCCAAGGGCACCGTTGGGATTGGATACTGGTGGCTTCCTGTGCTAAGGAAGAGAATAAGCGGTTTGAAGGGAAGAATATGGAGGAAATTGCCGCTATGACCGGTAAATCCCCCTTGGAGGCGGCACTGGACTTGTTGCTGGCGGAGGATTTCGATGTGGGGATGGTGCGTTTTGCCATGTGTGAAGAAGATGTGGAGTTGGTGATGCGGCATCCTCTGGTGATGATTGGCTCCGACGCCAGTGCCTTAGCCACCAGTGGTCCCTTGTCTAAGGGGAAGCCCCACCCCAGGGCCTACGGTACCTTCCCACGGGTGCTAGGTCATTATGGGCGGGAGCGGGGTGTGCTAACGCTGGAGGCTGCGGTGCACAAGATGAGTGGCCTAACGGCAGCCCGCTTCCAGCTGTGGGATCGAGGTTTGGTGCGCCCCGGCTGCTATGCGGACATAACCATCTTTGATGAGAATAAGATCTGCGATAGGGCCACCTTCGTTGATCCCCATCGCCACGCGGAGGGCATCCACTATGTGATTGTGAATGGACAAGTGGTTATTGACCAAGGGGAGCAGACGGAGCACTTGCCTGGCAAAGCCTTACGGCGACGCCCCTAACCGTAAGCGGGAGCGCATTGGAGTTTCTTAGTCCCTGGGCGTTGGCTACCGGGCTGTCGGTCATACGCACAGCCCTCTGGGCACAGGCGCTCTAGCATGACCGCAGCCTTAAGAAATATGGGGCTGTTCGCAAAAGCCACATTCTGCGAACAGCCCCTTTAGTCGTCTATTGCAAATTATACCTTAACAGCCTTCCAGTGGCCGGAGCGGTACCGGAAGTAGATAAAGGCCGAGCGGGTACATTGGTCGATGGCGGTAGCCAACCAGGCACCGATGAGACCTAGTTCTAGCACGTTAACGAATAGTTTAGCCAGCGCCACGCGCACAAACACCACACCAACCAAGGTGGATATGAGAGGCCAGCGGGTGTCTCCAGCTCCACGCAGAGCCCCGGCGAGGATGAATTGTGTTGATTGTAGCGGCTGTACAAGGGCGATTATCTTGAGCACAGTAGCCGCATTCTTGATGACCTCTGGGTCATCGGTGTACAGCGATGCTAGGAATCCGCCGCCGAAGAAGAAAACCACACCCATAAAGGCGGCTACCATATTACCGATAAACCGGGTCTGCCAGCCGTAGGTTTCTGCCCAGTCGGGTCGCTTGCGCCCCAGGCTGCGTCCCACCAGGGATGTGGCGGCCATACTGAAGCCCATGCCCGGGGAGAAAGAAAGTCCCAATATATTCATGCCGATTTGGTGGGCGGCATAGACAATGGTGCCTAAGCCGGAAACAACCCGTACATAAGTGATCATGCCGAAGCGCATAATAACTTGCTCCAGCATGGCTGGCGCACCTACCCTAACGACACGTGTAATCAGGTCAAAGCGGGGAGTAAATTTATCTTTCAGCGAAATCCGTAGAACCGATTTTCCACTAGAAATTGCATATACAGCTAAAATCATACTTACTAGACGTCCAAAGGAGGTGGCCAGGCCGGCACCATATACTTCTAACCGGGGGAAGCCAAAGTGGCCGTTAATTAGGGTATAGTTACCGATAACGTTAACCACGTTACCGATTAGGTTGTACTTGAGCGGTGTGCGGGTATCACCAGCCCCGCGCAGCATAGCCGTAATACACATGCTGATGGTTTGGGGTATAAAACCTAAGGCGATGGTCTGCATATAGTCTACGCCATAGCCGACCGCATCGGGTTTTGCTCCCATGAATAGCACCAGTGGTTCGGCGAAGAAATAGAGAATGGCAGTAGCTAAAGCTCCAAGGATAACGATGATTAACAGCGATTGGCGAGCGGCCGTATTAGCTTCCTCAATTTCTCCCGCACCGATGAAACGGGCTACTAGAGCCGTAGTACCCACGTTTAAGGCCATGAAGGCCGCCATAGCTAGGAATATGGGTTGGTTGGTCAAGCCGATGGCGGCGATGGCTGCGGGACCCACGCCACCGACCATCATCATGTCAACCATATTAAAGACCTGAACCAACAGCTGTTCTATGACAGCGGGCCAGGCCAAATGTAAAACATCATGGCGCGCGTCTTGAATTGTCAGCTCTTCTCGTTGCTCCAAATCAACGGCTTGTTTTGCTATCGCCATTACATCAACTCCCTAATACTTTGCTAAACAAATCTTTCTGTACCCGTTAAATATAGCATTTTAATCAGATAGGGTCAATGTTATTTAGCTGTGAAGAGGTAGTTAATTTCATAACTATTTGTAACTATTTGTGTGAAAGTGGATGTAATTTTATAATGTTATCAGAGGTAAAACATGAGGAGGTTATATGGATGATACCAACACCGCACATTGCAGCTAATTCACGAGACCAGATTGCCGAAACGGTTCTACTTCCCGGCGATCCACTGCGGGCGAAATTTATAGCTGAGAACTTCCTTGAGAATCCGGTGCAATTTAATGCCACCAGGAACATGCTCGGTTATACCGGTTACTACCAGGGTAAGCCGGTCTCGGTGATGGGTTCGGGCATGGGCATGCCTTCCATCGGTATATATTCCTATGAATTGATTCATTTTTATGGGGTGAAGAACTTAATCCGGGTTGGTTCTTGCGGAGCCTACCAGCCAGACATCAAGGTGCGCGACATTATCTTGGCCATGTCCGCATCTACCGACTCCAACTACGCCAGCCAGTTTAATTTACCCGGGACCTACGCTCCTACAGCATCCTGGGATCTACTGAAGCGGGCGGTGGCTGTGGCCGATGCCAAAGGCTATCCGGTCAAGGTGGGGAATGTGCTCTCCTCAGATATTTTCTACGACGCTGATCCGGAAACCTGGAAGCGCTGGGCTAAAATGGGTGTATTAGCAGTAGAAATGGAAGCTGCTGCCCTCTACATGAACGCTGCTTACGCCGGAGTTAACGCCCTCTGTATCCTAACCGTCTCCGATTCTTTGGTTACTAAAGAAGCCCTGCCGGCGGAAGAGCGGGAGCGGACCTTTACACAGATGATGGAAATCGCCCTCTCCCTTGCCTAAGCGAGGAATAGGTGAGTTAATTGCAAATTAACTTCTGCCCCTTTCCCATTATTGAGACGGAAAACCTAAAGTTAAGGCGGCTTCGAGTGGCGGATGCGGTCGATTTGTTTGCCATGAGGAGCGATCCGCGCCTACACGTGCATAGCGATACCCGCCCCGATTCCAGCTTGGAGGAAACGTGCGCTTTTATACGGGCGATGAATCGGGGTATTGATGAAAACGTTTGGATCGTTTGGGGTATCGAACATCGCCCCACTGGCCGAGTGATCGGTACTATCTGCATCTGGAATCTAAAGGGCGACCAGGTAAGTGGGGAGGTAGGTTACGCCCTTAAACCCCAGTATCAAGGACAGGGGTTAATGCGGGAAGCCCTGTTAGCAGTGATTGATTATGGCTTTTTCACCAGGGAAGGAGTAAGGGAAATATTAGGGGTAGTCTGCACCCACGAACCCCCTTTATAATCAAAAACCCCGCCCTTTGAAGCCAAAGGGCGGGGTTAACCGCGTTACCACCAATGTTCATCGACACCTCACGATGTCAACCTCGTCAAGTACGCTGCCTAATGGCAGTTATACTCTAGCGCTATAACGGGCGCGGGTCCCGGCGACAGCCTACTTGAACAACTCTTTCGGTGCGCAACTCTCGAGATGTATTCAAGACCCGCTTCCTCGCACCTCTCATCTGCCGGTTACTTTCTGTCAGGAAGTTACGGGGCTCTACTTCTTCTCGGTCAATGTTTTTTCGGTTAAAGTTTTTATGGATTATTGTATTATTCCAGCGTTGAATGTCAAGAACCAAAAATTTTCCTTTCCCCGTTGCCAGGGCTGACAATAAAAACTAGCCAGGTGAAATAGCCTGGCTAGTTTAAGGAGGAAACTAAGGGTAGAAAATTGCACGTGAAAACTACTTAAGCCTTTATAATGGCCAGGGTGCAGTTGTGGCCGCCGAAACCTAGGGAATTGGAGAGCGCTGCCCGAATGGGTAGAGGTCGTCCCTGATTGGCTACGTAATTTAGATCGCAATCGGGGTCTTTTGTTTGTAGATTGATAGTTGGGTGCACAAATCCTTCTTTGAGGGACAGGACTGTTACGGCCAATTCCACGGCTCCGGCCGCTCCTAGTAAATGGCCGAGCATCGACTTAGTGGAATTGACCACCAGGCGTTCCGCATCGGCCTGAAAAACTTGGCGGATGGCCAGTGTTTCTAGCCGATCATTCATGGGGGTGGAGGTGCCATGGGCATTGATATAGTCAATGTTGCTAGGCTCCAGCCCCGCATCGGCTAGGGCTAGCCGCATAGCCCGGATAGCACCTTTAGCCTCCGGATGGGG
>JAMNZE010000153.1:0-3821 GCA_023622465.1 Bacillota bacterium | reverse complement strand
TAAATATTCCGCATGGGTGCACATCATTTCCCTTCCCCTACCATATGCTTGTAGGGGAGATGGGAGGGGGAATAGATGCGGCCATTTTCCAGGCTGGAGCGGAAGGGTGTCTGCTTAGGTTTGTTGTGGGGCATATTATCTATTGGTAGCTGGCCGGTATCCACCTGGTGGACGGGTTGTTTGCAAGCCCCTTATAAAATTTGCGAGCATTTATGGTTACGTTTTGGCGGATCAGCCCTGGCTCGGTGGCCTTACGTGGCAGCCATCTTATTGGCTACCGGCGGGCTTTATCTGGTGGCCTATGCGCTGTACCTATTATGGCGGCGCCCTGTTAGCCGATATAAGCGCCGTCCCCGCTCTCTCGCCCAGGGAAGAGCTAGGAGGTATTAGAATATGGTTTGGAAGGTGATTCTCTCTACCTTTTGCCTAGTTTTCGTGGCCGAGCTGGGGGATAAAACTCAATTGGCCACCATGCTTTTAGCTGCCAAAAGTACCTCGCCTTGGAGTGTGTTTATCGGGGCGGCCTTGGCACTGGTAATGAGTTCGCTAGTTGGCGTGCTGGCGGGAGAGGCCATCACGCGGATAATTCCGCCCAACTGTATTCAAGTAGGGGCAGGGGTAGCCTTCGTCGTATTGGGGATTTTGTTAATAACGGGTAAGTTCTAGCGGAATTTATTGACGTTGGAAAAGAAGTTTAGCTATAATTCAAGGAAAGCGATGAGCAGGAGAGTAGCAGGACAAGGCCCTTAGTTAGCGAGCCGGGATGGTGGGAGCCGGTCAAGGGCAGTGCTGTGAAGCGCACCTGGGAGCTAGCAGGTTTGTTCGGTCAGTCGCCCGTTATCGCGGCAAAAGTGGGCTTAGGCCAAAAAGAGTGGCACCGCGGGAAACCTCTCGTCTCTTTGTTAGATGAGTGGTTTTTTGTTATTTTTATGGTAGAAGGAGGAGAGATCCTATGCAGATGTTTAAGGAGCAAATTGCTCAGCAATTGGCGCCCCTTATAGAGTGGGAGCCGGAGCAGGTGGTTGAAGCTCTGGAGATACCGCCCGATACTAAAATGGGCGATCTAGCCTTTCCTTGTTTCCCCTTGGCTCGGGTGTTTCGCAAGGCACCGCCGGCCATCGCGGCCGAATTGGCGGACAAGCTGGAGCTGCCGGCGGTGGTAGCCAAGGTGGAAGTGGCGGGTGGCTATTTGAATTTCTTCCTACACCCCCAGGCGCTGGCTAAGCAGGTGTTGGACGCCGTCTTAACCGCCGGCGACACCTATGGCAATGCGCAGCAGGGGGCAGGCAAGACGATCGTTATCGACTTTTCATCGCCCAATATTGCTAAACCCTTCGGGGTTGGCCACATGCCGACCACCGTATTGGGTAACTCGATCAGCAAGCTATATAAGGCTCTGGGCTACAATGTGGTGCGGGTCAACCATTTGGGCGACTGGGGCACCCAATTTGGTGCCATGATGGTAGCCTACCTGAAGTGGGGCAATAACGATCCGCTGACGGAAGACCCTATCGGCAAGCTCTATCGGCTGTACGTCAAGTTCCATAAGGAAGAAGAAAAGGAGCCCTCCCTGCGAGATGAGGCCCGCGACTGGTTTAACCGTTTAGAAAGTGGCGATCCGGAAGCCAAACGGCTGTGGCAACTCTTCTATGATGTCAGTTTGGAGAACTTTAAGCGCACTTACCGCCGCTTAGGCATCGAGTTCGACTATTACACCGGTGAGAGCTTCTATGTGGATAAAATTGACGCTACCCTGGAGCGAATTAAAGCCGCCGGAGTGACCGAAATTAGCGAGGGTGCTTTGGTGGTACCGCTGGGCGACGATTTGCCGCCCTGCTTGTTACAAAAATCCGACGGGGCAACCCTTTATGCCACCCGTGATATGGCGGCCCTCTTCTATAGAGAGGAGACCTTCAAGCCGGAGCAGATCATCTATGTGGTGGCCCATGATCAGTCGCTGCATTTTAAGCAGCTTAAGCTGGTACTGGAGAAGATGGGGCTGCCTTTAGCCGACGCTTTGGTGCATGTGCCCTTTGGCCTTGTTAAGCTGCCGGAGGGTAAAATGTCCACGCGGCGGGGGCAAATGGTGCTGTTGGAGGACGTTTTACAAGAAGCCACTGCCCGGGTGCGGGAAATTATTGCCGAGAAGAATCCCAACTTGCCCAACCGGGAGCAGGTGGCGGAAGAAGTGGGAATCGGAGCGGTTATTTTCCATAACCTGAAGAATAGCCGCATGCGAGACATTATCTTCGACTGGAACGAGGTCCTCAACTTTGATGGCGAAACGGGACCCTATTTGCAGTACACCCATGCCCGCTGCATGTCGGTGTTACGCAAATCGGGGCGGGAAGAGTTTGAGCTGCCCCCGGATCTGGATGGATTAACCGATGAGGCGGCCCAGCAAGTACTAAAACGGCTCAGTCAATTCCCAGAAACAATTGTGAAAGCGGCAGAAAGCTACGAGCCTTCCACCATGTCCCGTTATCTGTTGGATTTGGCTCAAGACTTCAACCGTTTCTATAATACTTGTCGCATTATTGGTGAGGCTGCTGCCGTGGAAGCCAGCCGTTTGGCCCTGGTTCAGGCGGTGGCCCAGGTTTTGCGCCGTGGCTTAGATCTGTTGGGGCTGACGGCCCCCGAGCAAATGTAGGTGACCCTCCATGGGGCGCATCCATTGGCCGACCCTTCTGTGGCGCCTCAGTGAGCCGATTGCTACCCCCGCCTCCGACGCGGCCCCGGCCGCGTCGGGGGTGCCCAATTGGCAGGTGGGCCAGCTGTTGACCGGCCAGGTGCTGGCCAATAGCGAAGGGCAGGTTTGGGTACTGATTGACGGCCATCGCCTGCTAGCCCATTGGCCCGGTGGGGCACCGGCGCCAGGCGCCCAGGTGGAGTTTCAGGTGGTGGGGCAGGTCCAGGGGCAATGGCAGTTAACCCCGTTGGGTGCCGAAAAAGGGATATTGCCTACCGAGACCCTACTGTCTATGCTAGAGCAGCTGGATTGGCCACTGACTTATGACAACGTGGAGCGATTGGCCCGCTTTTTTGCCGGCCAAACCTCCCTCATAGATACCGACGGACCGACGATGCCGCAGGAAAGCGGCGAGCTCTGCCCGCCGAATCTTTCTGTATGGCAGCAGTTGTTTGGGTGGGAGCCCGGCTTATTATCTGCTGTCTTTTTTACTTGGCAACCCTTTGTCTGCGGCCTCTTTGTGGAAGAAGAGGGGGCGAGGGCCAGACAGGAAGCGGGGGAACAGGAACCCCTCAGTTTCTTGCTGGTGGTAGATCTGCCCCGGTTGGGGCAGATAGAAGTGCTGGGCTGGGGCCAATGGCCGGAGCAAGCGATTGATTTGGTGGCTGGGAAGGAGACTACCCGGCTGTTGCAGAAAAGAGAAGCAGAGTTGCTGGCTATTTTAGCCACAACCGGTATGCGGTTGCGCCGTTTGACGCTGCGTGTTTCCCAGGAGCCGCTGCTTAAATTGTTGCGGCCCCAGATGGTCCCTTACCGGGGCTTGGACCAACGCCTGTAGGATGGGGGAGAGAGCAATGGCAAAGGAGCGCCAACTGGCAGTTGCCTTGGAATATAATGCGGATTTGCCGGCTCCGCGGGTGACCGCCAGCGGCCGGGGAGAGATAGCCAAGCGTATCATTGACCTGGCGGAAGAACACGGCGTGCCGCTGGTACAAGATCCGGCTTTAGCTAAGGCATTGAGCAGGCTGCCACTGGGTTCCGAAATTCCGGAGGAACTATATGGGGCGGTGGCCACAATTTTAGCCTATTTATATCGATTGGACCGAGAGGTAAGCGGGGCATCCTAAAGATG
>JAMNZE010000079.1:0-19175 GCA_023622465.1 Bacillota bacterium | reverse complement strand
GAGCGGGGCGTACGCTTTGCTATCCGTGAAGGCGGCCGTACCGTAGGCGCCGGTGTTGTTACCGATATTATCGAATAAACTCCTGCGGAAAGTTGGTTAGATATACTGCGGCTGCTAGGAGCCGCAGTATATCCTAGCAATAATGAGTTCATAGCCATGGGGCACGTCGCCCGTGGTAGCCATGTCGCCATAGGGAATTCCGGCGAAACAGATCCGCTGTCCATGGGGAAGCGGGGGAATGGCTAGCGACGCCAGGGCCTTGCTGAAGGCGTTGCTGGCACTAAGGCTTGTCCCGATAGGGGTTAAAAGGAGGGAATCGAGTACATGGCACGGCAAAAGATCAGAATACGTCTGAAGGCTTTTGACCATAAGATTTTAGATCAATCTTCCGAGAAGATTGTAGAAACTGCTAAACGAACTGGTGCAGAAGTTTCTGGCCCGGTTCCATTGCCAACCGAGAGGTCGCTTTTTACTATCTTGAGATCTCCTCATATAGAAAAGGACATCCGTGAACAGTTTGAAATGCGAACCCACCGGCGCTTAATCGATATTTTGGAGCCCACCCCCAAAACAGTGGATGCTTTGATGCGCCTAGATCTACCGGCTGGCGTGGACATCGAAATTAAGCTCTAGGCACATTTGGTTGAAGAAAGTAAATGGAGGTGGCATACATGGAGAAGGCGATTATTGGGAAAAAGCTGGGCATGACCCAGGTATTCACCGAAACAGGTGAAATGATCCCGGTAACGGCGATTCTTGCGGGGCCATGCCCAGTCATCCAGGTTAAGAATTTGGAAAAAGACGGCTATGAAGCTGTGCAAGTTGGTTTTGAAGAAATTCCTGAGCGCAAGCTTAACAAGCCTGCCCGTGGCCATTTTGCTAAAGCTAATGTGGCGCCGCATCGCGTTTTGCGGGAGTTCCGTTTTAAAGATGCTACCAAATACCAGGTTGGCGATAAAATCTCCGTGGATATTTTTGAAGCCGGCGATCGGGTGGACGTTACCGGCATTTCGCGGGGTAAGGGTTTTGCAGGCGGTATTAAGCGTTGGGGTTTCCATCGGGGCCCAATGAGTCATGGCTCCAAGTATCATCGGGGCGTAGGTTCCTTACAGGCCCGCGACGCAGCCCGCGTTTTCAAGGGGCGCAAGATGCCTGGCCATATGGGTGCGGTGCGTCGTACTGTGCAGAACCTAGAAGTGGTTAAGGTAGATCCGGAACTGAACCTGTTATTGGTGAAAGGTTCCATTCCCGGTGTTAAAGGCGGCTTTGTCACTATCAAGAATTCCGTAAAGGCATAGCCTTAGCTACTTTTACGGTTGGTTGTGAAAGGAGGAGTTATCAGTGCCTACAGTAGATGTGTACAACATGCAGGGTGAGACCGTCGGGCAGATGGAATTAGCCGACTCGGTCTTCGATATTCAGGTTAATGAACATGTTATGCACTTGGCCGTGGTTCGGCATTTGGCGGCACTGCGTAGGGGTACCCATAGCACCAAAACTCGCTCAGAAGTGCGCGGTGGTGGTAGAAAACCATGGCGTCAGAAGGGTACCGGTCGCGCCCGCGCAGGCAGCCGAGTATCGCCCATTTGGAGAGGCGGCGGTATAACCTTTGGTCCCCGTCCTCGTAGCTACCAGCTCAACATGCCCAAGAAGGTGCGTCGTCTGGCTTTGCGGTCAGCGCTTTCAACTAAGGCACAAAACGGCGAGTTGCTGGTGCTCGATAAGTTAGCAGTGGATACGCCTAAGACCAAGACAATGGTCGCCATGTTAAAGGCGTTAGGAGTAGAAAAGGCATTAATCGTTACCGATAAGGTGGACGAAAACGTGTTCCTATCGGCTCGCAATATCCCTGGCGTTACAGTGCTGGACACCAATTCGGCCAATGTTTATGAGGTGCTTAAGCATAAATCCCTCATTCTAACAAAAGATGCGGTTGCTAAATTCGAGGAGGTGCTGGCCTAATGCGTGATCCAAGGGACATTATCATTCGTCCGGTAATCAGTGAGCGCAGCACAGAGCTGATGGAAGAGCGTAAGTATACCTTTGTGGTGGCTGAAAACGCCAATAAGATAGAGATTGCCAAAGCGATCGAGAGTATTTTTAAGGTTAAGGTAGAATCGGTTAACACCATGAGGGTGCGTGGCAAGCTGAAACGTAATCGTTATGGCTATAAACGTACTCCATCTTGGAAAAAAGCTATCGTTACTTTAACCGAGGATAGCAAGACGATTCCGATCCTAGAAACCGTCTAGGCAAGGAGGGACGAGAAGATGGCTATTAAGAAGTTTAGACCTACATCGCCTGGGCGTCGATTTATGACGGTCTCAGCTTTTGATGAAATTACAAAAACCGAGCCCGAGCGCAGCTTGTTGGCTCCGCTCAAGCGTAAAGGTGGGCGTAACTCTTATGGACGCATCACCGTGCGCCATCGAGGCGGCGGCCATAAGCGCCACTATCGCATTATTGACTTTAAACGTAACAAGGACGGCATCCCGGCCAAGGTAGTAGGAATCGAATACGATCCCAACCGTTCGGCCAACATTGCTCTGCTCAGCTATGCCGATGGGGAAAAACGCTATATCCTGGCTCCTCTCGGTCTGAAACCGGGCGATACCGTCTTGTCGGGTGAAGGGGCAGACATTTTCCCTGGTAACGCCATGCCTATCCGTTCTATCCCGGTGGGCACCTTGATTCATAACATCGAGCTCAAGCCGGGCAAGGGTGGACAATTGGTAAGGTCGGCCGGTGCAGCTGCCCAATTGATGGCTAAAGAAGGGGACTATGCTCATGTGCGTCTGCCTTCTAACGAAGTGCGGCTAATTCACGTGGATTGCCGGGCTACCATTGGTCAGGTAGGAAATATAGACCATGAGAACATCAGCATTGGTAAAGCCGGTCGTTCCCGTTGGATGGGTAAGCGCCCCAGCGTACGTGGTTCGGCTATGAACCCGGTTGACCATCCTCATGGCGGTGGTGAAGGTCGGGCTCCTATCGGACGCAAGGCTCCGCTCACTCCTTGGGGCAAACCTACATTGGGTTATCGTACACGCCGCAAGAAGTACAGCGACAAGTATATTGTGCGGCGTCGTAAGCCGTAGAGTGGCATAGCACGACAATCACTGCTAAAAGGAAAGGAGGCTGCCTAAGTTGTCCAGATCCCTTAAGAAGGGTCCTTTTGTAGAGGAACGTTTGCTGAAACGTATTGAAGCTATGAATGAGAAGAACGAAAAGCGGGTTATAAAAACTTGGTCCCGTAGTTCGACTATCTTCCCCCAAATGGTAGGGCATACAATTGCTGTCCACGATGGGCGGAAGCATGTTCCGGTATATATCACCGAAGATATGGTAGGACACAAGCTGGGAGAGTTTGCTCCGACTCGGACTTTCCGTGGCCATAGTGGTCATACGGAGCGCTCAACGGCTTTGAAGTAAGTGAGGAGGGAATAGGCGCATGGAAGCTAAGGCGGTGGCAAAATATATCCGCATTGCACCTCGTAAGGCGCGGGTTGTCATTGACCTCATTCGCGGCAAGAGCGTAGGCGAGGCAATTAACATTCTTCGCTATACCCCCAAAGCTGCTTCTTTGCCGATTGAGAAGGTGATCCGTTCGGCCGTAGCTAATGCGGAACACAATTATGACATGAACGCTGATGAACTATATGTGGCAGAGGCTCGGGTAGATGAGGGACCCACGCTGAAACGTTATCGTCCTCGTGCCCAGGGCCGAGTTTACCCCATTTTAAAACGCACCTGCCACATCACTGTGGTTGTAAAAGAACGAGAGTAAGGAGGGATCTAGCAAGTGGGTCAAAAGATTCACCCGAAGGGGCTGCGAGTAGGCATTATCCGGGATTGGGACTCTAAGTGGTATGCAGAGAAAAACTACGCGGATCTCCTCCTAGAGGATTATCAGATTCGCCAGTATATCAAAGAGACGCTGTTCAATGCCGGTATTGACCGCACAGTAATTGAACGGGCTGGTAATGTAATACGTATCTTTATCCATGCGGCCAAGCCCGGTATGGTTATTGGACGGGGCGGTTCCGGCGTAGAAGAATTGCGCCAAGCCTTAGAGAGCATGACCGGAAAACAGGTCTACGTTAATGTTATAGAAGTACGTGTGCCTGAGCTCAGCGCTCAGTTAGTAGCTGAAAATATTGCCGCCGAGTTAGAAAGACGCACTCATCACCGGCGCGCTATGCGTCAGGCTATGATGCGTACCATGCGGGCCGGCGCTAAAGGTATTAGGATCAATGTGGCAGGACGGTTAAACGGAGCCGAAATCGCCCGTTCCGAGTGGACCCGTGAGGGAACAATTCCGCTCCACACTTTACGGGCAGACATCGATTATGCAATTGCAACGGCCCATACGACCTACGGTCAGATTGGTATAAAGGTTTGGATTTACAAAGGAGAAGTTCTGCCGCAACCGAAAGTTAAAGCGGAGGAAGGGGGCGAGTAATCAATGTTGATGCCAAAACGTGTTAAGTACCGCAGACCCCATCGCCCATCGCTTAAGGGTAGGGCTCAGAGAGGCACCGAGATTGCCTTTGGTGAATACGGTTTACAAGCACTAGAGGCGGCATGGATTACCAGTCGCCAGATCGAAGCTGCTCGTGTTGCGATGACTCGTTATGCCCGACGTGGTGGTAAGGTATGGATTAAGATCTTCCCAGATCGCCCCATTACCCAAAAGCCCGCCGAAACGCGTATGGGTAGCGGTAAAGGTTCGCCAGAATATTGGGTAGCTGCTGTTAAGCCAGGTAGAGTTCTCTTTGAAATGGCCGGCATCGATGAAGAAGTGGCCCGCGAGGCCATGCGCCTAGCAGCTCATAAGCTACCTATTAAGACTAAGTTTATTACACGCAAAGATACGGGTGGTGAGCAATAATGAAGGTTAAAGAAATCCGGCAAATGTCCGAAGCAGAACTCGAGCAAAGACTTGCTACACTCAAGGATGAGTTATTCAACCTTCGTTTCCGATCGGTTACCGGTCAGCTGGATAACCCGATGCGCATTCGTGAAGTACGCAAAGCTATCGCCCGCATTAAGACCGTTCAGCGGGAACGCGAACTCCATATTAGCTAAGGGGAAGGAGGCGTATGATGTTGCAGCGCAACTTACGCAAGGTTCGTCAGGGTGTTGTTGTCAGTGACTCCATGGATAAGACCGTGGTTGTGGCCGTGGAAACACTGATCCAGCATCCTTTATACGGCCGCACCGTGAAGAAGACGGACAAATTTAAGGCCCATTGTGAAAATAACGAGAGCCGCGTTGGTGACGTGGTACGGATTATGGAAACCCGTCCCCTCAGCAAGACCAAGCGTTGGCGCGTGGTTGAAATAGTTAAGAAGGCTGAGTAGCTCAATTCGCACTAGAGAAGGGAGGCCCAGACCATGATCCAAAAGGAGAGCCGTTTACGTGTGGCTGATAACTCGGGGGCAAGAGAGATTTTGTGTATCAATGTTGCAGGCGGTCATAAGCGTCGTTATGCCAACGTGGGTGATATCATTACCGCCACCGTTAAAGTAGCCACGCCCGGCGGAGTTGTTAAAAAAGGAGACGTTATCCGGGCAGTTGTGGTTCGTTCCGCCTATGGAGTTCATCGCCCCGATGGTACTCATATCAAGTTTGATGATAACGCAGCCGTAATTATTGACAACCAGGGCAATCCTCGTGGGACCCGTATCTTTGGCCCAGTCGCCCGCGAGCTACGAGAGAAGAACTTTATGAAGATAGTTTCTCTAGCTCCCGAAGTACTGTAAGGCCCAGTCAGGGAGGAGGGTTAAGTAAATGAGTCAGCACAAGCTGCACGTTCGTAAAGGTGACACCGTAGTGGTGTTGTCCGGCAAAGATAAGGGCAAGAAGGGTAAAGTGCTCATAGCCCTTCCTAAGGAAGGGAAGGTAGTGGTAGAAGACGTAAATGTGGTTACCAAACACCAGAGGCCAACCCCCACCATGCAGCAAGGCGGGTTGATAAAACAGGAAGCCCCTATTTTTGCAGCAAAAGTGATGTTGGTTTGTCCGGCTTGCAAACAGCCTACCCGTGTGGGACGTAATGTCTTGGAAAATGGCACCAAGGTTCGCGTTTGCAAGAAGTGCAATGAAAATATTGATAAGTAGTTAGAAGGGAGGGTTAGGCTATGCCGCGGTTAAAAGAGAAGTATTGCAACGAGGTTGTACCGGCAATGCAGCAGAAGTTCGGTTATAAGAACGTTATGCAGATCCCCCGCCTAGAGAAGGTTGTTATCAACATGGGCGTGGGCAGGGCAACCCAGAATGCCAATTTGCTCGATGCGGCAGCCAACGATTTGGCTTTGATTGCCGGACAAAAACCGGTAATCACCCGCGCCCGTAAATCGGTCTCCAACTTTAAGGTGCGTGAAGGAATGGCTATCGGCGCTAAAGTTACTTTACGCGGGGACCGAATGTATGAGTTCCTTGATAAACTGATGAACATTAACCTGCCCCGTGTCCGCGACTTCCGCGGTGTCTCGCCCAAGTCTTTTGATGGTAGGGGTAACTATACGTTGGGTCTACGGGAACAGTTGGTTTTCCCTGAGATTGACTATGATAAAATCGAGCAAATCCAGGGTATGGATATCTCAATCGTGACTACTGCTAAGACAGACGAAGAAGCCAAGGCGTTGCTAGAGTTCCTCGGTATGCCATTCCGCCAGTAAAACAAGGGAGGGACAAGAGTGGCTAAAAAGTCTTTGATTATAAAGCAAAAGCGGGAGCCCAAATTCTCTACGCGGCGTTACAACCGTTGCAGTATTTGTGGTCGTCCCCATGCTTATATGCGTAAATTTGGCATTTGCCGGATTTGCTTCCGTGAACTAGCTCATGAAGGCCAGATTCCGGGAGTCAAAAAGGCCAGCTGGTAATGTCCCAGCGCACGGGAAGGAGGTCGTTGTGGTAAATGGTGATGACTGATCCTATTGCTGATCTGCTCACGCGGATCCGCAACGCTAATATTGCTTATCATGAAACCGTTGATGTGCCTGCCTCTAAAATGAAGTTGAGCATAGTTGAGATTCTTAAAGAAGAGGGGTACATCCGTGATTATGTGTACATCGCCGATAACAAGCAGGGTATGATCCGCCTGCACTTAAAGTATGGTCCGAATAAGGAGCGGGTAATTACCGGCTTAAAGCGAATTAGTCGTCCTGGTTTACGGGTGTACGCTCGTAAGGACGAAATACCACGGGTATTAGGTGGTCTTGGTATTGCTATACTCTCCACATCTCGTGGTTTGATGACTGACAAACAGGCTCGCCAGGCAGGGATCGGCGGCGAAGTTATCTGCTACGTCTGGTAGTCTGTGAAGGAGGTGTACTGATGTCTCGGATAGGTAGGAAGCCAATTACCGTGCCCAATGGGGTAGAGGTGATTGTAGAAGAAAATAACAAGGTGACGGTTAAGGGCCCGAAGGGAACATTGGTGAAAGAGCTTCATCCTGCTATGCAAATTGTCCGGGAGGAAGACCTTCTCCTAGTGCAGCGGCCCTCCGATAGTAAGGAACATCGTTCTTTGCACGGCCTAACGCGGACCCTGCTAGCTAACATGATCGAGGGTGTTACTAAGGGTTATGAAAAGAAATTGCGAGCCGTATCGGTGGGTTGGCGGGCCAGCTTACAAGGCAGGAAACTGGTATTGAACGTGGGTTATTCCCATCCGGTAGAAATCGAAGCGCCCGAGGGCATCGAATTCAAGGCTGAAACAGTCGCGCATCCGCCCTTCGGTACGGTGCCACTGATCACCGTATCTGGTATTGACAAAGAACAGGTTGGTCAGGTGGCTGCAACCATTCGTTCCATCCGGAAGCCCGAGCCCTATTTGGGCAAAGGGATTCAGTATGACGGAGAAAACATTCGCCGGAAAGCTGGCAAGACTGCCCGATAGTGCGGCCTAGGAAGGAGTGAATGAGGGTTGATTAAGAAGCAAGATAGGAATACGGCCCGCAAAATGCGGCACGCGCGGGTGCGCCGGAAAGTGCATGGCACTCCAGAGCGGCCTAGGCTAAATGTTTTCCGTAGTTCCAAGCACATTTATGCTCAGATTATCGATGATGTGTCGGGTACTACACTGCTATGTGCTTCCACATTGAGCCCCGAGTTGGCCGACATCCGGTCCAACGGTGGCAACATTGAAGCTGCTAAGCGGGTTGGTGAACTGATTGCTAAAAAGGCGCTAGAGAAGGGCATTCGCGAAGTAGTTTTTGATCGCGGAGGCTACCTCTACCATGGAAGAGTTGCGGCCCTAGCCGATGCGGCACGTGCGGCTGGCCTGGAATTCTAACAGGCAAGAAGGAGGGAAACACTATGCAGCGCATTGATGTAAGTAGCCTTGATCTTACCGATCAAGTGATTAAGATAAATCGCGTCGCCAAGACTCGTAAAGGTGGCCGTGACATCAGCTTCAGCGCCCTTGTGGTAGTTGGCGACCATAACGGGCATGTGGGCGTTGGCTTAGGCAAGGCTAAGGAAGTGGTCGATGCGGTTCGAAAGGGCAGAGAGGATGCCATTAAGAACATCATCAAGGTGCCGATGGTCGGTACCACCATCCCCCACGAGGTTGTTGGCCGTTTCGGGGCTGCTCGAGTTCTGCTCAAGCCGGCTTCGGAGGGTACTGGCGTTATCGCCGGTGGCGCGGTAAGACCAATTTTGGAACTGGCTGGTGTACGAGATGTGCTAACTAAATCGCTTGGTTCGCCCAACGTAATCAATACAGCTCGTGCAACCATCGAGGGAATTTTGCAGCTAAAGCGGGCAGAAGAGGTGGCCCGGCTTCGCGGCAAAACTGTGGAAGAGCTTTTAGGCTAAGGAGGGATGGACGTGACCAAGTTGCACATCACCTTGGTGAAAAGCCCCATCGGTTATTCTGCTAGGCAACGCCGGACCGTGGAAGCTTTGGGTTTACGTAAGTTAAACCAGACCGTTGAACATGAAGATACGCCGGCCATTCGTGGTATGATCGAGAAGGTTAGTCATCTGCTTAAGGTCGTAGAAAGATAAGCAGTAAAGCAAGCGAGGAGGTGCGAAAGTGAATCTGTCTGAATTAAGGCCAGCACCGGGCTCTAAGAAGGAGCGGAAGCGAGTCGGCCGGGGTACCGGCTCTCGTCATGGCAAAACCTCTACCCGTGGTTCCAAGGGCCAGAACGCCCGTTCCGGTGGCGGAGTGCGCCCTGGTTTTGAAGGTGGTCAGTTGCCAATTCAGCGTCGTGTGCCCAAACGGGGCTTTAGTAATGCGCGTTTTAAAACCGAATATGCCGTCGTCAATATCGGTGATCTAGAACGATTTGAGGCTGGCAGCGTGGTCAGCATCGCAACTCTACGCGAGGCTGGATTAGTTAAGGCAGTAAAAGATGGCGTGAAGATTTTAGGCGATGGAGAATTGACCAAGAGCCTGACCGTACAGGCGAACGCCTTCAGCAAGTCAGCAGAGGAGAAGATCACAGCCGCTGGCGGCAAAGCTGAGGTGATTTAGGGTGTTGGCAACGGTTCGTAACGTTTGGAAAATTGAGGACCTGCGCAAGAAGATACTATTCACCCTAATGATGTTCCTAGTCTTCCGGGTCGGGGCCCATATCACGGTGCCCGGATTAGACCCGGAAGCGGTACAGCAGCTATTTAGTTCAGGTCTATTTGGTTTTGTAGACCTGATTTCCGGTGGTGCCCTAGCGAACTTGTCTATTTTCGCTCTCAGTATCGGCCCCTATATCACGTCTTCGATTATCGTTAACTTGTTGATGGTAATCATTCCTAGCTGGGAAAATCTGGCTAAGGAAGGCGAAGAGGGGCGCAGGAAGATAGAAAAGTATACCCGCTATGGCACCGTAATCCTGGCCTTTGCCCAAGGATTTGCCACCGCCTGGGGGTTACGGAACACGGGCGCTGTACTCAATACGTCCTTTGGCGGCCTACTGCTGATCGCTCTATCCTTTACTGCTGGTACGGCAGTGCTCATGTGGATAGGTGATTTGATTACCCAGAAGGGAATTGGCAACGGAATTTCGCTGATCATTTTTGCCAATATCGTTTCGCGTGTACCCGCGGCCGCCGTTTCCTTATATGTGGCCATTAAGATGGGGACTCTGAACGTCTTTGCCGTGATCGCACTGGCTATTTTGGGTCTCGTGGTAGTGGCCGGGGTAGTAATAGTACAGGAAGGGCAGCGCCGCATTCCGGTTCAGTATGCCAAGCGGATAGTGGGGCGTAAGATGTACGGTGGCCAAGCTACCCACATCCCACTGCGGGTTAACCAGGCCGGCGTTATTCCCGTTATTTTTGCCTCATCCCTGTTGATGTTGCCGCAGATGTTGACCCAGTTTGTGAACAAACCGTGGGCCCAGAAGATTGCCGAATGGTTTGCTTTTGGTTCACCGTTGCACATCGTTCTGTACATTGCTTTTATCATCCTGTTTGCGTATTTTTATACGTTCATGCAATTTAACCCGCGGGATATTTCCGATAACCTGAAGAAATCGGGAGGCTTTATCCCCGGTTTGCGCCCTGGTAGGCCGACCGCCGACTATCTCTACAAGGTCGTTAACAGGCTAACCCTGGTGGGCGCACTATTCTTGATAGCTATAGTCTTGTTACCCTTGATCTTGAGTGCGGTCTTTAAGTACAACATCGGCTTCGGTGGCAATGCCCTCTTGATCGTGGTCGGTGTGGCACTGGAGACTATGAAGGAAATTGAAGCGCAGATGGCAATTCGCCATTATGGCGGCTTTATGCGCTAATAACCGGAGGTGGCAGTTTTGAACATCGTTCTGATGGGACCACCGGGTGCTGGCAAGGGGACACAGGCGGTAAGGATAGCTGAAACCTATGGTATTCCCCATATTTCCACGGGGGATATCTTCCGAGCGACTGTAAAGTCCGGCACGGCTTTAGGAGCCCAGCTGCAGGAGTATATGAGCAGCGGCCAGTTAGTGCCCGATGAGATCACTATCCGTATCGTCCAGGAACGTTTACAACAACCCGATTGTGCATCAGGCTTCTTGCTGGATGGTTTTCCTCGTACCATCGAGCAAGCTGAAGCTTTGGATAAAACACTTGCGACCAATCCCATTGACATGGTGATCAATATAGAGGTCCCCGATGAGGAGCTGATCAGGCGCCTCACCGGCAGGCGGGTTTGCCCAAGCTGTGGTGCCACCTATCATATAGACTTTAACCCGCCGCAGGCGGAGGGGGTTTGTGATCAATGTGGTGGAGAACTGCAGCAACGGCAGGATGACACCATCGCAACCGTGAAGAATCGCCTAGAGGTTTATAACCGACAGACCGAGCCGCTAATCAATTACTATCAACAACAAGATAAATTGATAAGCATAGATGGCAGCCAGGCGATTGACAAGGTATTTCAAGATATTGCCCAGCATCTGGGGGCTCGCCAATGATCACCCTCAAAACCGAGCGGGAACTCAAACTTATGCAGGAAGCGGGGCGGATTGTGGCTTTAGCATTAGATGAGGTGGCTAAAGCTATCGCCCCTGGCATTACCACTGCTGAACTAGATGCAATAGCTGAGAAGACTATCGTCAGCTACGGCGCCAGGCCATCTTTTAAGGGATATAATGGTTTTCCGGCCAGTATTTGTGCTTCCATCAACCACGAAGTGGTGCATGGTATTCCCGGTTTGAAACAACTTAGAGATGGCGATATTATTAGTATTGATGTCGGTGCAGAAATAAATGGTTATCACGGGGACGCGGCTAGGACATTCCCGGTGGGGAATGTATCCCCGTTGGCTGAACGTTTGATCACTGTCACCGAGGAGGCGCTGGCACGAGGCATTGCCGCCTTTAAGCCGGGCGGCAGGTTAACCGATATCTCCCATGCAATCCAGTCCTATGTGGAAGCAGCCGGCTTTTCTGTAGTGCGGGATTTAGTAGGACACGGTATCGGACGGAAGTTGCATGAACCGCCGCAGGTCCCCAATTTCGGTAGGCCCGGGCGGGGAACCAGATTGACGCCCGGTTTGGTATTAGCTATAGAACCGATGGTGAATGTGGGGACCTACGCTATAGACTTCATGCCTGACCAATGGACCGTGGTTACAGCGGACGGCAGTCTATCTGCCCACGCGGAGCATACAGTTGCCTTGCTAGAGGACGGCCCCTTAATTCTGACCAAGGTTTAGGTTGAAGTAGGTTTATCTTGGTGTGTAGGGATTACTACAGGCTGAATAAAGGGAGGTTGAGCATTTGGCAAAAGGTGATGCCATTGAAGTTAAAGGAAGAGTAGTGGAAGCTTTACCTAACGCCATGTTTAGGGTGGAGCTTGAAAACGGGCATCAGGTTATGGCCCATATTTCTGGTAAGATTCGTATTAACTTCATCCGTATTCTGCCGGGTGATTTGGTTACCGTTGAGCTTTCCCCATATGATTTAACCCGGGGGCGCATACGCTACCGGCACAAATAGTGGTGAAGGAGGTGCCATCATGAAGGTTCGGCCCTCAGTCAAGCCGATGTGTGAGAAGTGTAAATTGATTCGCCGCAAAGGCCGTGTGATGGTCATTTGCGAGAACCCGAAACACAAGCAGAGACAAGGCTAAGCTTCGTTAGGGAAGCTAGGCGTTAGAGATTGAAACTCTTCTAGGAGGTGTAGAGCAAAGCATGGCTCGTATTGCCGGTGTTGACATCCCGCGTGAAAAGCGGGTGGAAATAGCCCTCACTTATATCTATGGAATCGGTCTGAGTCGCTCTCGCGAGATTTTGCAAAAGACCGGTGTCAATCCCGATACCCGTGTGCGGGATTTGACAGAAGACGAAGTTAACCGCCTGCGCGAAGTTATCGACAGGGATTACCACGTAGAGGGTGACCTGCGGCGTGAGGTCAACTCAAATATTAAGCGTTTAATGGAAATCGGTTGTTACCGTGGTTTGCGTCATCGACGCGGTTTGCCCGTGCGTGGGCAGCGAACAAAAACGAATGCTAGAACCCGTAAGGGTAAGAAACGCACCGTTGGCGTTCGTCGCAAGAAATAAGGAAGGGGGTAAAAGTAGCTAATGGCTAGAAGGAGAACAGCTGCTAGAACAAGACGTCGCGAACGCAAAAATGTCGAGTTTGGCATCGCTCATATTCGTTCCACATTCAACAACACCATCATCACCATTACCGATAAAGCCGGTGCTACCATCTCTTGGTCTAGCGCAGGTAATGTGGGCTACAAGGGCTCTCGTAAGAGCACTCCCTTCGCCGCCGGCATTGCAGCTGAAACGGCTGCCAAGGCTGCCATGGAGCATGGCATGAAGGAAGTAGAAGTTCACGTTAAGGGTCCTGGTAGCGGTCGTGAAGCCGCAATCCGTTCGTTACAAGCCGCCGGTCTACAAGTGAGCATGATTAAGGATGTCACGCCGGTTCCCCATAACGGTTGCCGGCCACCGAAACGGCGTCGAGTTTAGAGACAGGGAGGTGTATGCATAAGTGGCTAAGTACAATGGACCAGTATGTCGCCTGTGCCGTCGCGAAGGCACAAAGTTGTTCCTGAAAGGTGAGCGTTGCTATTCTGACAAGTGCCCCGTGGCTAAGCGCCCCTACCCGCCTGGCCAGCACGGTCAGCGGCGCCTTGGTAAGATTTCCGACTATGGCCAGCAGTTAAGGGAGAAGCAGAAAGCTCGTCGTATCTACGGCGTATTGGAAAAGCAATTCCGCCGTTACTACAAAGCTGCTTCCCGCTCCAAAGGGGTTACTGGTGAGCGTTTACTGCAGCTCTTGGAGTTGCGTTTAGATAACGTGGTTTATCGCCTTGGTTTTGCTAATTCTCGCTCTCAAGCCCGTCAATTGGTGAACCATGGTCATTTCACCGTCAATGGTCGGAAAGTCGATATTCCTTCCTATTCGGTGAGAGAGAACGATGAAATAGCTGTGCGTGAGTCCAGTCGGGACACCGCCTATTTCAAGAATCTGAGTGAAATACTGGGCGAACATCGGGTTCCCGAGTGGTTGACCCTGGACGCAGCCAATCTTGCTGGTCGAGTAGTACGTTTGCCTGCACGCGATGATATTGACATTCCTGTGGAAGAGCAACAAATCGTCGAAATGTACTCTAGATAACGGCACCCTCAAGTAGTCTACCGGAGCGGTAATGGGGAATTAAGGAGGGTTAACGCCAAGATGATCGAAATTGAAAAGCCGAAGATCGAGTGCGCTGAAATTAACGAAGAGAAGACCTACGGGCGTTTTGTTGTTGAGCCCTTAGAGCGGGGCTATGGAACCACGCTGGGGAATGCATTGCGCCGGGTACTACTATCTTCGTTACCGGGTGCAGCAATTACTTCGGTGCAGATAGAAGGTGTTCTCCATGAGTTTTCTACCATCCCAGGGGTGGTAGAAGACACGACCGAGATAATCCTCAACCTGAAAGAACTCCGGCTGCGCATCGTAAGTGATGAGGTTAAGACGCTACGGATTGAAAAGGAAGGGCCAGGCACGGTTACTGGGGCTGATATTATTTGCGATGCCGATGTAACCGTACTGAATCCGGAGCTGGTGATAGCCCATTTGGCGGATAATGCGCGTTTGTTTGTGGAAATGACCGCTGAACAAGGGCGGGGTTATGTTTCTGCTGAGCGCAATAAACGCCCCAATCAACCTATCGGCGTCATTCCCATCGACTCGATTTTTTCGCCCATTCGTAAGGTTAACTACCAGGTGGAGAATACCCGTCGGGGCGACGTAACCGACCTGGATAAATTGATCTTAGAGGTGTGGACCGATGGTAGCATCTGTCCGGAAGAGGCTATCAGCGTGGGCGCTAAGATTTTATCTAGCCATCTGGAATTGTTTGTCGGTTTAACAGAACGGGCTCAGCAAGAGCAGATCTTAGTTTCTGAGGAAGATGAAGAGCGCGACAGAGTCTTAGACATGACTATCGAAGAACTCGACTTGTCGGTTCGCTGCTACAACTGTCTAAAGAGAGCAGGCATAAATATGGTGTTGGAGCTCGTTGAAAAAACAGAAGCAGACTTGATGAAGGTCCGCAATTTAGGCAAAAAGTCTCTAGAAGAACTGACAACCAAGCTGGCGGAACTAGGACTGAGCCTGCGTGAAGCGGAAGACTAAAGGGGGAGGTGTTCTCCGTGCCATATCGTAAACTTGGTCGGCCGACCAATCATCGGCGTTCTATGTTGCGCAATTTAGTAACTGCCCTTTTGGCAAACGGGCGGATTGAAACGACTGAAACTCGGGCCAAAACGGTGCAGCCGATTGCTGAAAAGATGATTTCCCTAGGCAAACGGGGCGACCTGCATGCCCGCCGCCGTGCCCTAGCCTATATTTGGGATGAATCGGTGGTAACAAAGGTGTTTGAAGAACTGGCTCCACGTTATGCCGATCGACCAGGTGGCTATACTCGCATCATTAAGACCAGTATTCGTCAGGGTGATGGTGCGTCAATGGCAATCCTTGAGCTGGTAGAGTAGTCGATAGGAGGGATCGCCGTGTCCGCTATAATCCGCATGGAGGGGGTCTGTTACAGTTATGACGGTGAAGGCTCCCAGCAGACGCAGGCGTTACAAGATGTCTCCTTATCTATAGAGCCTGGTGAATTTGTGGCTATCGTAGGTCGCAACGGGTCTGGAAAATCCACTTTGGCCAAGCACATTAATGCCATCCTAACCCCTACCTCCGGTGAGGTATGGGTGGATGGCATTAGCACTAAAGACGAAACCTCTATTTTTGCTATTCGGCAAATAGCCGGTATGGTCTTTCAAAATCCCGACAATCAGATCGTGGCTACAATTGTAGAGGAAGATGTGGCTTTTGGACCTGAAAACCTGGGTGTCCCACCGGCAGAAATTCGCCAGCGCGTAGATGAGGCTTTACGCCTAGTCCGCATGAGTGATTACGCTCTGCATCCACCCCATATGTTGTCCGGAGGGCAAAAGCAAAGGGTAGCCATAGCCGGGGTTTTGGCTATGCACCCTAAAATACTCATTCTCGACGAGTCAACGGCCATGCTGGACCCCATAGGGCGGAAAGAAGTAATAGAGACGGCCCTACGCTTAAATCGAGAGCGGGGGATGACAGTGGTGCTTATTACTCACCATATGGATGAGGCCGTACTGGCCGATCGGGTCATCGTGCTGGACAGGGGGCGTATAGTTTTGGATGGGAGCAACCGGGAAGTATTTAAGCAGGTGGACCTATTGCGGGAACTGGGGCTCGACGTGCCTCAAGTTACTAGCCTAGCCCAGCTGCTGCGGGAGCAAGGTCTAAACCTGCGCCCTGACATTTTAACGGTGGCAGAAATGGTGGAGCAGCTATGTCAATTACTGTAAGAAATTTAAGCAGTATTTATAGTCCGGGTACTCCCTTTGAGATACGAGCCCTAGATAATATCAGCCTTACTATCGGTGCCGGCGAATTTATTGGTATCATCGGCCCTACGGGAAGCGGTAAATCTACTTTGGTGCAGCACTTCAATGGTCTTATGCACCCTAGCCAGGGAGAAGTATTAGTTGACGGGCAAAACTTGGCCGATAGGAAAACCGATTTGCGGGCGGTGCGCCAAAGGGTGGGCTTAATCTTTCAGTATCCGGAGCACCAACTCTTTGAAGAAACCGTATTTGCCGACGTGGCCTTTGGCCCCAAAAATCAGGGGGTTCCAGAAGAGGAATTGCCCGAGCGGGTACACGAGGCCCTCTCCTTGGTAGGTTTAGATCCGGATACTATTGTGGACCGTTCCCCCTTCGAGCTGAGCGGCGGACAGATGCGACGAGTGGCCATCGCCGGCGTATTAGCCATGCGGCCCCAGGTTTTAGTTTTAGATGAACCGACCGCCGGCTTGGATCCCCAGGCGCGGGACGAACTGCTAAATCAATTGCAGCAGCTGCACAGCAGGAGCGGCATGACCATAATTCTTGTATCCCATAGCATGGAAGATATAGCTCGTGTAGCCACCCGGCTGATAGTTTTGCATCGGGGGCGAATAATAGCCGACGGCACTCCGCGGGAGGTTTTTGCCCAGGCTAAAATGTTGATGGATGTGGGACTGGGCGTGCCCCAGGTGACGGAGCTGATGTTGGCCTTAAGGGAGCGGGGATACAACGTGCCCCCTGTTGCCCTAACGGTGCAGGAAGCTGGGGCCATCATTCTTGGGTTAAGCCACGGGGGGGAAGGGCAGTGAGTATGTTGAAAAACATTTCTATCGGCCAGTACTATCCCGGTGATTCGGTGGTACACCGCCTGGACCCCCGTACCAAGTTAACTCTCAGTTTCGCCTTTATAGTGGTGCTGTTCATAGTGAAAGGTTTCTTGGCCTATCTCTGGTTGGCAGCCCTGGTCCTTGTGGCAGCGCAAGTTGCCGGTGTGCCCTTAAAGGTGATGCTGCGGGGCCTTAGGCCCCTTAAGTTCATTATCGCCCTAACCTTTTTCTTGCACCTATTTACTACCCGGGGCGGGGCAGTACTGTGGGAATGGCAGTTTTTGCGGGTGGAAAGTAACGGGTTGGTGCAGGGTACCTTCCTTGCCTTCCGCCTGATGCTTTTGGTGGTGGCCACTTCCTTGTTGACATTGACCACCTCACCCATAGCTTTAACCGATGGATTAGAACGCATTTTGAGCCCGGGCGCCAAAGTGGGCTTGCCAGCCCATGAGCTGGCCATGATGATGACCATTGCTTTGCGTTTTATCCCCACCCTGATTGATGAGGCCGATAAGATTATGCGGGCCCAGCTGGCCCGAGGAGCCGACTTTGAAAGCGGTGGGTTGGTTAAGCGGGCCAAAAGCCTTTTGCCTTTGTTAGTTCCTCTTTTTGTGAGCGCCTTCCGGCGGGCCGATGAGTTGGCCATGGCTATGGAAGCCCGCGCTTACCGAGGAGGCGAACATCGTACCCGCTTGAAGGTATTGAAGTACTCCCGTAACGATTTTTGGGCCTACTGTTTGGCCGGGCTAGCATTTGCGACAGCCTATTTCTTGGGGCGATGGGGATGAAGCGCAATATTTTACTCACATTAGAATATGATGGGACCGATTGGCATGGCTGGCAAATCCAGAAGAACGCACCCACTATTCAGGGGGCGTTAGAGGCGGCTTTAGTCAAGATCACCGGCGATGCCATCCGCGTAACCGGTGCCTCGCGTACCGATGCGGGAGTCCATGCCAAAGGCCAAGCTTGCAATTTTTATACCGCTAGCCGCATTCCGCTGGAGCGCATACCCTATGCCTTGAACGCCAATTTGCCCAAGAGCATAGTTGTGCTTTCGGCGGTGGAGGTGCCTCTCGAGTTTCATGCTCGCTACCAGGCTATCGGTAAACGCTACAACTATGAGATTTGTAATCGCAGTATTCCTTCTGCTTTGAGGCGCCACTTTAGTTACCATGTGGCCCCCAAGCTGGATTTGGTAGCCATGCAGCAGGCAGCCAAACTATTGCAAGGCGAGCACGATTTTAAAGCTTTCCAAGCAGTAGGAAGCTCGGTAAAAAGCACCGTGCGCCATCTCTGGCGATTAACGGTGGAACAGCCGGAGCCGGGCCGGATACTTTTAGCCAGTCGCCAGCGGGAACTGGCGGGACCCACGGTGCCACCTCATGGGCTATGCCTAGAAAAGGTTTTTTATCCACCTGAGCTTTTCTTGACACTGGAAAAGTGCTAGGATAAAATGATGGTTGGCCTGGTTAGCCCCGCAGGCCAACCATGTGGGCCGTGCGCTTAACGTCTTGGGCTGATGACTTAGCGATCAGCCGTATCAAGACCGACGTGGCTGGCCATCTTCATTCTAATAACTTCTATATTGGAGGGAATCACCATGCGCACAACCTTCATGGCCAACCCGCAGAATATAACGCGCCAATGGTTTGTGGTGGATGCTGCCGGCCAAACGTTGGGTCGTCTAGCGTCTGAGGTTGCTAGTATTTTGCGTGGTAAGCATAAACCAACGTACACCCCCCATGTGGATGTGGGTGACTTTGTGATTGTGATTAACGCGGACAAAGTTGTGCTAACCGGCAAAAAGCTTGATCAGAAGAAATATTATCGTCATTCCGGCTATCCCGGTGGCATTAAGTCAACCAGCTATCGCACTCTAATGGAAAAGAAGCCTGAGTTTGTTATCGAAAAGGCTATCAAGGGCATGTTGCCCCATAATCGTTTGGGCCGTGCCATGGCTAAGAAGCTCAAGGTTTATAGTGGCCCCGACCATCCTCATCAAGCCCAGAA
>JAMNZE010000123.1:0-30756 GCA_023622465.1 Bacillota bacterium | reverse complement strand
AGGATATTGCCGGCACCGCGGATCTCCAAATCGCGCATGGCAATTTTGAAACCGGAGCCCAGCTCGGTAAACTCTTTGATGGCCTGCAAGCGTTTCTCCGCCACTTCGGAGAGGGCTTTTTCCGGTTTATAAGTAAAATAGGCAAAAGCAACCCGATTGGAGCGGCCCACCCGCCCTCGCAACTGATAGAGCTGGGCCAAGCCAAACTTGTCTGCGTCTTCTACTATCATGGTATTAACATTGGGGATATCTAGACCTGATTCGATAATGGTCGTACAAACTAATACGTCATACTCGCCCTCAATGAAGTCCAACATGAGGCGCTCCAAACGCTCTTCAGTCATGCGGCCATGGGCATAAGCTATACGGGCTTCTGGCACCAACTTTTGCAACCGCTCGGCGGCGCGACGAATACTGCGCACCCGGTTATGGACGTAATAGACTTGTCCCTGCCGGGCCAGTTCACGCCGGATGGCGGTGCGAACCAACTCATCATTATGTTCAACCACATAGGTTTGTACCGGGAAACGATCTTCCGGCGGCGTTTCGATGACACTCATATCACGCATGCCCACCATAGCCATATGCAGCGTACGCGGAATAGGCGTGGCCGAGAGGGTGAGGGTGTCCACATTTTCCTTTAATAGCTTTAAGCGTTCCTTATGGGCCACCCCGAAACGCTGTTCCTCATCGATGATCAGTAAGCCGAGATCGAAGAATTTTACGTCCTTTTGTAGCAAGCGATGGGTGCCGACCACCACATCCAGCAATCCTTGGGACAGGCGCCGCACCGTTTCTTTATTTTCCGCCGGTGTGCGGAAACGGGATAGGATCCCTACTTCCAAAGGAAAGTCGGCGAACCGCTCCCGGAAGGTGGTGTAATGCTGTTCGGCCAGGATGGTAGTGGGTACTAGAACAGCCACCTGCTTGCCGGAGCTAGCTACTTTAAAAGCAGCCCGCACCGCCACTTCTGTCTTACCATAGCCCACATCACCACAGAGAAGACGATCCATGGGACGCGGCGACTCCAAATCTCGCTTAATTTCTTCAATGGCTCGCAATTGATCGGTCGTTTCCTGATATGGGAAACGGGCCTCCATCTGGGCCTGCCATTCATTATCTGGGGGATAACTATATCCCTCCGTGTTCTGCCGTACCGCGTAAAGGCTCAACAGCTCTTTAGCCATTTGCTGCACCGATTGTTTGACGCGAGCCTTTACCTTCTGCCAATCGCCCCCGCCCAGACTATAAATCTTAGGGGCTTTGCCTTCCGCCCCCACGTATTTCTGCAAAAGTTCAATTTGGTCGGTAGGCACATAGAGCCGGTCGGCGCCCGCATACTTAATCTGCAAGTAGTCTCGCTGTACACCATCAATTTCTAAGGTGGTTATCCCCAAATATTGGCCAATTCCGTGCTGCACGTGCACCACATAATCGCCCACCGCCAGATCCCGGTAGTCGGCGAGGCGGGCTCCTTCCGCCTTGCTCAACCGGGCCGGCTTACTGGTCCGCAATCGCTTGAGAATATTACTGGCGGCAAAAATACACAGGCGGGCATCGGGTAGCTCGAAACCGGTGACTAAATCACCAGCGGCTAAATGAACTTTTCCTGCCGTTACCCTTTCAGTATCGGTCAAAGATACCAATTCGGTGGCAATAGCCTCACTCTGCAAGTAGGCTCGTACCCGCTGTTGTTGCTCCTCATTGCCGCCCATAATCACTAGATGGTAATCATTGACTAAAAGCCTATCTATTTCCTGCCGCAAAAAGTCCGATTGGCCGTGGAAATTAGGCACCGATTTAGTTTGTAGTGCTAAATGGCGGTCAATCGACCAGGGAGCCGGTCGGCGGGGGAAGAGGGCCAAAAACAAATTCCCGCCCGCGGGCAGGCGGCGCAACATTTCCTCCGGTTCAAAGGCCACATCTTTCTGTCCGGGCAACAAGCGCCCATTGATCAACAGGTCGGTAAAGCCGTCCAAGAAAAATTTATAATCCTGCTCCGCCTGTTCCCAAACCTTGGTGGGCTCATCAATGACCACCTGCGCATCCGGTGGCAAATAATCCAATAGACTCCAAGGCTGGTCCACAAAGAAGGGTAAATAACGCTCCTTACCCGGGAAGAATGCTCCCTCTTGCAGCTTTTCTAAATCGGCCCCCACATGCTCCGTCAACTGACTAGCCAAAGTCGGGTTGGCTTTTATAGCCTTATCCAGGGCCGCCCGTAGACGCTCTAGCCCGGCCCCGTTGGCCGCTGACGGCCAAATACTTTCCTGTGCCGGTAAAATCAGCACGCTCGACACGTTCTCCAGCGAACGCTGACTAGTTAGATCGAATTCCTTAATGAGGTCGATCTCATCACCAAAGAACTCTATACGCACAGGCCCATCGTGGCCCGGTCCATAAATATCTACAATTCCACCCCGCCGACTAAATTGGCCG
Organism: Bacillota bacterium; assembly: GCA_023622465.1. Classification (GTDB taxonomy): domain Bacteria; phylum Bacillota; class UBA994; order UBA5500; family UBA5500; genus UBA5500. The sequence goes on along the minus strand of JAMNZE010000123.1, from coordinate 28,317 downwards.
GGGTGCTCCACCAAATGCACCCGCTCATAGCCGCCTTGCACCAAGAGGCGGGTCAGCTCTTCCAAAGAAAACTGTTGACCGTAACTAAGTTTCAGTCCCTGGGAGCTAAAGACAGAAGGGGCGGGCAACTGATATAACAACGCTTCCACCGATGTTACCACCAGACAGCGTTGCCCACTGCTTAAGGCAAAAAGGGTTTTTTGTCGCTCGGCAATGAGCTCAGGGCTAGAAGCAGCTATACCATAAAGGGGGTTTTCCCGGACGGGAAAGAGCAGTACCTCTTCCTCCGGCAACAGGGTCTGCAGATCGCTCCAGGCCTTTTCTGCCAAACTCCAGCTAGGCGCGATATAGAGCAAACTGGAATTCTGCTGGCCATATAGGGCGGCCGCTAAGAAACTCTTTACCGAACCGCTGACCCCCGACACCAGCAAATTATTATCTTTAGCTGCTAGCGTCTGTCCAATTTCCTTCCAGCCGGCGCTATTTTCTAGCAGAGCCAATACCCTCTTCACCTAATTCCCCCCTATCCTCATCAGCCATTAAAACGGGATGCGGCCGCTTCCGGGCCTTGCTCTACCCACAGAGCTATAGCATCACAGGCTCGGGCTACCACCTCTTCTAACACGGGCTGCTCATTCTTAGTAAAGGGCTGCAGCACATAATCGACTACTGCAATCCCCTCGGGGCGCCCGATGCCCACCCGCAAACGGTTGATTTCCTGACTCCCTAGGGCATTGATGATGGATTCCATGCCTTTATGGCCGCCGGCACTGCCAGCGACCCGCAACCGTATTTTGCCCAAGGGCAAATCTAAATCATCATAGATAATCAGGATATGGTCTAGAGGGAGGGAGCGCCGACGCAAAGCATAACTTACCGCCGCACCACTGCGATTCATAAAAGTGGTGGGCTGCATCAACATTACCGGCTGCCCGACAATTTCTCCTTGGCCATAGATGGCAGGTCCTAAACTGCCATTTACTCTAATCTTATGTAGCTTAGCCAACTGGCTGATCACTCGGAAACCCACATTGTGTCGAGTATCCTTATAGCGGAGGCCCGGATTACCTAACCCGACTATTAATTTCAACTGGCATACCTCCCCTGCCATTTAAAAAATGGAAAAGAAGAGTACAGCAAGACTTGCTGCACTCTTTGCCTCAGGGTTTTCTTCCAACTATGCTTGCGGTTCTTCAGCGGTCTCGCCCGCGCCCTCGGCCTCCTCGTCGCCCTCTTCATCCACCGGCTCCTGGGTGCTGGCGACGACGCTGACCACCATTTCCTCCGGGCTGCTGATTAACTTTACACCGGCCGGTATCTCCAGATCGGCCACGGTGATGGTCTGTCCAACCTCCAAGCCGCTAATGTCCACGTCAAAGCCTGCTGGCACATGGGCGGGCTTGGCCTTAAGTTCGATCTCTAACAAGCCGTACTGCAAGGGGGCCTGATTCTCGCCCACAAAACGCACTGGAACGGTGGTTCTAACCTCCTCATCGCGAGCAACCACCTGGAAATCGATATGAAGCAAGTCGCGTTTGATTTTACTGTATTGTATTTCCCGTGGCAAGACCAAATGCGTACTGCCATCATCCAGCTGTAGAGTAAAGAAAGCACTATCGGCGTCTTTAGTGAGGGCGGCGCTCAGCTCTCGCTGGGAGAGTTGGATCGGTAAATTAAGCCCTTCTGCACCACCATAAACCACACCGGGAACTAGGCCCTGTTGGCGAAGGCGCTGGACGGCACCTTTCCCTTTAGCCTCACGGATGGACGCTTGAATTGTTAACATAGACATATATTACACTCCTCCTCATTAATCAAACAAGGTACTGACCGAAAGGTCGCGATGGATATTACTAATAGCTTGTCCAAACAACGGAGCTACCGACAATTGTTTAATCAATGGAATACGCTTCTCGTCCTTTAGGGGAATGGTGTTGGTAATGACCACTTCTTTTATCGGTGAAGCAGCTAATCGCTCCAACGCCGGCGGGGACAGCACCCCATGGGTGCAACAAGCATACACCTCAAGGGCCCCCTTGTCCATTAATGCCTGCGCCGCCTGGGTGATGGTACCAGCCGTATCGATAATATCATCCACCAGAATGACCCGCTTATTAGCCACCTTCCCTATTATATGCATTACTTGGGACACGTTGGGCTCAGGGCGATACTTATCGACAATAGCTATCGGCACACCCAGCCGATCGGCCAAGCTGCGAGCCCGGGTAACGCCCCCCAAATCGGGCGAAACCACAATCATATCTTCCAGCCCCAGGCTGGAAAAATATTCGGCAATAATGGGCATGGCAAGCAGATGATCGACGGGGATATCAAAGAACCCTTGAATCTGTCCTGCATGCAAATCCATAGTTACTACCCGATCCACACCGGCTACGGTAAGCAAGTTGGCCACCAACTTGGCCGTGATCGGGTCTCGGGAACGAGCTTTTCGATCTTGCCGCGCATAACCATAGTAGGGTATAACGGCCGTAATGCGGTCGGCCGATGCCCGCCGCAGGGCATCGATAGTGACCAGGAGCTCCATCAAGTTTTCATTAACAGGAGCACAGGTAGACTGAATAACGAACACATCAGAACCGCGCACGCTTTCATTAATACGGATTTGGATCTCCCCATCACGAAAGCGACCTACCTCGCAATCGCCCAAGGGTAAATCTAAGTATGCAGCTATCTCCTCCGATAAAACTCGATTAGCGTTGCAAGCAAATAATTTAAGTGGCCGTGAGATAGACATGGTTGCCAACCCCCTATGATTCTTTTTGCCGCCTTCTAGCTACCCAGCCTTCTTTATTCTCCTGCCGGGAGCGGGCGATTGCTAACGCATCAACTGGAACATCCTTCGTAATGGTCGAGCCGGCTGCCACGTAGGCTTCTTGCCCGATATGCACCGGAGCAACCAAATTGCTGTTGCAGCCGATAAAGGCCCCATCCCCCACCACCGTGCGGTGCTTCTGGCGCCCATCATAGTTAACGAAAATAGTCCCAGCACCGATATTCACACCGGCACCCACCGTCGCATCCCCCACATAGCTCAAATGGGGAACCTTAGTACCGGCGCCAATTTGGCTATTCTTTAGTTCCACAAAGTCACCGATTTTTACGCCGGTAGCCAACTCGGTCTGAGGACGTAAGTAGGCATAGGGCCCAATTATACAATCATCGCCAATGGTGCTTTGGCGCGCCACCGAGTGCTCGATACTCACTCCATTTCCTAACTGGCAATCGACCAAATGGGTATTGGGACCAATAATACAGTTGCGGCCGATGGTAGTTTGGCCTTCAATAATAACCCCCGGATAAATAATGGTATCTTGTCCGATGCTCACACCCGCATCCACTAGGCAAGTCTCCGGTTGTAAAAAGGTAACGCCCTCCAGCATCAACCGCTGACGAATTCTTTGCCGCAATATAGCTTCTGCTTGGGCCAAGCGCACCCGGTCATTGATGCCTAATGCCTCCTGGCTATCCTCCAACCGACAGCTGGCTACGCGACCGCCGGCCTGGTAAATAGCCGCAATTACATCGGTCAAATAATACTCACCTTGTGCATTGTCATTGGTCAGCTCTCCTAGAGCTGCAAACAACCGGTTGGCTCGGAAGCAATAAAAGCCCGTGTTAATTTCATTGATGGCCAATTGTTCCCTTGTAGCATCCTTCGCCTCCACTAAGCCACAAACCTGGCCCTGCGCATCCCGCACGACCCGGCCGTAGTCCCCCGGGTCGGCAAGAACTGTGGTAAGCAAAGTAGCATCAGCCTCTGTCTCTTTATGAATCTGCTGCATCCGCTTTAAAGTGTCTCCGGTAATTAACGGTGTATCACCACAGAGCACAAACACGTGGGGTTCATTCTGGTAGTAGGGGCTAACCTGCAGAGCCGCATGGCCGGTACCCAGTTGTTCTTTCTGTAGCACATAGGTATAACCATCACCCAGTTGTTCCTTAACCTGCTCCGCATCGTTGCCGATGACCACGTAGAACTGGAATATGCCTATGCTGCGGCAAGCATCAATAACATGTTCCACCATGGGCTTACCGCACAACTTATGCAACACCTTATTAGTGTCCGATCGCATGCGTTTACCAGCACCGGCGGCCAATATAATAGCGCTCGTTTGCAAACGCTCATCTCCTTCCCCGGTTTACTCCATCGCTTCTACCGTTACTATTATATACTAATGTGCATGGGGCGCAAAAAACAAAGAAAAAGAGCCCGAACTGGGCTCTAAGATACATTGGCAATTTCCCGCTCGTATGCCGCCAACACCGCTTCCTGTAGTTTTTGGCGGGTTTGTGAGTTGATTGGATGGGCTATATCTCGGAACTCGCCGTCTGGTGTTTTACGACTGGGCATCGCCACGAACAGACCGTTGTTTCCATCGACGATACGAACATCATGTATGACGAACTCATCGTCAAGCGTGATGGACACTATCGCCTTCATGCGCCCCTCGGTGTTAATTTTTCGAATACGCACATCAGTTATTTGCACACATTTCACTCCTTTGCATTTCTTGGCTGTTCCCTTATTATCATTCGCTGTCACAGTCGGCTTTCCCTTCCCAACTCTCTTAATTTGCAAGAAATTCTTGTATTATTTAGCTCTATTAGCGAAATACTAAACTTGCTGCCTTAAAAAAGTATGGCCAAAAGGGGGGAAAGAAAGTGCAGAAAACGGTAATCGGTTTATTCACGTCAGAAGCAGCTGCCCGCGAAGCCATCGCCAATCTCCGCAAGCGGGGCTATACGGAAAACGAAATCAATCTGGTGCAAAAGGATAACCGCTCCCACGGCAATAGAGGCGTCGGCTCTCCCGGCATGACCAACTCCATTGAATCTGCGGACCTGGATTTGGGCACTGGTAATATCACCGATGGGGTAACCTCCGGCGCCACTTGGGGCGGGCTGGCCGGCTTAGCTTTAGGTGCGGGCGCCTTAGCCGTTCCCGGCGTAGGCCCACTGATTGCAGCCGGACCTATTGCCGCCGCCATAACGGGAGCTGCCACCGGGGGCATTGCCGGCGGGCTCTTGGATTGGGGTATCCCAGAAGAGCGGGGTAAACATTATGAAAGGCGCGTCAAGGAAGGCGATCTGTTAGCTATTGTCAAAGTGAGCAAAAATAAGGCTGAAGAAGCTGCCTCCATCTTTAGAAGCAACGGCGCTAAAGATGTGGAAGTGCATGACGCCAAATAGGCATAACTAAAAGGCTGCGGGATGGGCTGGGTAACAGCCCTCTCCCGCAGCTTTTGTTTCACGTTTTTAAGCCGAGGGGCTCTGCTAGAGCACTGGCTGACACCAACGGTGCTCACGCAGACTCCTCGGCTCCTTCGTAATGCGAGTAAGGCCGTGGTCATACTAGGGCGCCTGTGCCCAGCACTCTGTCGGGATGAGCTCGGCTCGCCAAGGGCAGCGACGGCACTCGCACTGGTTGGTTTCGTAAAATCGGCAAATGGCCTTTAAATAGACTATTACTTAAGTAGCCCCCTTAGGTAGCTCGGCCTGTTGTCGCTGCTATTCCTTGGCTCCCTCGCTCTTTTGACTAGTGGGCCCAACGCGCCGTGCGTATGACCAACGGCCCTTTGTAACTCTGTTACTATCCTTATCCACATCGGTACCGATTTCCGGGTAGGTGCAGTAGATGGCCACACCCCTGATGTCTAAAATGCGGGACAACCGTTGCTCCAGCTCCCGCACGCTGAGTAGCCCAAGGGCTAACCGAATAATAAAAATTATACCAGGGAGACCCAAGGTCAAGAGCATTTTTACCGGGTTCTTCCGCTCCGCCACCAGCCTCCTAAAAACTTGGGCCAGGGGTAGGGCCTGCTCCGGATTGACAATAATAACATTACCGCCGGTGAAGGAACCATTCTTAAGCTTCACATAGGTTCGCTTCACCCCCGGATATCTCTTTTCGCAGTCAATGCGATTGATTATGGGATAATAGAAATCCGCATCCCGCTCATCGACGGCATCAATGAGGGAACTTAGTGCCTCTGGGGTGAGCATGGGAATATCCGAGGTACAGACCAACACCTTGTGATTCCGGGGCAATTCCTCCACTGCAGCCAACACATTGTCAACAATATCGCCCTGCTCCGGCAAGAAACGGATTCGGCCATCGGCTGGCAAGAGGCTGCTTAATGCATCTACCGGACCTACCACGATGATTTGGTCGATGCGCGGACATTCTTGTAGTGCGGCAACCACATAGGCGATCATCGGCAAGTCGTTGATGGGCAAAAAGGCTTTATTATTCACACCATGCCGCCTAGCCCATTCATCTTCTTTAGTTCCACCCGCTAATACGACAGCATGCACAGACAAACACCCCCTCACCCGCAACCTAGGATTCTTGTTTCCGCCGCAGCCAATCCATAAGCGCGTTCTCTGCATTCTCTATGTGCTCTAAGGCCGATTTATGCGCCAATTCCGCATCCTGTTGAGCTATGGCTGCGGCAATCTTTCTATGCTCTTGCAGCACCTCGGGCACGCGGCCGGGCACAGCCAGAGTTGTACTGCGAAAACGCTTAATTTGTTCCCGAAGGTTGCTGAGAATCTGCATCAAACGTTCGTTACGGCTTGCTTTATACAGGAGGTTATGAAATTCCTCATCTAACGCCACCAGCTGGGGCCTATCATCGGCTTCAGCGGCAGCGCCAACCCGTGCTAAAATGCGCTCCATTTCTTCTAGCTCCTCGGGGGTAATACGCTCAGCTGCTAACGATGCCGCTAAAGCTTCTAACGCGGCACGAATTTCAAAGGTTTCAGCCACATCTTTAATACTTAAGCCGGCCACGTAGGCACCACGGCGGGGGATGATAACTACTAAGTCTTCCAGCTCAAGTTTGCGAATCGCTTCCCGTACCGGGGTGCGACTGACTCCCATCTCGGCGGCCAACTGCATTTCCATCAGCCGTTCACCGGGAGCCAACTGGCCTTTAAGAATAGCTTCTCGTAAATGTTCAAAAACAATCTCCCGCAAGGGTTTATAGTTTTCTAGCTTTACTGGAATGAGCCGCTCCGTCATGAATCTCTCCTTCCACAAGCGCCGATACTCGTCCACCTAAATGAAAAAAGCCGCTGTTTTTGTTTATTCGCCGTATAAACCCTACATCCCTTTATCTGGTGGAAAATGAGTACGCACTATAGAAGCCCGGTAGCTGGCCGGTAGTTGTTGACGGACTTTATGCAGGCAATGTACAACCGGAACGCCTTCTCTTTTAGGAACAAGGGCAAATAAGCAGGCTCCGCTACCAGAAAGCAGACAGGGGATGCCCGCCTGTAACAATCCCCTTTTTACCGCCGCTAGTTCCGGTGCTAAATGAAAAGCCGGCTCTTCTAAATCATTATGCAACAGTTGGCCTAAAGCGTCGCCATCCGATCGCTGGAGGGCCTGCAACAGAGCGGTCAAATCCCCCACCGGTGGCGCATTCCCCGGCTGCCACTGGGAATAAACTTGGGGCGTGGACAGACCAAAGGGCGGCTGGATTAAAATCAGGGTTAAATCGGGCTGCAGTGCCAGCTCTTCTATTTGCTCCCCCCGCCCCCGCCCGATGGCAGTTCCACCCCGCAAAAAGAAGGGCACATCGGCACCTAGGGTTTGGGCCAGTGGCACAAGCTTAGAGAGCGGCCAGTTGAGCCCCCAGAGCTTATTGAGGCCCCGTAAAACGGCAGCCGCATCCGAACTTCCACCCCCCAGCCCCGCCCGCCACGGAATCCGCTTTTCCAAATGAATATGCACCCCTTTACCGGGAGCCGCCGGGGCTAACAGGGCAGCAGCTTTATAAGCCAAATTATGTTCGTTACAAGGCAAACGGGGGTCACTACAGGTGAGAGAAATTCCCCCTTTGGGTTTAGCCTCTAGAGTCAAGGTGTCAACCAATGAGATCGTCTGTAATACCGTCTCCACCCGATGGTAACCATCGGGCATTTTCTCCAACACGCGCAGCCATAAATTGACCTTGGCCGGGGCCAGTTCTACGATAGCCATCTAACACACCCCCCATCCTATTCTAATACATGGGGGTCGCCGGCGCCCACCTAGTTTTTTACGAGTGCTATAGACTGCCGGCTATAGCATAGGCCTGGCGTCCATGGGGCGCTTGTTGGGCCAATTCGGCTAGAAGAGAGTTTGTATATTCCCAGTCCTCATAGAGCACCACAATTAGGTCCTCCGGCTGAGCTGTGGCCAAGGCTGCCCAAAGGGCCGTCCGCTCTTCCAGACAGACTTGTATGGCCGCCGGGCTCATACCGACAGCTAAAGCCCCCTGCCTGAGTATCTCTGCCACCTCGCCCGGAGCCCGGCCCCGGCGATCCCGGTCCTCCTTGATGAAGAGCCGATCAAAACCCCGACCAGCCGCTTCGCCAGCGGCGAAAATTACAGAATTGCGCCGGTTGCCAGGGGCCGCTATCACACCCAGTACTTGCCCCGTGGTCAAACTACGGGCTAAGCGGGCCACAGCTTGAATGCTGGCCGCGTTATGGGCGTAGTCGATGAGCACCGGCTGTTTTCCGACAGTAATCAGATTTTGGCGCCCCGGATTATGCTCTTCATTGGGCAAGAAGGTGGTCAATCCTTGCTCAATTAGGTTGGGCTCCACCTGCAAAGCCCATAGGGCGGCACAGGCGGCCAGCGCGTTGGCCAGGTTATAGCTGGCACGGCCATTAAAAGTGATGGGGACCGCATCGACGGCCAGGAGGGGTTCCAAGCGGTCGCCTTCGGCCAAGCATATCTGCCCATCTCGCACCAGCACGGCTCTTCCCCCCGCCCCCAGATGACGCCGGACCGACAAATTGTCCGCCTGTAGGCTGAAGAGGATGACGTTGCTTTTCTGCTGGGCCAAAAGCTCCACACTGGGGCCATCATCCGCATTGATAACCGCATACCCCCCAGGCTTTACCGATTCCAGAACTAAGGATTTTACCCACATTAGGTCTTCTAGAGAATCTAAATTATCCTGACCTAAATGATCCTCTGTAATATTGGTGAGCACCGCCACGTCGCAGGTGTCGTAGGCCAAGCCACCTCTTAGCAGACCACCCCGGGCCAACTCCAGGACCGCCACCTCCACCAGGGGATCGGCCAGCACAACCCCGGCGCTCCAAGGGCCGGTGGTATCACCGGCTACTAGTAGTTGGTCATTGTAATAAATACCCGAGGTGCTGGTCAAGCCGACGGTGTTATAACACTGGCGCAGAACATGGGCCAACAAACGACAGGTGGTAGTCTTGCCATTGGTACCGGTAACAGCCACGATAGGTATTTCACTGGGGGTGCCGGGCGGGAACAAGCTGTCAACAATTTGGTCTGCCACATCCCGCTCCACACCGGCCTCAGGGTAATGATGCATACGAATACCAGGAGCCGCGTTGACTTCTATTATAGCTCCCTTACCCTCCAGCGGTAGGCCAATGTCGCTGGTGACCACATCGACTCCCGCCACATCTAAGCCAACGAGGCGTGCCGCCCGTATGGCTGTGGCGGCTACCTGGGGATGAACCTGCTGGGTAACATCCACGGCCGTACCGCCGGTGCTGAGATTAGCATTATCCCGCAACCAAACTAGGGTGCCGGCGGCAGGGATGCTCTGCAAGGAATAGCCCTGCCGTGCTAAAACCGCGCGGACGATGTCGTCAACAACAATCTTGGTCAACGGTTTCTCATGGCCCTCGCCGCGGCGCGGGTCGCTGTTAACCTGCTCAATTAGAGCCCCAATATTATCGTAACCGTTACCCACCACATGGGCCGGAATGCGCTCCGCGGCGGCGGCCAATTGGCCGTCCACCACCAGAAGGCGAAAATGACGGCCCGGGATGAATTCTTCTATCAAAACCCGGGGGCTGTAGCGGGCAGCAATCTCAAAGCCGATTAGTATTTCCTGGGGGCTATTCAAGTTAAGGGAAACCCCCCGCCCCTGGTTACCATCGCAGGGCTTTATAACCACGGGACAGCCCAACTCTCGCCAAGCCCGCACCGCCTCCCTATCGGAGTAAACAATTTGACCTCGAGGAACGGGAATAGCCGCCGCCCGCAGAATGCTTTTCGTCAGCTCCTTATCTCCGGCCACATCGGCGGCTAAGCAACTGGTCCGGTCGGTCAAGGTGGCTTGAATGCGACGCTGAAAGCAGCCGGTACCCAGCTGCATGAGACTGCCTTCACCGATGCGGCGCACACTAATGCCCCGTTTCTGGGCCGCCTTCCACAGGGCCCGGCTACTGGGGCCTAAATCAACAGCCGCCAGGTGCTTTCGTAGCCAACCTAAGGCGCCGGTTAGATCGTAAGGGTATCCGGCTAACAGCGCCTCTATTAATTCCAGCCCCACATCCACCAGCATGGAAGCCATCTCCACACAGGGGCACTCAAATACGACTTCATAGACCCCCCACTGGCTGGTACCGCGAGTCTTGCCATAACGGGCATTTAACCCCAAGAGTTCCTGCAATTCCAGGAGCACATGCTCTAAAACATGGCCCAAATAGGTGCCGGTTTGCAAACGTCGTCTAAAGCCGTCCTTACCACCGCTGGCACATCCATGATATTTAAGGCCCGGCAAAAGTTGCAATAGCGCCCGGTTAAACCCGGGAATATCCCTACTTTCCTTACCGGCCAGTTCCTCCAGGTCTAGGAGCAACAGGGCGGCCGGACGATGGATATACACGTTGCGCCCGGGAAAGATGCGCAACTCGATCTTCTTCACAACTAGCTGCCTCCCTCAGTATTCCTACAATTGGTAGTTCCGGCATAAGGTCCGGGGCGACGGGTCTGCAAGTTGAAAACATACCCCTCAGCCAACACATGTAGCCTAACTTCAGCTAAAGCCAGGGCGGCCTTAGGACTCACTTCAGAAACGTTAGTAAAAGCTATATGCTGCCCGTCTAAAATGGCAACCGTTCCGCTGCCGATTACCCGGAATCCAGGGCCATCAACCACCATTGCCGTATTCTCGTCGATGCCGATACCTAAGACATAAGGGTTTTGAGCCACAGCGGCCAGTAGGCGCCCCAGACGGCCCCGCTGGGCAAAATGCTGATCGATGACCACGTCGGAAATTAGATTTAAACCCGGTGCCAGCCTCACGCCACCAGCTACCGGTTCCTTATCTTCACCGCCACCGATAATCATCGTAGAGCTCATCACCGAGGCACCCGCACTGGTTCCAGCAATTACCGCTCCCCGACGATAGGCGGCACCCAAAGCATGAAAAAGAGCAGTACCACCGATCAGGCTCGTAATGCGCAATTGGTCGCCGCCGGTGAAAAATACCCCACTACAGTTGTCCACCAGCCGCATCAACATGGGATCTTCTGCCTGCAGGCGTTCACTGATGTCTAAAACACCAACCTCTGCCGCCCCCAAACGGGAAAAAACCTGCCTATAAAGGCTGCCCACCCGTTGGGGTTCGGAGGTGGCCGCCGTCAGCACCAGGAGGCGGGCCTGGTAACCTCCGGCCAACTTCACCACTTCTCTTAGAATACGGCAGTCGCCTTCCTTGTCTTCTGCGCCGCCGATGACAACTAGACGGCCAATATTGCTAGCCAAAAGACCCACTCCTCTGTAAATTCTGCCGTAAACATAATTAGAATCCCCTGCCCACCGGCAAAATATGCGAAAAAAAACCCTCAGGCTCGCTACCTAAGGGTTTTCAGAACAATTCTATCCTCTTATCTTATCTTTAATTGGTCGTAGGCACCATACGCCTGTCGGGCTTACCAATGGAAAGCTCAACAGTCTGGGTCAATACATCGGCATAACTGACGGAAATGACTCGAACCGGATGTTTTTGCGCATCCAGTTTCACCAGGAAGTGGTAGGGATAGGTATTCTCCAAAATACCTTCGCGGATGATAGTCTTACGTCGGCCGCGGTTTGCTTTTATCCACACTTTTTCCCCTATGTGGGACTCCAGATCCTGACGAATCTCAGCTAGAGCATTCTTTGCCGCCAAAGACAACCACCTCTCTCTTTGGACTAATCACCTTGTCCATTGTAACACAAGAAGTGGTAGCTGTCAAATAAAACAATTATTATAGCAGGATGCCTGAAATACTGTCAAGCCGGACTTCTCTACTTTGTGAATCTATCGGCCACTGTACTGGCGGCAAAAGCATCGGGTTTCACTTTGGCGGTAAAACCACTGCTCATAACTAGGCCCACTAAATCCCGTATCAACTCCCGCGTGGCACCCCGTTTACCCGCATCCACATGAACCTCTAGGTCGTAGTTAAGGAGCAAATCGTGGGCCAACAATTCCTCCTGCAGCCGGGATATAGTTTCTAAACTGAGGGCGGTTTCATGCATTAGCTTCTGCCGCAGGCTGGTTATGGGGCGCTGGTGTTCGTGGCGGACAAAAAAGCGTCCGCCCTTGCCCACCCGATGGGCCACAATAGCTGTAACGAAGTGAGTTGATTGGGCATTCGTATGTGAATCGGTGCCGATGATCAATTTGTATTTGGCCTCCGGCTGTTCAGCCACATAATCGGCCAGAGCCTGGATCACTTCATCAACGCTCAGCTGGCCCTGAGACGGGCTATAAAACCGCATCAACGCACCTCCTCCGCCAATAGGCTTGCCAGCCACATAAACTCCTCTGGAGTTAAGTTTTCCCCTCTGATGCCCTTGTTTAGCCCTAAATGAGATAAGGCCGCCTCCACCCGCTCTTTGCTTAACGATAAGCCGCCGGTGAGAGCGTTAGGTAGTGTCTTGCGTCGCTGACCTAAGGCGGCCCGCAACACCTGTCCCAGCCACTCCCTATCTACCGGCAGGGGGTCGTTGCGACGCCGAGTTAACTTCACCACCGTCGACATCACCTTCGGGGCTGGATAAAAGGCTTTAGGCGGCACCCGCGTCACTATCGCCACCTCATACTCCCAGCCCACCATGACACTGAGCACCCCATACTCTTTACTGCCCGGGCCAGCCAGCAACCGCTGAGCTACTTCGGCCTGTACTAGAAAGACTAGCCCCGCCCAGGGGATCTCCGACTCCAAAAGGCAAGTGATTAAGGGCGTCGTAATATAATAGGGCAAGTTGGCCACTACCTTAACCGGCCGCTTATCTCCCACCAACCGACGGTAGTCGATCTGCAGCGCGTCTTGAAACACCAATTCCACCTGGGGATGGCTTTGCAACACTTCCTTTAATACGGGTTCAAGATGTCGGTCCTTTTCGATGGCGATAACCCGGCGGACGGCCGACGCCAGCTCCCGGGTGAGTACACCTAAGCCGGGACCAATTTCCAGCACCAAATCCTCGGGCTCCAGCTCCCCAGCGACCACTATCTGCTCCAGATAATGCTCGTTAATCAGGAAATTTTGTCCCAACCCCTTACTGGGACGCAAACCATACCGGGCCAACAAATCTTTGACAACAGTAGGCGCAGTTAGCTTCAGTTTAAACGCCTCTTTCTAAGTTAAATAGCCGCATGGCATTGGCCGTCGTTTGCTGGACCAGGGTGGCGTAATCCACACCCCTGAGTTCGGCCAAACGCTTCGCCACCAGAGCCACCCGGGCCGGGTGGTTGAGCTTACCCCGGTAGGGCTCGGGGCTCAAATAGGGGCAATCGGTTTCCACCAGCAAACGATCATCGGGAACCTGCACGGCAGCTAAAGCTGGTTTCTTGGCATTGCGGAAGGTGATGGGCCCGGCAAAGGAAATATAGAAACCTAGCTCTAGAAAGTCGGCTACCATTTCCGCACTCCCCGAATAACAGTGCATAACACCGCCGGCAGCAAAGGGGGCGAATTGCTGCAAAATGGTTAACACGTCCTTATGGGCGTCCCGATTATGCACAATAACCGGTAACCCCAACTCCTTAGCAATCTGCAGTTGGGCTTTAAACACTTCTTGCTGCAACGGCCGGGGCGAATGATCGTAATAGTAATCCAAGCCGATTTCTCCATAGGCACGCACTTTGGGGTGCTGGGCTAAAGCTATCAAATCTTCCTCCATCTGGGCATTCCAATGCTTGGCTTCGTGGGGATGGACCCCCACGGCGGCCACCAGCTCCCGGTGGCCAGCAGCTTGCTCCACTGCTAGCCGGGAGCTCTCCCAGTCGGCGCCCACATTGACAATGTAGCCCACCTCCGCCGCCCGTGCCTCCTGCAACCAATGTTCCAATTCGGAAGCCAGGCGACTATCGCTTAAGTGGGCATGGGTATCAACTAACATGGCCTCACTCCTCTACTTGGCCTTGCTGCCCGCCTCCACCGGTTGCTGGGGGGTTAGGACAGCTAAGCCCTGTTCGTCGGCGGCTGCCAAAATCATACCCTGTGATTCGATACCTCTTATCTTGGCCGGCTTTAGGTTGGCTACTATCACCACTTGCTTACCCACCAACTCCTCCGGTGAATAGTGCTGGGCAATACCGGCCACAATAGTCCGCTTTTCCGGCCCCAAGGCCACTTGTAGCTTCAGCAGCCGATCGGCCTTGGGCACCTTTTCGGCCTCCAGAACAGTTACCACCCGCAGATCGATGCGACTAAAAAGATCGATATCGATTTCTTCCGCCAGTGGTGGCGATAAGGGCTTCGTCTCCGTATGCTCTGCTTGCCAATAAGCCAGCTCCTCCTCCAGATCCCGGCGAGGGAAGAGGGGCTTGCCTTTCTTCACCGATTGACCAGCCACCAGGCGGCCAGGTACTGCCTGCTCCCAATCGGCTTCTTGACCAACGTCTAGGCCTAGTTGCTCCCAGATCTTCTGCGGAGTTCTAGGCATGAAGGGTTGTAAGAGGGTGGCGGTCAGGCGCAAGACGTCGGCCAGATTATAGAGTACGGTGGCCAACTGGGGCCGCTTAGCCTCTTCTTTGGCCAAGACCCAGGGCATCGTCTCATCGATATATTTGTTGGCCCGTTTCACCAGGTCCCAAATAGCGGCCAAAGCCTCCTGGGGGCGCAACTTATCCATGGCCTGTTCCACCCGCCCCTTGGTCTCCCCGGCAAGCGCCAGCAGGGAAGCATCAAAATCGGTAGCCTCAGCCACCGATGGGATTTGGCCATTAAAGTATTTTTCGATCATGGCCACCGTACGGCTGAGCAGGTTACCCAAATCGTTGGCCAGGTCCGCGTTAATACGGGTAACAAACAGTTCTTGCGTAAAGTTGCCATCGGAACCGAGGGCAATCTCCCGCAGCAGATAGTAACGCAGGGCGTCGGAACCGTAGCGCTCCACCAAAGGCACCGGGTCCACCACATTGCCCTTGGATTTGGACATCTTGTCATCGTCAAAGAGCAGCCAACCGTGGCCAAAAACCTGTTTCGGTAATGGCAGATCCAAGGCCATCAATAGGATGGGCCAAATAATGCTGTGAAAACGTACTATCTCCTTACCCATCAAATGCAAATCGGCGGGCCAATAGCGGTGGAAGGCACTGTCGTCTTCGCTGCCGTAACCCAGGGCGGTAATATAGTTGCTTAATGCATCTAACCATACATAAACCACATGTTTCGGATCAAAGGGAACTCTAATCCCCCAATCGAAGGAAGTACGGGATACACAGAGATCCTCTAAGCCCGGCTTGATAAAAGTATTGATCATTTCGTTGCGGCGGCTAGCCGGTTGAATAAAATCGGGATTGGCTTCAATATGGGCCAGCAAGCGATCCTGATACTTGGAAAGCTTAAAGAAGTAACTTTCTTCGCTGATCCATTCCACGTCCCGGTTGCAGTCGGGGCACTTACCATCCTTTAACTGGAGGTCGGTAAAGAAGGACTCGCAAGGTTCGCAGTACCAACCCTGGTACTCACTCTTATAGATGTCCCCCTGCTTATACAGTTTCTCAAAAATGGTCTGCACCGCCTGCTTATGGTGCTGGTCGGTGGTACGGATGAAAATGTCATACTCCACATCCAGTAACCGCCACAAATCCTTAATTGTGGCCACCAGCCCGTCCACAAATTCTTGCGGTCCCTTACCGGCGGCTTCGGCTGTCCTTTGTACCTTTAGGCCATGCTCGTCAGTGCCTGTCAATAGACGGACATCATAACCCCGTAAACGTTTATAACGAGCTATGGTGTCAGCAATTATGCTGGTATACGCATGACCGATATGCAACCGCCCACTGGTGTAATAAAGGGGCGTTGATAAATAATAGGTTGGTTTAGCCATAGTATCTCCTCATCTTTCTCTTAAAGTAGAAGTCAAAAAACCCCCATCCCAACTCAGGGACGGGGGTCCGTGGTACCACCCTGCTTCATCGGCGCTGGGCCGACCTCTAGCGGTCTTACGACCTACCTGCCATAACCGCTGGCCAACGGAAGCAACCTACTCACTAGTTTCAGTTGCCCAGCTCCGGAGCCATCTTCACTGTTTTCCATCCACCGGTTTGCACCAACCACCGGCTCTCTATGGAATGGGCCACAGCTACTCTTTCCTTCATCGCTTTCTCAATTTGTTAATTTGGGGTATAGTATATCACCTTTGGGCGCCCTCGTCAAATTAAGCAAAATTTTGTTGCTGCCCCTCGAAAACGGGCGCAGGAGACAGGGGCAACATGTAGAATAAGGTAACATAGGTCTTTTTTTCTAAAAACGAGGTAATAAATTAGGCATACAGACTTAAGTATCCTTAAGTGTTTTAAAAGCCTTATTAATCACTATATTTTTTACATACAATCTATGGACAAACTATGGTTATTTTTGCTATAGTAATTATTAAGAAGCCTGTCGTTTTATGTCAAAAAGGGAGGTAAAGTTCATGAAATCAACAGGTATTGTCCGCAAGGTAGATGAGCTGGGCCGGGTAGTTATTCCTATAGAGCTAAGGCGCACCCTGGGTATCGACGAAAAAGATTCCTTAGAAATTTACGTTGATGGCGAAAAGATCATCCTCAGAAAATACGAGCCCGCATGCATCTTCTGCGGCAATGCGGATAATGTCCTCAACTACCGGGGCAAGAACATCTGTGAAGCTTGCCTAAAGCAGTTGGCCCAGGAAGTAGGTTAAGAATCGAATACATAAGACTATATATATGGCTGTCGCAAGCACAATTGCGACAGCCATATTTTGTCGTAAGCAGTAACTGCCCGCCGGGCGGTTCATTTGGTAATATCAGTTCATAATGAATATGATTTATACATGGGACGCTCGTGATAAATATCACTTATACATGTGATAAAGGTAACTATTGTTTCTATTGACAAAGCTTCCCTGGCTAACCTAGAATTAAGGTGTAACTGAATCATGTATGGATGAAGCTTACGGGAGAAGAGCGTTTCGCTCTACCGAAGAAGCAAGTCGACAAGTTACCCGGCTTGTCGATGAAACTCTCAGGTAACCGGACCGAAGCTGACATGGCTCTGGAAAGTCTTGACGACGCCCAAGGAGCAAGCCCCTTTGCGGGCGAATCTCTCAGGCAAATGACAGGGCGACAAGGGTATATAGCTCTTGTTGTCCTGTTTTTGTTTTACTTAAAATGAGAAAGCTTAGTTTAGAATCATTATTTTAATAAGGAGTGATCACCCTGAGCCTTAAGAAAACACCCCTTCACTCTCTGCACCTGGCCCACCAGGCTAAAATGGTAGATTACGCCGGTTGGGAAATGCCTATCGAATATGCCGGTATTCTTGCTGAACATAAGCAAGTCCGCACAGCGGCCGGCATCTTCGACGTCTCCCACATGGGCGAAATCATTATCAGCGGCCCGCAGGCAGAAGCCATGGTGCAGTTGTTGGTCACCTCCGATGTGGCTGCACTGCAGGATGGGCAAATTGCCTATACTGTCATGTGCACCGAAGATGGGGGAATTGTGGATGACCTGCTGGTTTACAAATTCTCCCCGCATAAGTTTTTGCTAGTTGTAAATGCTGCTAATACCCAGAAGGACCTGGAGTGGATTAAGCAACATCAACTACCCGATTGTGAAATAACCGACGCCTCCGAAGAGTTCGCGGTTATTGCCATCCAAGGGCCAAAGGCAGAAGACATTTTACAGCCCCTTTGCCCCTCCGACTTAAGCGGGATAAAACTTTTCCGTTTTATTCCCGACAGCGAGGTTGCCGGTAAATCGGCCCTCATCTCCCGCACCGGCTATACGGGCGAGAACGGCTTTGAAATCTACTTGGCTCCCGCCGATGCCCCCCATGTCTGGGAAGCACTACTTAATCAAGGCGGATCTGACATCGCCCCCGCCGGCCTAGGTGCTCGCGACACCTTACGCTTTGAAGCCAAACTGCCACTCTATGGCCAAGAATTGGGGCCCGACATTAGCCCGCTGGAAGCCGGTTTAGCCTGGTGTGTCCATCTCGATAAACCGGAGTTTATCGGGCAGGCGGCCCTTCGGGAACAGGCGGCCACCGGGCCTAAACGCAAACAGGTGGAATTCGAGCTCCTGGGGCGCGGCATACCCCGCAGCGGCTATCCGGTCCACAAGGATGGTAAAGAGATCGGGTACGTTACCAGCGGTTACCATGCACCCTCTTTAGATAAGGCTATCGGCCTGGCCCTCATCGCATCCGAGTATGCACAGCCGGGCGAAACGATTGATATAGTGGTGAGAAAGCGTACTATTCCCGCCCGCATTGGGCGCGGACTCTTCTATGTTCCAGCCTACCGCCGGCGCAAGAAAACCAAAAAATAGAAACAGAGGAGGAAAAGATCGTGAATATTCCTGAAAACCTGCGCTACACGGAAGACCATGAGTGGGTAAGAATTGAAGGCAACCGAGCCTATGTCGGCATTACCGATTTTGCGCAAAAGGAATTGGGAGATATCGTTTTCCTGGAGTTACCCGAACTGGACACCGACTTAGCCGCCGGTGATCAGTTGGGGGTAGTTGAATCGGTGAAGGCCATTGCTGATATCCATTGCCCGGTGAGCGGAATCGTGGTCGAGGTTAACGAAGCTCTAGAAGACTCGCCGGAAATGATCAATGAAGACGCCTACGATACTTGGATTGCCGTATTGGAAATGACAAACCCCAATGAATACGAATCCCTGTTAACGGCCGAGCAATATAAGAGCCAGGTGCAAGGGTAAGTATCAAACTCAAGGCCGCACACCTTGCCATAAGCGCCAAGCGCTATGCATGGGGCGGCCTTTGTACTAGAAATAACAAGGAGGTTCAACGGCTATGAGCTATGTTCCTAACCCGCGGGCTGTCCGGCAAGAAATGCTGGAAGCCATCGGCATGAGCAGTGTGGAAGAACTTTTTGCCGACATACCGGCCCAATATCATATTGAAAGACTAAACCTGGGGCCCGGTCGCTCCGAGCTGGAGGTAAGACGGGAATTAACGGCCCTGGCCAGTAAGAATTTGACTACCGCCGAATATCCTACTTTCTTAGGTGCCGGTGCCTACGATCACTACATTCCTGTGGCTATTGACCAGCTACTGCTCCGCTCCGAGTTTGCCACCACCTATACGCCCTACCAGGCGGAGCTAAGCCAGGGAATTTTACAGGCTATTTTTGAGTACCAAACCCTTATCTGCGACCTTACCGGTATGGATGTGGCTAATGCATCCATGTACGACGGGGCCAGCGCCTTGGCGGAGGCCTGCAATGTGGCCACCGACGCCACCCGCCGCAAGACCATCTTGATACCGGATACGGTCAACCCCTCCTATCGTAAGGTGGTAGCCACCTATGGCCGCAACGCCAAATACCAGATGGAAGTAGTTCCCACCAGCAGTGGCATAGTTGCCGAAGAATTGCTGGAGGCCATCGATGATAAAACGGCTGCTGTGGTTCTGCAACACCCCAACTGGTTCGGCAATCTGGAAACCCAGGCCCAGGCCATCGCCGAACGGGCTCACGCCCACAAGGCTTTAGTGATCATGGTGGTAGATCCTATCTCCCTAGGCTTACTGAAGCCGCCGGCCCAACTGGGCGCCGACATAGTAGTAGGTGAAGGGCAGGCTCTAGGTTCACCCCTGGCCTTCGGTGGTCCATATCTAGGCTTCTTTGCCACCACCAGCAAGTTGATGCGCCGCGTACCCGGCCGCCTGGTGGGACAAACAACGGATAAACATGGAGAGCGGGCCTTCGTTCTCACCCTACAGGCGCGGGAGCAGCATATCCGCCGTGAGAAGGCGTCCTCCAACATCTGCTCCAACCAGGCGCTAAACGCCCTGGCAGCCACTATCTATTTGGCCCTAGTCGGTCCCCGGGGTTTACGGGAAATTGCCCTTCGCTCCCATCAGTTGGCCAATTATGCGGCCAAACAGCTGACCAGCCGCGGCATCCAGCTTAAATTCCAGCAGCCCTTCTTTAAGGAGTTTGCCATCCAGCTGGCCGACCCGGCGGCTGCCAATAAACGCCTATTGGAAAATGGCATTATCGGTGGCTACGAACTAGCCGACGGTATGTTACTGGCCTTCACGGAAAAACGTACGAAGGCGGAAATCGACCGCCTAGTCGATGTGTTAGGGGGAATGAAGCATGCAGAATAAACTACTTTTCGAAGCTAGTGTACCGGGCAGCAATAACTTCCGGCTGCCACCCCCGGAAGTTCCGGAGGAAATCAACCTACCTGCCGACATGTTGCGTTCCGACAATCCACCTCTTCCCGACCTCCCGGAAAATGAGACGGTCCGCCATTTTACCCGACTATCCAAGCGGGCCTATGGCGTGGATGACGGTTTTTACCCCTTGGGCTCTTGCACCATGAAATATAATCCCAAGATCAATGAATGGGCCGCCCGCCTACCCGGCTTTGCCGAGCTCCACCCCCTACAGCCCGAATCTACGGTACAAGGGGCTTTAGAGCTGATGTACAATCTGGAGCAAATGCTGTGCGAAGTTACCGGCATGGATCGCTTCTCCCTACAGCCGGCGGCCGGCGCCCAGGGTGAGCTGACAGGCGCCATGATTATCGCCGCCTATCATGCTAAACGGGGTGATACCCGCCGCACCAAAATGATCGTGCCCGATAGCGCCCATGGCACCAATCCGGCTACCGCCTCTATGGCCGGCTTCGACGTAATCGAAGTTAAATCCAACGAGCGGGGCCTGGTGGATGTGGCCAGCCTACGGGAGGTCATGAGCGATGAAGTGGCCGGCATCATGTTGACTAACCCCAACACTCTGGGCCTCTTCGAAGAAGAAATAGCTGAAATTGCTGCCATCGTCCATGAGGGCGGCGGACTACTCTACTATGACGGTGCCAACCTCAATGGTATTCTGGGCTTTGCCCGCCCTGGGGATATGGGCTTTGACATTGTGCACCTGAACCTGCACAAAACCTTCAGCACTCCCCACGGTGGCGGCGGCCCCGGTAGCGGCGTGGTAGGCGTAAAAGAACACCTAGCCGCCTTCCTGCCCAGTCCGCTGATCGCCAAGAACGACGAAGGATATTATTTTGATCATGATCGACCCGATAGTATCGGCCGCATGCTGGCCTTTCATGGCAACTTTAGTGTTCTCGTCCGAGCTTATACCTACTTGCTAACGCTCGGTGCAGAAGGCCTACGGGAAGTGGCAGAAAATGCGGTGCTCAACGCCAACTACCTGCGGGTGTTACTGCGCGACCACTACTACATTCCCTTTGATCGCCTTTGTAAGCACGAGTTCATTGCCACCCCGGGCCATCTCAAAGACGAACACGATGTTACCACGCTGGATATTGCTAAGCGCCTCTTAGATTACGGTTACCATCCACCGACGATGTACTTCCCGCTGGTGGTACCCGAGGCTCTCTTAATAGAACCGACAGAAACGGAAAGCAAGGAGCGCATCGATAACTTTGCCGCCGCCCTGATCAAGATTGCTTCCGAGGCGCAAACCGATGCCAACCTGCTAAAAGAAGCGCCTCATAACATGCCTATTGGCCGAGTGGACGAAGTTACGGCTGCTCGTCGGCCCATCTTGCGCTACCGCGCTAGCAACTGACGATTACAAAGGAGGTAAGCAATTGCGCGACCTAGTTGTTATAGGTGGCGGCCCCGGCGGCTATGTTGCCGCCCTGCGGGCCGCCCAACTCGGTATGCGGGTAACGCTGGTAGAAAAAAATAGCCTGGGCGGCACCTGCCTCAACCGAGGTTGTATACCAACGAAAGCCTATTACCAAAGTGCCCAAATGTTACATTCCATAAAGCAATTTAAGGAGTTTGGCATTACTGTAACCGGAACCGATTTTGATTTCCAAACCACCTGGGAACGCAAAGAACAAGTGGTTAGCCAATTGGTGCAAGGCATTGCTAGCCTATTGAGCGCCAACGGCGTGGAAGTGATCACCGGCGAAGCCACCCTCTCCTCACCCCAACAGGTAAGGGTAGGCGACCAAACCATCGATGCTAAGCGCATCCTAATCGCCACCGGTTCCAGTTGTAGCCATCTACCCATTCCCGGGGCCGACCTGCCCCATGTGGTGAATAGCGACCAGCTGCTGGAACAACAGGAAGTGCCCCAGCGCTTGGTAGTCATCGGTGGCGGCGTCATCGGCCTAGAATTTGCTTCTATCTTTCAGGCCTTTGGCAGCCAAGTGACGGTGCTGGAGTATATGCCCGACCTACTCCCCGGCGTGGATAAAGAAATATCCAAGAGGCTGCGCATCTTCTTGAAACGTCAAGGTATAGACATCATCACCGGTGCCCGAGTGCAAAGCATCAGCCAGGAAGGTAATGGCCTGACGGTTAGCGCCGCCACAGCTAAAGGCGAGATAACTGCTGAAGGGGACACCGTTCTCATTGCCACCGGTCGCCGCCCCTATACGGCAGGTCTCAATTTGGAGGCCGTCGGTGTGGAGACTACCCCTCAGGGGTTCATCGTCACCAACGACGACTTCCAGACTAATGTACCGAGCATTTACGCCATCGGCGATGTGATCGGTGGAGCCATGTTGGCCCATGTGGCTTCCGCCGAAGGCTGCGTGGCCGTAGAGCGGATGGTCGGCCTAGACACCCAAGTTGCCTACCAAGCCATTCCGGCCGTTGTCTTCACCTCCCCCGAGGTAGCCAGCGTGGGCCTCAGTGAAGAGGCAGCTAAGGAACAAGGGATCGACTATCGGGTGGGTAAATTCCAATTTGCCGCCAACAGCAAGGCGGTGGCCATGGGTGAAACCGACGGCCTGGTTAAAGTGCTCACCGACTCCGATGGCATCATCATCGGCGCCCATATCATTGGCCCCCATGCGGCCGATTTGATTGCCACAGCCGGCCTGGCAGTTAAAGAGCGACTGACCAACGACCAGGTGGCCAGCACTATCCATGCCCATCCAACGCTGAGCGAGGCTTGGCTAGAAGCGGTGCTGGACAGTGACCAAAGAGCTATCCATTTGATGCCTAGAAGACGTGGTGGACGATGAAAAACGTAATCAACCGATTCAACGACCCCTATATGAATATGGCGACGGAAGAATACGTATTTACCACCCTCAGCCAAGATGAAGATTGTTTCATGCTGTGGCAGAACCGTCCAGCCATCATTATTGGGCGCCATCAGAATGCTTGGGAAGAGATCGATAGTGAATATGTTAAAGCCCATAATATTGCCGTCGTACGACGCCTAACCGGCGGCGGCGCCGTATACCACGACCTGGGCAACATAAACTTCACCTTTGTGGTGAAAGACACGGGCGCCGGCTTTGATTTCGCCCGTTTCGCCCGGCCCATAGTGCGGGCTTTGGGCCAGTTGGGCATCAAGGCGGAAGCCTCCGGCCGCAACGATATTCTCATCGACGGACGCAAATTCTCTGGTAACTCCGAGTATCGGCAGGGTGGCAGTCTCCTACACCACGGCACGCTCCTTTTCAACTCGGACCTTAACGTTCTCGGACAGGCACTGCGGGTCAAACCCCAGAAGATTGCCTCCAAGGGCGTTAAATCGGTGCGTAGCCGAGTTACCAATATAGCCGACTACCTGCCCCACCCCGTCAGCCAAGAAGAGTTCCGCCAGGCTGTTATGGATGCGGTGACGGCCGAGTTTGGCGCAGAACTGCACGATTACCACCTGAGCCCCGCCGACGTGCAGGCCATAGAAGAGCTGCGGGCCACCAAATATGCCACCTGGGAGTGGAATTATGGCAAGGCCCCCAAGTTCAATCTGCAGCGCAGCCAGAGGTATTCCTTCGGTGAGATAGACGTGCGCTTAGACGTGGTCAATGGTTACATCCGGTCCTGCACCATCTATGGCGACTTCTTTAGCCATGGTGACATCGAGCAGCTGGCGGCTAAGCTGGTGGGTATTCCCTATGAGCACCAGGCTTTAGAAACCGCAATCCAAGATATAGATCTGAAGCAGTATTTTCCCCAATTGAGTCGGGCTGAGTTTCTAAAACTGCTGATTGACTGACATAAAGGGGCTTAAGTTCCGCGGCCCATAGCTGCAGGGCCACACGGCACTGGCTAGCGCCAACTGTGCTTACGCAGACCCCTCGGCTTCCGTAACTTAATGAGGGCAAGGGCTGTTGCCATATCCACAGAAGTTGGGCACAGGCGCTCTAGTATGACCACGGCCCCCAGGAACGACCAGATGCGGTGCAGTACATAAGTCTCCAGAAAGGCCGTTGGTCATACGCACAGAAGTTGATATAAAAAAGCACCCGTCGCAATTGACGGGCGCTTTTGATTTACAACTAACTTACTTAATCTCGACGGTAGCGCCAGCTTCTTCGAGCTTAGCCTTGATGGACTCAGCTTCTTCCTTGCTGACAGCTTCCTTAACAGCCTTAGGAGCGCTGTCTACGAGAGCCTTAGCTTCGACTAGGCCCAGCTGGGTGATCTCGCGAACAACCTTGATAACGTTGATCTTCTTGGCGCCAACTTCCTTCAAGATAACATCAAATTCGGTCTGCTCTTCTTCTTCCTGAGCAGGAGCGGCACCGGCTACAGGCATGGCCATAGCCATCGGAGCAGCGGCGGTTACACCAAATTCGTCTTCTAGAGCCTTAACCAGCTCGGAAAGTTCTAAAACTGTCATGTTCTTTACGGCTTCAATGATTTGTTCAATAGTCATCTTTTTTACCTCCTTAATTGGATAAATCCACACTCGGTCTTTAGGCCGAAGGGATAGATTTAGGCTTCCTGTTTCTCGCGAATTGCCTCAAGCGCATAGACTAGCTTGCGAATCGGCCCTTGCAAGACATTGACAAGACCAGACATAGGTGCGGCCATCGCACCGACTACCTGGGCAATTAACACCTCGCGGGACGGTAGGTCGGCTAAAGCCTGTACCTCGGCCAGCGAAATGACTTTGCCTTCAACTAAACCGGCCTTAATCTCCAGCATCTTATTGGCCTTAATAAACTCGGAAATTGTCTTGGCCGGTGCTACCGGATCCTCATGGCTAAAGGCTATAGCCGTGGGACCTTCCAGATAGGAATGGAGTTCTGCATAGCCTAGCTCATCGGCAGCCCGCTTAGCTAGGGTATTCTTCACAACCTTGAACTCGACGCCTTCTTTACGTAACTGTCGTCGCAAGTCGGTCAGCTTGTTCACATTAATGCCTTTAAAGTCGGTGAGAACCGCTCCTTTAGCCTGACCTAATTGCTCGACCAACTCCTGTACTACTGCTTGCTTTTCCTTACGCGAAATACCCATCTTTTCACCTCCTCGACGAATTGCAACGCAACTCGCCAAACCTGGAAAACAAAAAAGCCTTCGCAGACAGCGAAGGCTAAGCAAACACAAATGGAAAAATGTTCGCCCTAAAGCTTTCACCTCGGCAGGCGGCTAGCACCATTAAACCCCGCGGGGAACCTGCTGTCTACGGTCAAAAGTGAGTATATCAAGTCGACTAAGACTAGTCAACTCTCATTTTATCCTATTTCAACAGCACGAGCTGGACTGACCCGCACTCCCGGCCCCATGGTCGAAGCCAGGGTCACACTACGCACATACTGCCCTTTGGCAGCGGCGGGCTTAGCCTTGATCAAGGCATCCATCAAAGTCTGGAAGTTTTCCTCTAACTTCTCCACCGGGAAAGATACCTTCCCGATAGGGGCGTGTACAATACCAGCCCGGTCTACCCGGTACTCAATTTTACCGGCTTTACTTTCACGAACGGCCGTGGCCACATCCATAGTCACGGTGCCGGTGCGGGGGTTAGGCATTAAGCCCCGTGGGCCTAAAATGCGCCCTAAACGTCCAACTAGACTCATCATGTCAGGGGTAGCGATGGCCACATCAAAATCTAACCAGCCACCCTGAATCTTTTCAATCAAATCTTCTGCGCCAACATAGTCGGCACCGGCTTCTTGTGCTTCTGTAGCTTTTGCATCCTTAGCAAAAACCAAAACCCTTACGGTACGCCCGGTACCATGGGGGAGCACAACCGCACCCCGAACTTGTTGATCCGCATGTTTCGGGTTTACACCCAACTTAACAGCAGCTTCAACGGTTTCGTCAAACTTAGCGCTGGCGATTTGCTTAACTAGTTCGATAGCCTCACGCACATCGTACAGCTCTTGGCGGTCGAACTGTTTCAGCGCCTCCTGATACTTCTTGCCTCGCTTAGGCATTTTCGCACCTCCTGTGGTATTAGCGGGATAACCCTCCCACATTATTCGCCTTTTTAGTCAACTACCGTGATACCCATACTACGGGCAGTACCCTCGATCATCCGCATTGCTGCTTCAATATCAGCTGCGTTGAGATCGGGCATCTTAGTTTCTGCTATCTCTCGCACTTGGGCGCGCGTTACAGTCGCCACCTTCACCTGGTTGGGTTGTCCAGAGCCAGACTCAATACCGACAGCCTTCTTCAGCAAAACGGCAGCCGGCGGGGTCTTACAAATGAAGGTAAAAGAACGATCCTGATAGACGGAAATCTCTACCGGAATAATAAGCCCTACTTGCTTTGCTGTACGCTCATTGAACTCCTTCAGGAACCCCATCATGTTAATACCAGTCTGTGCTAGGGCAGGTCCAACCGGTGGAGCGGGCGTAGCTTTGCCAGCTGGTAGCTGCAACTTAACAACCTGTATTAGCTTTTTTGCCATGAACGTCCACCTCCCTTGTCCCTCTACTTCACAGGACCTAGATCCTATCTACTTGAGTATAATCTAATTCCACTGGCGTTTCTCGTCCAAATAGAGAAACCCTTACCTTGACCTTTTGCCTCTCCTGGTTTATCTCTTCGATAATACCAGTAAAGTTTTCAAAAGGTCCGCTGATGATACGCACCGATTCCCCTACTTCAAAATCAATGCGCACCTTAACCTCTTCTCCGCCCAACTGGCGCAGAATACGGCGAATTTCATGCTCTTCCAGGGGGATCGGCTTGGTACCGGCACCGACGAACCCGGTCACACCCGGGGTGTTGCGCACCACATACCAAGAATCATCGGTAACGATCATCTCCACCAGGACGTAGCCAGGGAAAACTTTTTTCTTCACCAGCTTTTTCTTACCGTCGCGGGCAACCTCCACCTCGTCTTCCATAGGCACCAAAACGCGGAAGATCTTATCTTCCATCTCCATCGATTGGACCCGTTTTTCTAGGTTAGTCTTCACCTTATTCTCATAGCCGGAATAAGTGTGAATGACATACCACTTTTTATCCATGGTTTCTCGGGGCTAACAGCCCCTGCCCTCCTTCAAACGAGGTTTTTACTTTGGTCTTACTAAACACCTAAAAGCCACCTAAATAGATAGCCAACAGATGTATCGACCACGTAAAGTAGCACAGTGATAAAGGCTACCGCCACCAGTACGACGGCCGTATAGACTACAGTTTGGCGGCGATTGGGCCACACAACCCGCGAAAGCTCCATACGTACTTCCCTAAAAAACTTGAGTAGGTTACGGCCACCACTTGCAAGTCTAGCCATTAGGCTCATAACTATTCACTCCTAATTAAACGACTAGCGAGTTTCGCGATGAGTTGTGTGTGTTTTGCAGAATTTGCAATACTTCTTGAGCTCAAGGCGATCAGCCGTGTTGCGTCGGTTCTTACTGGTACGATAATTGCGCTGTTTGCACTCGGTGCAAGCTAAAGTAATGCCCACGCGCATATGCGTTGACACCTCACTTCCTAAATCATGTACTGAATATCAAGCCGGCACTTATAATGCGTCTTAATATAATGCCGGACATTATTAAAAGGCACAAGCACAACGCTAAAGCGTTGTGAGTAGGCTTACTCAAATAAGTTATCATAGCCGCTTTCTGATGTCAATGAGTAACGAAAAAATAGGGGCTGCCCGCAAGCATGGGAAGCCCCTCGCTACGATCTTTATTGTAGTTATTACACGAGTTTATTCAATAATCTCGGTAACAACGCCGGCGCCTACGGTACGGCCACCTTCACGGATAGCGAAGCGCACACCACGCTCTATGGCGATAGGTGTGATCAGCTCGATTTCAAGCGTTACGTTATCGCCAGGCATAACCATCTCGACGCCCTCAGGCAAGTTGATTACGCCGGTTAC
>JAMNZE010000064.1:0-7034 GCA_023622465.1 Bacillota bacterium | reverse complement strand
TACACTCTGCTGCACCAAAAATATCAATAGAAAGATGGTGTGAAAATGTACAAACAAACCATCGATGGTAATACTGCAGCTGCCCACGTGGCTTATGCGTTTAGTGACGTTGCTGCAATTTACCCGATCACACCTTCCTCTAACATGGGAGAGGTGGCTGACGAATGGGCAGCCCATGGCCGCAAGAATCTCTTTGGCCAGACCCTGAAGGTAGTTGAACTGCAATCGGAAGCTGGTGCTGCCGGTGCCGTACACGGCTCACTAGCTGCTGGAGCGCTGACAACCACCTTCACTGCCTCGCAAGGTTTACTCCTCATGATCCCCAACATGTACAAGATCGCAGGGGAACTGCTGCCCACGGTCTTTCATGTCAGTGCTCGGGCTTTAGCAGCCCATGCCCTATCGATCTTCGGTGATCATCAGGACGTCATGGCCGCACGCCAGACGGGCTTTGCCATGCTGGCATCCAGCTCGGTTCAAGAAACCATGGACTTAGCCCTCGTTGCCCACTTGGCCACACTAAAGGCTAGTGTGCCCTTTGTCCACTTTTTCGATGGCTTCCGCACATCCCACGAGATCTCCAAAGTAGACGTCATTGAATACGATGAAATGCGGACCCTACTGGATATGGAAGCGGTAGCTAAATTCCGCCAGCGGGCTCTCAATCCGGAGCGACCCCATCAACGTGGTACGGCACAGAACCCGGACATCTATTTCCAAAACCGGGAGGCTGCCAACCGCTATTATGCAGCTACCCCAGCCATTGTAGCCGAGGTTATGGAACAGGTTGGCAAACTGACGGGTCGTTATTATAAGCCCTTCGATTACTATGGCGCTCCTGATGCGGAGCATGTGATCGTTATCATGGGCTCCGGTGCCGATACGGTCGAAGAAACGGTCAACTATCTCAACAAGCAGGGCGAAAAGCTAGGCGTGGTGAAGGTCCGTCTCTATCGTCCTTTCTCCGCCGAGCACTTCTTAGCCGTATTGCCTGAAACGGTGACTAGAATAGCCGTACTCGACCGCACTAAGGAACCCGGTTCTGCCGGCGAACCTCTTTATCTGGATGTTTGCTCGGTATTAAAGGGTCGACCGATAACCATAGTGGGTGGACGTTACGGCCTCGGCTCCAAGGAATTCAGCCCCAGCATGGTTAAGGCCGTATTTGATAATCTCAAGGCCGATGAGCCTAAGAATGGTTTCACCGTAGGCATTGAGGACGACCTCACCCATACATCCTTACCGGTCGGCGAGCCCCTCGATATCGCCACTGAGGGCGTTTATCAGGCTAAGTTCTTCGGTCTTGGTTCCGACGGTACCGTTGGTGCCAATAAGAACTCGATTAAGATCATCGGTGACCATACGGACCTTTACGCCCAGGGCTACTTCGTCTATGACTCGAAGAAGTCGGGAGGTATCACCATTTCTCACCTCCGCTTTGGCCCTAAACCTATTAAGGCACCCTATTTAATCAATCAGGCCGATTTCATCGCTTGCCATAACCCGTCCTATGTGAAGCGTTACAATATCCTGGACGGCATTAAAGAGGGTGGCGTGTTCCTGCTGAACTCACCCTGGACCCTCGAGGAAATGGAGCAGGAGTTGCCCGCCAGTATGCGGCGCACCATCGCTCAGAAGAAGCTTCGCTTCTATAATATTGACGCGGTTAAGATCGCTCAGGACATCGGCTTAGGTGGCCGCATCAACACGGTTCTACAGGCTGCCTTCTTCAAGATCGCTCAAGTAATTCCAGAAGAAGACGCTTTCCGTTACATTAAGGAAGCCATCAAGACCACCTATGGCCGCCGGGGCGAAAAAATAGTTGCCATGAACTACGCCGCTGTTGACTCGGTGGACGCGCTAGAAGAAGTGAAATATCCTGCCCACTGGGCCGAAGCCCTAGATGAAGCGGCTGCCGCCAGTGCGGAACCGGCCTACGTGCAAGAAGTGATTCGACCGATTCTAGCTCTGGAAGGCGACAAACTACCGGTTAGCGCCTTCTCCCCTGATGGTGTAGTACCTACCGGTACCACCAAATATGAGAAACGCGGTATTGCTGTTGAAGTTCCCGTTTGGGTAACTGAAAACTGCATCCAGTGCAACCAGTGCAGCTTTGTCTGCCCGCATGCAGCCATCCGACCCTATCTGGCTCAACCCGAGGCCTTAGAGGGTAAGCCAGAGAGCCTGACCACCAAGAATGCCCTTGGTAGAGAGCTGGCAGGTCTGCAATACGCAATTCAGGTTTCTCCACTAGATTGCACCGGTTGTGGCAATTGTGTGGACGTATGCCCTGCTAAGAACAAGGCGCTGGTTATGAAGCCTCTGCAGGATGTGGCCGATGAACAGGTTGCCAACTATGAATTTGTTGAGAAATTACCGGCACCGCCGGCTACTATGGCTAAGACTACTGTTAAGGGTAGTCAATTCCAGCAGCCCCTGTTTGAGTTCTCCGGAGCTTGCGCCGGTTGCGGCGAAACTCCTTATATCAAGTTAATGACCCAGTTGTTCGGCGACAGAGCTATCATCGCTAACGCCACCGGTTGCTCATCAATTTACGGCGGCAGCTCGCCCACCTGTCCCTACACGGTTAACCGGCAGGGGCATGGGCCGGCTTGGGCCAACTCCCTCTTCGAAGACAATGCGGAGTTTGGATTCGGTATGAGCTTAGCCGTGCAGCAAAAGCGCGACCGTATCGCCCAACTGGCTACCAGCCTACTGGATGCAGCTATCGCCCCAGAGCTACGCTCGGCTCTAGAAAGCTGGCTGGCCGGCAAAGATGACGCCGATGCCTCCCAGGCAGCAGCCGAACAGGTCCGAGCCCAATTGCCTAGCGCTTTAGAGCAGGCCGAGGGCCAAGTAGCTGCTATGCTACAAGAGCTTAATGATCTGGCCGAATATCTGGTTAAGAAATCCATCTGGATTGTCGGTGGTGACGGCTGGGCCTACGATATTGGTTTTGGTGGCTTAGACCACGTGCTCGCCTCGGGCGCCAATGTCAACGTGCTCGTACTGGATACTGAAGTTTATTCCAACACCGGTGGCCAGTCCTCGAAGGCCACACCTACAGGAGCCGTTGCCAAGTTTGCCGCAGCGGGCAAACGCACCCGCAAGAAGGATCTGGGCCTCATGGCCATGTCCTATGGTTACGTCTATGTAGCTAGTGTATCCATGGGCGCCAGCCATAACCAGCTGCTGAAGGCCATGTTAGAAGCTGAAAAGTATGACGGACCTTCCCTCATCATCGCTTATGCACCGTGTATCAACCATGGTATCGACATGAGCAAGAGCCAGCGGCAGGCTAAGCTGGCCGTTGAAGCCGGGTACTGGCCACTCTACCGCTACAACCCGGAACTGAGCAAGGAAGGCAAGAATCCGTTTGTGCTGGATCAGAAAGAGCCCAGTGGTGATTTCCAAGAGTTCATCCGCAGTGAAGTTCGCTACGCCACTCTACTACGGCAGTTCCCCGAGCAGGCGGAAGAGCTGTTACAGCGGGCAGAAGCCGATGCTCGTGCCCGGTATGAGCACTATAAGCGTTTAGCCGAACTCGTCTAAAGCAGCTAAAAATAAAACACCGCAGCTAACATGCTGCGGTGTTTTTGTTTGCGCCTAGACAAAACGCTGGAACCAGCCAAGGATAAAGTTGAGGCGATCAATACGATTGCGCGGTTTGCCGGAGCGCGACAGCTCATGGTTCTCACCGGCAAAACGCACAAACTCGGTGGTAACGCCGAGACGTTTCAAAGCCACATACCATTGTTCTGCCTGCTCCATGGGGCAACGGTAATCTTCCTCGCTATGAATAATAAGGATCGGTGTTTTCACCCGTGGTGCATAGCGAATCGGAGAGCGCTCCATAATGAAGTCTTCCGAATCCCACAAGTCACGACCACCAAAGCCAGCCTTATTGCCGTACCAACCGATCCGGTTACGCCCAGGCGAGATTCGTCCACCCAATCCAGTTTTAGCGCGTAGTCAACGGCACCCATCAAGTCCACATAGTCGCCGCCACCCCAGTCGCCTACCACGCCCTTGGTGAACTCCTCACCGTAGCCTCGGCTACCCCGTGGGTTAGTATAAAGCACACCGTAGCCTTTGGCAGCCAACAACTGGAACTCATGCATAAAGGCATAACCATAGGTAGCATGGGGGCCGCCATGGATATGCAGGATCAGCGGATATTTCTCGCCAGGAGTGAAATCGATGGGCTTCATAATCCAACCTTCGATTTCCCAACCAGGGGCCGTCTCCACGGTGAAACGCTCTGGCGAGGCTAGCTGCCAATCGGCCATTACTGCCTCATTGACGGCGGTCAAACGCTTTGTTTCGCCCGCCTGCCACAGGTAAACGTCGCCCGGGTTGCTAACACTGCCGGCTATGAAGGTGAGCGCATCCTGCCCATTAACTACCGCGTGGCTAAAGGAAGTAATCGATATTTCCCCGTAGGTCAGGCGGCTAATTTCCTTGTTCAAACCTACCCGGTAGAGATGGCAGGTACCACCGTCGGTAACAGTAACGAACAGGTGCTCTCCATCGGCTGTCCAGGCTGCCAAAGCGGAGCCACCATCCATACGGGCATCGCCACCGACCGAACAACCGACAGAGCGATCTAATGCCTCAGTTAAGTTCACCGGTTGGCCACCGCTAGCGGGGATAACCCAAAGATCGTTGTTGGCGTAACCGACTTCTCCCTTTTCATGGCCAAAATAGGCAATCTTAGTGCCGTCGGGAGAGAAGACCGGCGAATTGGCCGCACCTTTGCCCTGAGTCAGACGCTGCAAATTGCTACCATCCACATTTACTACCCAGATATCGGGAATCATATGCAGTTCACAATCGCACCCAATGCAAGCACTAAAGGCTAAGCGGGCACCGTCGGGGCTCCAGGCCACATTGGCCACGTCAAAATCCCCTTCCGTTACACGCCGGACGGAGCCGTCTTCTAAATCTAGTACATGCAGATGCTTCTTTCTAGTGTCGGTAAAACCGACCCCGTTAAACTTGTAGCGCAGATGGGTAATGTGGCGCACATCCGGATTCCTATCCTTGGCCGCCTCTTCATCCTCCGGATCTTTGCTGACGAAAGCCAGGTAACGGCCATCGGGGGACCATACATACTCGCTAACGCCTTCTGGAGCCGTGGTCAATTGGCGAGCTTCGCCCTCAGTGGCTTCCAGCAGGAATACCTGGGGTTTACCTTGGCGGTTAGAAACAAAACTCAAGCCGCCACCGGGCCGCCACCGGGGTCGACTCTCTCGCACCAAACCGCCGTCGGCTCTTTGACCATAAGTAAGTCTTACCGGTTCGGCTCCCGGCATGACGGACCAAAGGGCGGAACGGTATCCATTCTTGGCCCTATCTACTTCTGTAAGCACATAAGCTACGCGACCATCGGGCGCCAGTTGGGCATCGCCAACAAAATTTAGCGCGCAAATGTCTTCCGCAACGATTTTTCGCTTCATACTTGTTGCCCTCCTCACATGCCAAGTTTATTAGCATTAAGCTACAGCTTAATGTCCTCGTCACTACAATTTCACCATCAGCCCCCAATATCCTGCAATCAATAATGAAAAGGCTCCACTAGTTGCCTTAACCGCGGGATTTGCGCCTCCATTGCCTTTTCTCCCCGATCTATTATTTCGGGAATCCGCTGAAAATCCCTCAGCGACACGTTATAAATGCGAGGCCGGACTATTAAGTCGGCCGTTGATTCCAGCTGACATTTAGTCAGGGCTTCACCTAAAATATGTAGCGACTGGGAAATTACTTCAATTAAGTTGTCCACCCGGTCCTCCCGCTGGCCAGCGTAACCCAGGTCGACAGCTACCACCACCGGGGCGCCCAAGTTACGTACTAACTGGGCAGGTACGCTGGCGCGGACAGCTCCATCCACCAGAGTATAGCCATACAAGTTTAGCGGCTCAAATACTCCTGGAATACTGGTGCTGGCCCGTACAGCCGTAGCCACCCTGGCGTCCGTGAGAGTTACATCCGCACCGGCCATTGGCCGACCGGCGAAAACCACTTCCTCCCCGGTTTCCACATCCACTGCTAACAGGGCGGTAGGTAAAGCCAGATCGGCAACAAATATTGTTCCCAAGCCGCCCCTTTAATTAGCCCCTTCGGTAAAGCTGTTGGCGATGGACAGCGCTTACGGCAGAACAACCCCCTAATTAGCGATAGGAGGGTGCTCCAGCTCAGGTTGATGTCGTATATTTTGTCCGCATCCAGGCCTGTTGCCAACTCTTCTAAATCGGCCACCGAATAGCCGGCCGCATACAGGGCGGCCACCACCGCGCCGGCACTACTGCCGGCTAAGCAGACCGGTTGCAGTCCGTGTCTTTCTAAACTCTTGAGTACTCCTATATGAGCCGCTCCCCGCAAACCGCCGCTGCCTAGAGCCAGCCCAAAATTGCTTACCCCCACCCGCACACGCATGCTTAAACACCTCCTGCCAATGCTTATGCAGGTACCAAGCAGGAATAAGCCAATTTGAGGCTAACACTAGTAATAGATTAAGCGGAGGAGGTATTTGTATGGGAGAAATTGAGAAACGCTTGCAGCAACTGGGAATTGAATTGCCCGAGCTACCCAACTCACTAGGCAATTACCTGCCAACTAATCGGGTGGGAAATCTGGTCTATACATCGGGGCAAGGGTCTAGAGCCATCAAAGGCAAGGTGGGTGGCGATCTATCCATCGAAGATGGTTATGCAGCTGCCCGAGAAGCTACACTACGTTGCCTGGCTTGTCTGAAGGCGGAACTAGGCACCTTGGATAGGGTAGAGAAGATCTTTAAGGTGCTCGGCTTTATCGCCAGTGCCCCTGGCTTTACCGCTCAACCGACGGTGCTTAACGGTTGCTCCGATCTATTAGTCGAAGTGTTTGGCGAAAGGGGCCGTCATGCCCGCAGTGCCATCGGCGTCTCCGAATTGCCGGAAGGCATTGCGGTGGAAGTAGAAATATTGGTACAAGTAAAAGATGATTAGTCACAAAAAAAGGCGCCTAATGGCGCCTTTTCAATTGACTAAATTACA
>JAMNZE010000065.1:0-4573 GCA_023622465.1 Bacillota bacterium | reverse complement strand
CTCCCGCACGGTGACAGCCTTGTCTTCCAGAGAATCAAAGTCGAAGGTGACGCAGTAGGGAGTGCCGATTTCGTCCTGCCGACGATAGCGCTTGCCAATGCTGCCGGTTTCATCATAATCGCATACCATATGGGGACGCAGTAGGTCATAAACCTCCCGGGCCTGGTCGCCCAGTTTCTTGCTCAAGGGCAGCACAGCCACCTTAATGGGCGCTAAAGCCGGATGCAGGTGCAGTACGGTACGCACATCACCGGGCTTAATCTCTTCTTCTTCGTAGGCGTCTACTAAGAAGGTCAGGAGCAAGCGCTCAACACCCACCGAAGGCTCAATGCAATAGGGCAGGAAGCGCTCGTTGGTATCCGGATCCAGATAGGTCATATCCTCACCCGAGTGCTCTTGGTGCACCCTCAGGTCGAAATCGGTACGGTCGGCAATACCCCATAGCTCGCCCCAACCGAAGGGATATTTGTATTCGAAGTCGGTGGTGGCCCGACTATAGTGGGAAAGCTCTTCTGCATTATGATCCCGCAGGCGCAAATTGTCTTCCCGCAGCCCTAGGGACAATAGCCAGTCCTTATCCTCGGGCTTGCAGAAAAACTCCAGCTCCATCTGTTCAAATTCGCGGGTACGGAAGATGAAGTTACCCGGCGTAATTTCGTTACGGAAGGACTTTCCGATTTGGCCGATGCCAAAGGGAAGTCTTTTACGGGTTGTGCGTTGAATACTCTTGAAGTTTACAAAGATGCCTTGCGCCGTTTCCGGCCGCAGATAGACCTCCGATTGGGAATCTTCCGTCACGCCCTGGAAAGTCTTGAACATGAGGTTAAACTTACGAATATCGGTAAAATTAGCCTCTCCACATTTGGGGCAGACGATATTCTTCTGATCGATAATGGCCTTTAATTCTTCATTCCCCAGACCTTCCAGCTGCATAGTTTCGCCATGCTCGCTGGCCCAATCCTCAATGAGATGGTCGGCACGGAAACGGGAGCGACATTCACGACAGTCCAGCAGCGGATCGGCAAAATTGCTCAAGTGGCCTGAGGCCACCCAAGTTTGGGGATTCATAAGAATGGAGGCGTCCACACCCACGTTGTAGGGCGATTCTTGTATAAATTTCTTCCACCAAACCTGTTTGATATTATTCTTTAGCTCTACCCCTAGAGGACCGTAGTCCCAGGTGTTGGCCAGGCCGCCGTAAATCTCCGAGCCGGGGAAAATAAAGCCCCGCGATTTACAGAGGGCGACCAGTTTTTCCATTGTAACTCTTTCAGCCATTTAACTACTCCTCCTTCATATATGTAGGGGCCGGACCGAGGAACTACCCCCGGTGGCGGATACAAAAAAAACAGGCCTTCATCCCCTAAGGGACGAAAGACCTGTGCTTCCGCGGTTCCACCCTTGTTGGCCTGCACGCCCTTACTGGCAGGCCCACTCTGATGCATTGAGACTCCAGGGCGCCACTTTATCCCGCTTGCCACCAGGCTTCCACCATCCCTGGCTCGCTAAGGCAAGTTGTAAGGGGTAAAGCCTCCCCTTCCCCGTCTCGTCTCCTATAAAGTTATTGGCTAAATATTAGCAGGCCCAGAAAGGGAAGTCAAGCTATCTCTCTCCATTAGAGGGCACTTTTTCAGCTTGTACACACGAAAACCCACATCTAGTGCAGCTGATGGATGCTTAGCTTTTAGTAGATCGCCGGCACGGCGAATGCGTTCCTTCCCGATCTCGCTAATATTAGTATAGCCGGCCACATAGGCCGGACTGCCCTCGTCGGTGGGCTCGGGCCATTGTACCATGATGAAGGAGCGCCTACTGCCGGTTGCGCCGTTAAGCTCCATTACCGCATGGGCGGTGCTGGCGGAGCCGGAGAAGAAATCAAGAATTACTCCCTCGGGACCTACGCCGCCCATTTGGATGAGCCTTTTAATCAACTCCACCGGCTTCGGATAATCAAAAACTTTAGTGCCAAAAAGTTTCTTGAGCAGGGGCGCTCCGCTACCCACCCCGATGTCGTCGATCCAGGTGGTGAATTTCTTGGTGGCGACACGCCCCGGGGGCGGTGCATATACCTTTTCGTAAGCCACATAACCGTCTTGCGTCTTAACGAATTCCACGTTACCAGCGGCCAGTTCCCGTTCCATACGGGCCTGCCCCCAGCGCCAACACCCCTCTTCCGTTGCTGATAGCATAGGGTACACCGGTGTATTGTCGGGGGCTAGAATGGGATAAAACAAGTTCGGCCGGTCGCTGCGTCGACTATTGGCACCCCACTTGCGTAACAGGCGGGTTTTATAATATTGCCGTTTAACCGGGTCAAATTTGGGATAAGCGTCGCCCTGCTTCACCTGTTGGCCGGCTTGAAACTGGGACGCGTCCTTGGCATAGCACAGAATATACTCATGCACCACGGCAAAGTGCTTGCTGTCTTGACGACCTCCTCTGCCCTTCCAGCAGATTTGAGCCACAAAGTTCTGTTCTCCAAAAATCTCATGGGCCATGAGGCGCAGGTTGACCAGCTCGTGGTCATCAATACTGATAAAGATAACGCCTGTGTCGGTTAAGAGCTGGTGAGCCAATTGTAGCCGAGGATACATCATCTGGCACCAATCGGCCGACCTGCGAAAGCTATCGTTATAGATAAAGTCTTTACCCGTGTTGTAGGGTGGATCGATATAGATCATATCTATGGAGTTGGCATGACTGGCTAGCAGCAGCCGTAGGACGACCAGGTTATCGCCTTCAAAATAGAGGTTCTTAGTGCAATGCCAATGCCGACTTTCTTCGGGGCACGGTAAAAAACTTTCTTCCCCATCAACAGAGACGGGTGGCCTCCCCGTCTGCATTTTTTCACCTAGCCTCCATCTTTCCATTCTACTTCTCCTATTAAAGCAGGCCCAAATGTTCTACTAAAATCTTAGAACCGATCAAAACCAGCATGATACCTCCCACCAACTCGGCCTTGGACTTGAACCCGGCACCGAATATACTCCCCACTTTAACACCGAAAGAGGATAAGGCGAAGGTGATGATCCCGATAAGAAGAATTGCTTGCACGATATTAACTTGCAGAAAAGCTAAGGACACCCCCACAGCCAGCGCATCGATACTGGTGGCAACAGCCAGGGGTAACATCTCGGCGGGTCTAAGAGAGGCTTCCTGATTGTCGGGCCGTTTGCCACCGGGACATTCCCGGTCGAGGCAATCACCTGCAGCAGGACATTCCCGGTCAGGGCAACCCTCCTGTTCAAAACTTTCTAAGATCATTCTGACACCTAGAAAACCCAACAATCCGAAAGCTATCCAATGATCGTAGGCCACCACCTGCTCGGCAAAGCGGGTGGCCACCGTATAGCCGATAAGTGGCATGAGGGCTTGAAAGGAGCCAAAATACAACCCGACAACGGTGGCCTTCTTTGCAGTAGCTTTGCGCATGGTCAGCCCAGTACAAATGGCTACAGCTACCGCGTCCATAGAAAGGCCGACCGCCAGGGCAAGCATTTCGATTAGGTCCATTAGTTTATATCCTCCAAATAGCGTGTTTCAGTAAAGAGACTCAAATACAACCCGAGGTTGTACTTGAGTCCAGGACAATCCTTGTTGGCTTGTTGTACAGGCAATATAGCATAGAGCTTAAAGGCTGTCAATTTCTCCACTGCCTGGCCAGCATATCAGGCTAGGCTCGTATCAAACCCTCAACTAAACCAGTCTTACTTCTGAAACAAATATAATGCCCAACCCAGGGTATCGCGCTCATAGCGCAGGTAAAGATCACGAGTAGCCCGCCGACGCCGGAGCAACTCGGGGACATCGGGGTCGTGGGGATTTTCTAAAGCGAAGCGCTCGGCCGCCTGCACCTGTAGCCACTCATAGCGGTCGAAATCATCTTTGCTACTGCAGATGGCATAGAGCGGTGTTAGTCCTAACTCCAGCGCTATGTATATGTTCCCCGCATAGGTGGCGAAAACGTCGGCTTGCATACCGGCCTGCTGTAGGTAATCGGGGCTGGGCTCCTGTAACCAGTAGGGCTCACCCACTAGAATAAGGCCTTGAGGCCGCGTAAGATTGGCCAGCGCCTTTAGAGCCCCCCGATAACCACCAAAGGCGAAGCTGGCCCCTAAGCACATGGATAGGTCGAAGCTTTCTAGCCCTCCCTGGAAACAAGCCCCACCGGTAAGCTGAAAATCGAGCCGGGAGGGCGGCCGCACCCGGGCTTGGGCTCGTGACTTGGCCGCTGCGACCATACCCGGGGACGGGTCTACACCAATACCATTAATCTCATAACGCTCGGCTATCCGCACCAGGGGTTCGGCCTTTCCGCAGCCGATATCTAAAACCGTTGCCCCCGGAGGCAAGCGCAGCAGAGCGATCATTTCGTCTAGCTTTTCCAAGCTGATAGGATTCATAATGTCGTGATCACGATGGGTAATTTCGAAGTATCTCCATCTATCCATTGTAAACCTCCTTGTGTTAGCCACAAACCGGCAGCCCCTCTACAGCGGTAGGCCCGCACCCAGCAAAGCCCATGATAAGGGGGCCCCAGGTCAGTGCTACTATATTTACGTATTTTTCGTGT
>JAMNZE010000082.1:0-4092 GCA_023622465.1 Bacillota bacterium | reverse complement strand
GAAATATTGCAGAAGCCAGGGCCCCTATCACCGGTTGAATATGAAAAAATGCAGGAGCATACTAGCCTTGGTTTTGATATGTTACGCCGGCAAGGGGAAATCGGTTTGCTTAGCGCCCATATTGCTTTGCAGCACCACGAACGTATCGACGGTAACGGGTATCCTCGGAATTTGGTCGGTTCGGAGATCCACCTCTATGGACGCATAGTGGCGGTGGCCGACGTTTATGATGCTTTAATTTCTGATCGGGCCTATCGCCCCCGTTACTTGCCCCATAAGGCGGCTGAAATCTTAACGGAGCAGAGCGGGGCTGCCTTTGACTCGGAGGTTGTGCGTCATTTTCTCAGGCAAGTAGCCTTTTATCCC
The DNA here is from genome assembly GCA_023622465.1 of Bacillota bacterium. Classification (GTDB taxonomy): domain Bacteria; phylum Bacillota; class UBA994; order UBA5500; family UBA5500; genus UBA5500. The sequence goes on along the minus strand of JAMNZE010000082.1, from coordinate 3,726 downwards.
ACCGGCTCGCTGGTGCGCTTAAGTACCGGTGTTATCGGCGTAGTCGTGGATGTAAATAGGCCGATCACCACTAGACCCATAGTGCGGGTGCTTTATGATAGCAAGGGCGAGGAGATCAATGATTATTATGAACTGGACTTAAGTAAGCATAGCGATATTTCCATTATAGAGGTAGTAGCCGATGAAACGCGCTTAGCTTAGGCGCGTTTTGTGCTTCTAAGGTGACGGTTGTTGCCATACCTTAGAAGAGGGGTGGTAGTATGCAGCAGCGTCGGCGATTGCATTCGCATATAGTTGCCATTATAATCACATTGATTATTATCTTTGGGTTGCCCCGGCTACCGGCTATTTTGGGTAGCGGATTGCCCGGTTGGTTTAGCCTTTTTTGGCTGCTTTTAGCTGTGCTAGCGCTGTTGGCCCACGTACAGCGGGCCCAGCTGTTTAGACGACAACATGGAGAACAAGTTGAACAAGAGAAAAGATATCGCAGGCGCTCAGAAATGTAAAAAAAGAAACCGAGCCACGGAGGCTCGGTTTTTTAAAATCACTTGGTAACTTAAGAAAGATTAAGTTGCCCCGGTGAATCACAAGCTAATCGCCCTGTCTTTACGTAGCTCCACTGGTATGGCCGTTAATCCTATTAGCTGTGCAGGATGACTGGCTCTTAGTTAACAGCTAGTAGGATTCACTGGCATCCGGCAGGGCCTATAAAGCAAATCGGCAACAGGCAAGTGCTCACCCTTTCTGCGCCAAGCCTACGAGGTTAGTTGACGGGTTCGGGAGAGAAAGGCAGACCCTACGGCAAAAGCCGATTCACCCCAATTATTTTTCCCCCGCTCGAGCCCTTTGGGCCCGATTCGGCTGTGTTACTTAGTCTACATAATGTGTATGCCACTGTCAAAAACACTTTTTGGTATTTATGTAAACTAGGTAAGGCTAGCAGGAGATAAATCGGCTGGCCGAGAATCAGTAGAGAAGTAAGCGGGGGTGTGAAAAATGTCTAGTGGATTTGTGCATTTGCATGTGCATACCGAATATAGCCTACTGGATGGGGCGGCGAGAATCAGCGAATTGGTACAGCGGGCCAAAGAGTTGGGACAACCGGCTATAGCAATTACTGACCATGGCGTCATGTATGGAGTTATTGATTTTTATAAAGCGGCGAAAAAAGAAGGCATCAAGCCGGTGATCGGTTGTGAAGTGTATATGGCCACTCGTACCCGTTTTGACCGGAAACCAAAATTAGATGACAGCCAATACCATCTAGTTTTACTGGCGGCCAATGAAACCGGTTATCATAATCTGATTAAATTGGTCAGCCAAAGTTTCATCGAAGGATTTTACTATCGTCCCCGAGTGGACTGGGAACTGCTAGAACAATATAACGAAGGTCTAATTGTCCTAAGCGCCTGTCTGGGAGGGCAAATCCCCACCTTATTGCTTGACGGGCTTTATGAAGAGGCCAAAGCCGTTGTGTTACGTATGCAGTCCATATTCGGGAAGGAAAACTTCTTTTTAGAATTGCAGGAGCATGGGTTACCCGAGCAGCGGCGGGTAAATGAAGCCTTGGTAACATTGCATCAAGAAACCGGCGCACCTTTGGTAATTACTAATGATACCCATTATGTGAAAGCGGAAGACCATGAAGCCCATGATGTATTGCTCTGTATTCAAACGGGTAAGACGGTCCACGATGAAAATCGTATGCGTTTCGTGCCCGAGTTTCATCTCAAGAGCGCACAAGAATTGGCCAACATGTTTTATTATCTGGAGCCGGAAATTGTGGCTGAAGCAATGGAGAATACGGTAACCATTGCGGACCGTTGCCAGGTAGACTTTGAATTTGGCGTTTCCCGCCTGCCGGTGTACCCGGTGCCCGAAGGTTTTACCCCCGAATCCTATTTGCGGCACCAGGTTAAAACCCGGTTACCTAGCCGTTATCCCAATCCGACGGAAGAGGTGTGGGAAAGGGTTAATTACGAGCTTTCGGTTATCGAGAGCATGGGGTTTGCCAGCTACTTTTTGATAGTGGCCGACTTTATCGATTATGCCCATAAAAATAAAATTCCGGTTGGAATTGGGCGGGGTTCGGGAGCAGCCAGCGTGGTGGCTTATATTTTGGGGATTACCGGCCTCGATCCTTTACCCTACAGTCTCATTTTCGAACGCTTTTTGAATGTGGAGCGGGTTAGTCTGCCCGACTTTGATACCGACTTCTGTAATGAACGTCGAGGCGAAGTGATTGAGTATGTATCCCGCAAGTATGGCGAAGAAAACGTTTGCCAGATCATCACTTTTGGTACCCTGCGAGCTAAAGCTGCCATTCGGGATGTGGCCCGGGCTTTAGGCCTTAGTTTTCAAGAGGGTGATCGGGTAGCAAAGTTAATTCCCAATAAGTTAGGTATAACTATAGACGAAGCTCTAGCAGAGGTCCCCGAGTTGCAGGAGGCCTATCAGCAGGATGAGCAGACCAGGAAGCTAATAGATATCGGGCGTGCTCTAGAAGGGTTGCCTCGGCATGCATCGGTTCATGCGGCGGCGGTGGTGATTTCGCCCGAACCCTTGACTAATCTGGTGCCGTTGGCCAAAAATGGGGACGTCATTACCACCCAGTTTCCAATGAATACAATTGAAGAGTTGGGCCTGTTAAAAATGGACTTCTTAGGCTTGACTACTCTGACCATTATTGATGACGCCCTCAAGGAGATAGAGCGCAATCAGGGACAAACTATCGATCTTACAAAACAGGGATTTAACGATCCCGCCGTGTATGAGCTACTCAGCAGCGGTGAGACGTTGGGGGTCTTCCAGTTGGAAGGTGGTGGCATGCGCGATTTTATGCGCCAGCTAAAACCGAGCACCTTTGAGGACATTATTGCCGGTATCTCCCTGTTTAGGCCAGGGCCGATGGACCAAATTCCTAAGTATATTGAAAACAAGCATAATCCGGATAAAATAAGATATGCCCACCCACTGTTAGAGCCTATTCTGAACGTTACCTACGGTTGCTTGGTTTATCAGGAACAGGTGCAGCAAATTGCCCGTAGCATGGCCGGTTATTCCTTAGGCCGGGCCGACTTGTTAAGGCGGGCTATGGGTAAGAAGAAGCCGGAGGTAATGAAGCAGGAACGGCAGATGTTTGTCGATGGTCTGGTGGACGAAAATGGCCAGGTTGTTATTCCGGGGGCCAAGCGTATGGGAGTACCGGAAGAGGTGGCCCATCAGGTATTCGATGAAATCGCCGAGTTCGCCAAATATGCTTTTAACAAGGCTCACGCCGCCTGCTATGCGGTCCTTGCGTACCGTACCGCCTGGCTAAAGGTGCATTATCCGCGGGAGTTTATGGCCGCCATGCTATCGGCAGTGGCCAACGATAGCGACAAAGTTCATACCTATACGGAAGAATGCCAACGTTTGGGGATTCAAATCATCGCACCCGATGTAAATATCAGCCGCGCCAAGTTTACTGCTACCGGTGATAAGATCGCCTTTGGCCTGGCGGCCATAAAAAACGTGGGCGCGGCAGCCGTTGATGCTATCGTCAGTGAGCGGGAGGCCAATGGTCGCTTTACATCCTTGTTTGATTTTTGTCGCCGCGTTGATTCCCGAGTAGTGAACAAGCGGGTACTGGAGAGTCTAATCAAGTGTGGTGCCTTCGCTAGCACGGGGGCCAATCGGGCCCAGCTGTTGGCCATTCTGGATGACTGTCTGGAGAAGGCTGCCTTG
>JAMNZE010000122.1:0-4117 GCA_023622465.1 Bacillota bacterium | reverse complement strand
CCTACTAAATGTATCGTTGGGCAACTGGAGAACAGGCCTAAGGCTTTTATCGGCGATGAGTGCATCGGTTGCACTATCTGTAAGAAGGCCTGCCCAGTAGATGCTATCAGCGGTGAGTTGAAGTCTAAGCACAGTGTAGATTCGGATAAATGCGTTGGCTGTGGTGTCTGTGTAGAGAAATGCCCTAAGAAGACTATAACTATGCAGTAAGCACCCAATGGAAAACCGCTCTAATTGGAGCGGTTTTCTTCTATTAGCTGTGTTAAAATATAGGATGAGCACTTTATTTGGAAAAGGGGAGGTTCATGTGCGCCGAGGAAAGAGCGGTTGGTTACTCGTCTTCTTTTTAGTGGTAGGTTCATTTATAGGCAGCTTATTAGGACAAGCTTTGGGCGGCATAGCTCCTTGGCTCAATCTGTCTAGTCAACCTTACGGTATTAATCCCCCCCTTGTTCTCAGTCTTGATATTTTCACTCTAACTTTTGGATTTACTATGCGTTTAACGGTGGCTGGGGTGCTAGGGCTAATCTTGGGCCTTCTTCTGTATAAACGGCTATGAAAGAATTGATTTTGGCCTCCGCATCACCGCGCAGAAGCGAACTGTTACAGCAAATTGGTTGGCTGCACCAAGTTAGACCTAGCAATTTTAGGGAAGCCACTAGTGCCCCTGACCCCCAGTCGTTTGTATTATATAATGCCTTAGGGAAGGCTAGAGAAGTAGCTGCCCGGTATCCTCAGGATCTAGTCTTAGGAGCGGACACAGTTGTGGTGCACGCTGGAAAGCTATTAGGTAAGCCTAAGGACCGTCAGGAAGCGGCCCGCATGTTACGTGCCCTCTCTGGCCACTGGCACGAGGTTTTTACGGCGGTAGCCCTAATAGATGGTGCCAGTGGGCAAGAAGTTAGTGACGTGGTACGCACGCGGGTGCATATGAGGGAGCTTCCGGCGGATGAAATAAGCCGTTATTTATCCACCGACGAACCCTATGATAAGGCTGGTGCCTATGGTATCCAGGGGCAGGCTGCTATGTTTATCGATAGGATAGATGGCTGTTATTTTAATGTGGTTGGACTGCCACTCAGTAGGGTAGCTGAGTTAAGACGGCAATTGGAAGCTAGCAAGTGTTAGGCATCATTGACTAAATTGCCCCCTGGTTTGTGGAGAGTGGGAGGTAAGTGGATGCCAAAACCGCTGCTGATTAAGGAGATGGCAAAGCAGGAGAGACCTAGAGAGCGCATGTTGCGTTTAGGGCCCCAAGAGTTGAGTAACGCCGAGTTATTGGCCATCATTTTAGGTACCGGCGTGCGAGGCGAGTCGGCCCTGCACTTAGCTAATCGTCTACTCACTCGTTTTGGTGACATTCGTGGCCTTTTGGAGTTGTCTACCGACGAATTGCAGAAGGAGCCCGGTATCGGCATTGCTAAAGCCTGTCAACTGGCGGCAATTTCCGAATTGGCGGTGCGCATCGCGGAAAGCCGTATGCATGAAACCGTCATTCGCCGACCGGAAGATTTAGCTCTATTCTTGATGCCTTATTTCCAACAACTGTCCCAAGAAGAGTTTGTGGTGGTATTATTGGATACCAAGAACAAGGTTATTTCCAAGCGGACGATTTTTCGCGGCAGCCTTAATGCGTCTATCGTTCACCCGCGGGAGGTATTCAAATACGCCATCAGACATAGTGCAGCTGCTATCTTAGTTGCCCATAATCATCCCAGTGGAGATCCGACTCCCAGTCGAGAAGACATTGATGTCACCCGCCGTCTAGTAGAAGCGGGCAGAATTATTGGCATAGAGGTTTTAGATCATGTGGTTTTTGGTGATGGTAAAACTATAAGCATGAAAGAAAAGGGTTTAGTCTAGTCGCAGGAGGGCAAGCAGAATGGTCAATTTCTTACAGAGAGCATTTTCTAAGGACTTGGGTATCGATTTAGGTACTGCCAATTCTCTAGTCTACGTCAAGGGCAAAGGCGTGGTTCTTAACGAGCCATCGGTCGTGGCAATCAAGCGCGACTCGGGTGAAGTATTAGAAGTAGGAGAAGCAGCAAAGCGGATGGTGGGCCGTACCCCCGGCAATATTATTGCTATTCGACCTCTCAAGGACGGCGTGATTGCCGACTTTGATACCACTCAAAAGATGTTGCATAAATTTATCTATACGGCCATCAAAGGGCGACCCTTTGTTTCACCTCTAGTGGTGGTATGTGTTCCTTCGGGGGTAACGGAGGTTGAAAAACGGGCCGTTTATGATGCTACCAAATCGGCGGGAGCGCGAGATGCGATTATTGTGGAAGAGCCAATGGCAGCTGCCATCGGTGCCGGTTTGCCGGTAGAAGAACCTACTGGCAATATGATTGTGGATATCGGTGGCGGTACTACGGAAGTAGCTATTATTTCGTTGGGCGGCGTGGTTACCCATAGGTCCATCCGTGTAGGTGGCGACGAAATCGACGAGGCGATAATGGCCTATATTAAGCGCCACTATAATCTGATGATTGGTGAGCGTACGGCAGAAGAGACGAAGAAGACTATCGGTTCGGCCTATATTATGGAAGAGGAGCAAACCATGGATGTAAGGGGCCGGGATCTAGTCACCGGTTTACCTAAGACCTTGGAAATCACCTCTACGGAAGTGCGGGAAGCATTAGCCGAGCCGGTTCGTGCCATTATCGATGCGGTTAAGTCCACCTTGGAGCGTACCCCGCCCGAATTGGCCGCCGACGTCATGGACCGGGGAATCATGATGACCGGTGGCGGTTCGCTACTAAAAGGGTTAGATAAGCTGATCAGCGAAGAGACGGGTATGCCGGTACACATTGCGGAAGAGCCACTAGCTTGTGTGGCCATTGGCACCGGCAAGATATTGGAGAATCCTAACTTGCAACGGCTTGTAGCCACCTCCCCACGTAGGTAGTAGAAAAAGAAAATAAGAAAGAAGGGCGATAGGGTGCTGTCCTTCTGGAAGAGAAACCGGGGATTTGTTGTCTTTAGTTTAATATTGGTTATCCTCATAGGACTCGCCAGTCATGTTGCTAGCCAGCGGGTGAATCCTTCCCGTTTGGAAAGCATTATCATGCAGGGGTTGGCTCCTTTTTCACGGGCGAGTTCTTTTGTGGTGCAACGCGTTAATGGTTTTTTTCGAGATGTCAAGGGGCTGCTGAGCCTCCGGGCCCGGAACTACGAACTGGAAGCGGAGTTGGCAGCCCTGCGCATGCGCATGAATCTGTTGGTGGAGGTGGAAAGGGAAAACCAACGCCTACGCCAATTGCTAGATTACCAAGAGACCAATCCAAACTTCGAGCTGCAACTGGCCAAGGTTATCAGCATCGGACAAAATCCGTGGCAACAGGATATGATCATTGACCGGGGAAGCCAGCATGGTGTAAAAGTGAATACCCCGGTCATCACCCAACAGGGCTTTGTGGGGCGAGTTTATGAGGTACTGGCTACTACCTCTAAGGTGGTATTGGTGATTGATACCCGGGGGCCTATTGCTGCTCAAGTGCAGGAAACTCGCGTGCGGGGTACTTTGGAAGCCGATCCTAACGTGCCAGGAATGCTGAGAATGGTGAGGCTAGCCCGGGATGCGGACGTTCAACCAGGACACGCCATTATAACGGCGGGCACGGGGGCCTTAAACTTACCTAAAGGGATTCTCGTGGGATATGTGGAGGCGGTGACACCGACGCCCGATGGGCTGCAATTGGTGGCCAGTGTGCGCCCAGCAGTCGATTTCAATTCTTTAGAGGACGTCCTCCTGGTTCGGAATGTGGAGGAGCAATAAATGCGTAAACACCAGCTAGTCCTCTGCCTCTTATTACTACTTGTATTTACCATATTACAGACTACCCTGGTGCCCCGGGTCGGCGGTCTGTTAAAGCATGTTGATTTGGTGCTGGTTTGGACCACCACCTATGCTCTTTTGCTGGGACCTAGCCAAGGAGCGGCTCTTGGTTTAGGAGCCGGACTGTTGCGCGGAATTGTGAGCGGACCTACATTGGGCATTTACGGAGTAGCATTATATATAATCGGCTATTGTGTAGGGCAATTCAGTCGTCTGATGTATCGCTTTTCGAGGCTGGTGCCTTTGGTAGTCGGCATGGTGGCTACCGTGGCC
>JAMNZE010000050.1:0-4125 GCA_023622465.1 Bacillota bacterium | reverse complement strand
ATAACCCCGGTCGGCGAAGACCTCGCTGGCCACGGCCAGCCCTAGTTTCTTAGCTTCGCTTAAGAGATGGGAATTGGCTAACCCCACCACGATTAGGGAATCATCGTAGGCGGCTACAGCCTCGGCGAAGGCCCGGGCCAAACCCGCATCGGCAGCGGCCTGATTATACATGGCCCCGTGGGCTTTCACATGCTGCAACCGGCCGCCGGCGGCACGCACGAAGGCGGCTAGGGCGCCGATTTGATAGATAACGTAATCTTTTAATTCGGCCGGGCTAATGCTCATATTGCGACGGCCAAAGCCCATCAGGTCAGGGTGGCCCGGATGGGCCCCAATAGCCACGCCATGCTCCAGAGCCAGTTCCACACTACGGCGCATGACGTGCGGATCACCCGCATGCCAGCCACAGGCGATGTTGGCAGAGGTGATCAGGGGCATAATTTGCTCGTCGGGGGCTATGGTATAGACCCCAAAGGCTTCTCCCATGTCACAATTGAGATCCACTTTCCACATGCTATTTTTCCTCCTTTTGTACAGTTGCGGCTATCTGCCGGGCAGCCCTATTGAGCGATTGAATCCGCCTTCTGGCCACAACCATCTCCCGGCTACGCCGTTCGGCTAGAAAATATACCTGCCCCTGGGGGTAATCGGCGGCCCGTCCGGCGCGACCGGCTATCTGCATTAATACTGCTTCCGAGAATATTTGCGACCGGTCGGCATAGAGGACGAACACGTTAACCCGAGGCAGAGTGATACCCCGCTCCAGCAGGGTAGTTGTCACTAAGATAGGAAACTCGCCGGCGAAGAAGCGGGCCCGTTTTACATCCCGCTGGCCGTCGGCAGCGTGGATATATTCTACCCAGTCGGGCATGCCCTGCTGGGCGTAGTGGTGCTGGAGTCCCTGCCCCACCTGCTCGGCCAGCTGCAGGCTGGGCACATAGATTAATACCTGACACAAATCCCGCTCCATACTATCGGTCAGCAGGCGGTCAAGTAATTTGGGAACCGGCCAGGGTTCTTGCTCGGCGCGAGGCAAACGTAAGATGTGAATGGCCGGCTCGGGCAGCGGGTGACCGTGCCAACGCAGTGGCAATAATACTTGCTCCATCTGTCCCCGTTGCACCTGCTGCAAGAGCTGGGCTGAGGGCGTAGCCGTCAGGTAAATAAGTTTACCGTCGGGGCGCAGGGCCCTTAGCACGGCCAGCTCGAGCACCGGATTATCCGCATAGGGGAAGGCATCCACTTCATCTAAGATAACTAAATCAAAAGCGGCGAAGAGGCGTAAAGCTTGGTGGGTGGTAGCAATAACTAAAGGGACCTGGGTGTAGCGCTCCCGTACCTGGCCATGGAGAGCCGCCATTTCTATTTCGGGGAGGGCGGCCTGCAGGCGGGGCGCCAATTCGGTGACTAAATCGCGGCGGGGGCAAGCCCACAGCACCCGGCCTCCGGCGGCCAGCACCTGTTGCACCGCCGGCAAAGCAGCCTCGGTTTTGCCGGCGCCACATACGGCCCAAAAGAGGCAGGTTTTATGCCGCTGCTGCCGCAAGAATTGTTGCAGCTCTTGAGCCGCCTTCTGCTGGGCAGCCGTCAGTGGGCTGGGCAAATTAAGGGGGGCTGGCCTTGGCTGGGCCTGGGACAAACCAGCACAGGCATAGAGGGGTGTACACGAGCGGGCCTGTCCCATAAAACCACAGGTTTGGCAAGACCAGACCTGGCTGGTGCCACATTCTAGACAGGTGGTAGGTTGTAGGTCATCACTGCCACAGCGTAAACAGTGGCGCTTCGGTTCATGGGCAACGGCCGGTCGGCACTGCACTTTTCCTTCCAGATAGAGGTAGTGAAGCAAGTCGGGCAGCGGGTAGGATAAAAATAGACGGGCGGCTGCCACGGCCTGTTCCACTTCCGACAAAAGCAAAATGCGACCGGCTAGAGCACGATGCAGATGGGCCGCCTCCACCTGTCCCTGCCAGTTGGTAATTGGTTCCACCGGCTGGTCGCTAATTGCCACCGCTTGCCCCACCGCCTGCCAGGCCTGCTTCAACAGCTGGCTTTCTCGGCGAGGGTTACCGCTGGCCCTTTGCAGCTCCATGCACAAGGCTTCAGCTTGGGCTAAAGGCAAAGAAGGGCTGAGCACATACACCTTCCCTCCCCCCTGCTGTTGCCAGTAGAAGGCATCCAGCCCCGGGTGGGGAGTTAGGTAATAGCGCAGCCGCCGGTTAGCATTTTCCAGTTTATATACCCAAAAGGAGAGGCAGTGCATGCAGACACCTCCGCGATAGTTCAGCAACAAACGGAATGCCCAGACCCGCCAGGGTGTTTCCCACAATTTGCAGGTACGCCAGCAAAAATGCAACCTGCTACCTGAGGAACATCCGTTGAGGCCGCCCGGTGGTCGGCCCGAATGCTCAGTACCCTAATAGAACATATTGTATGTAGCTATATAACCCCATCTCGCAACATCTGCAGACGCTTGTGTCATAAAGAGCTTGCTCCGCAGGAAGATCATGATAAAGCATTGCGCAGGCGCCATTCCAACAGGGTGTGGCGCTTTTCTACCTGGTTGTTCTTCACTGAAAGAGCAATGGCCTTTTTGGTACCCACTAGGACCACTTGACGGCGGGCGCGGGTAATGGCCGTGTAGAGCAGGTTACGTTGCAACATAATGTAGTGCTGGGTGGAAATGGGCATTACGATAACCGGATACTCACTACCCTGGCTCTTGTGCACCGAAATAGCATAGGCCAAAGTCAACTCATCTAACTCGGAGAAATCGTAAACTACCAGGCGTTCATAACGACCTTCCGGATAGACGACGGCCACTTCCCGCTCCTCCAAATCGATGGTCTGAATCCGCCCAATATCCCCGTTGAAAACCTGTTTTTTATAGTTGTTGCGAATCTGCATCACCTTGTCGCCGATACGAAAATGCTGAAAACCCTGCTTCACTTCCGCTTTCTGCGGGGAGCGGGGATTTAAACTGCGCTGCAATTCCACATTCAAGTTTTCTACACCGATGGGAGTGCGGCGCATAGGAGTGAGCACTTGAATATCTTCTAAGGGATGATAGCCATAGGCGCCAGGTAGACGTCGGCGACAAAGATCGACAATGGTATTTAAAATTTCTAGGGGTTCCTGCTCCTCGATAAAGAAAAAGTCTTTCCCCTTGACGTTAAGATAGGGGAACTCACCTTCATTAACCCGGTGGGCGTTGACTACAATCATGCTTTGCCCCGCCTGCCGGAAAATGGTCTTAAGACGCACTGTAGGTATGGCCTGGGAGGCGATAATGTCGCGTAATACGTTGCCCGGCCCTACCGAGGGTAGCTGGTCGATATCGCCCACCAAAACCAACTGGCATCCGGTGGGAATGGCTTTGAGAAAATGATACATGAGCAGAATATCGATCATAGAGGCTTCGTCTAGGATGACCACGTCGGCCTCCAAGGGGTTATCTTCGTTGCGGCCAAAGACCATCCCCTGCCCTTCCACAAAGGTGTATTCTAGCAGCCGATGAATCGTCTTAGCTTCGACGCCGGTGGTTTCGGACATGCGCTTAGCAGCCCGCCCGGTAGGAGCTGCCAACAGGACGCGGCGCTGGCGATCATTCATCAATTGCAATAGGGACCGCACGATGGTGGTTTTACCGGTACCGGGGCCACCGGTAATTACCGTTACTCCGTTCTGCAGGGCGGTAACTAGGGCCTGCCGCTGCTCGGGGGCCAAACGCAAACGCTGCTGTTGTTCTAGCACCGCCAGTTCTTGCTCCAGTCCTAGATCCAGTTCCAGTTGCCTCGGTTGTTGGGCCAATTGGACTAACTGCTGGGCCACTCCCTGCTCTGCATAATAAAAGGGAGCCAGATAAATCATCTTTTGCCCTTCCACTTCCACCAGGAAAATTTCCTTTTGCTGCTGCAGAGCGGTGCAGGCCGGCGGTAGCCGCTCCCTATCCACCTCTAAAACCTCCGCCGCCTTTTGTAAGAATTCATCCAGCGGATAAGAGGTGTGCCCCTCATCGGCCAACTGGCCCAGCGCGTATTTAATACCGGCGATCAGCCGCTCCTGAGATTCAGGTGCTAACCCCAGGGCTTGGGCCAATTTGTCGGCGGTTTTGAAGCCGATGCCGAA
>JAMNZE010000099.1:0-5293 GCA_023622465.1 Bacillota bacterium | reverse complement strand
GCTGGTGCGACGCATCGGTCTGCGAGTAGGCACGTCCTTCACCTCCCCAGTTAATCTGGCTTTACCATAATCTATTAGAGGTGTAGGACAAATATGTGCTAAGTGTTACAAGCCGCGACCGGATAAATGCCCGCCTCCATTTGCACCTGGCAAAGGCGACTATACATACCGCCTTGGGCCAGCAGCTCTTCGTGATTACCCCGTTCAACTATACGTCCTTCGTCTAGAACCAGGATGGTGTCAGCCCGCTTTACCGTAGATAGGCGATGGGCAATAACAATGATGGTCCGAGTGCCGGCCAGCGCATCGATGGCCGCCTGAATTTCCGCTTCGGTTTCCACGTCTACAGCGGAGGTGGCCTCGTCTAAGATTAAGATAGGGGCGTTACGCAGCACCGCCCGGGCGATAGCCAGGCGCTGTTTCTGACCGCCCGATAGGCGCACTCCCCGCTCCCCAATGGGTGTATCGTAACCCTGCTCGGTTTCCATGATGAAATCATGGGCCCTGGCAATCTTGGCCGCCGCGATGATTTCTTCCCGAGTAGCATTGTCGTTTCCATAAGCAATATTTTCAGCAATGGTGCCATTGAAGAGAAAAACATCTTGCAGCACCACTGAAATTTGCTCCCGTAAGGAGTGGAGGGTAATATCGCGCAAGTCGCGCCCGTCGAGGGTGATTCGCCCCTCCCGGGGATCGTAGAAGCGGGCAATAAGGCTGATAATTGATGTCTTCCCCACCCCTGTGGGGCCTACAAGGGCGATCATCTGACCCGGTTTAGCTTCAAAGTTTATATTTTCTAATACTGTTTGCCCATCGTTATAACCGAAGCTTACGTAATATCAACAGCGCCAGGGGCATCGGCAATGTCGGGGCTGGTATCGAGCACCTTAAACACCCGCTCCCCACCAGCATAGGCTTGCTGCACATCTTCCATCAGCCGCGCCAACATGGTGATTGGCGGTAGAAAAGATTTAGATACAGCATGAAACCGACTATGTCACTGCCTCGCATTGTGCCCTGAATGGCCAACATGCCGCCAAAAATCAATAGCTGGATGGTAAATAGCCCCTTGGCGCAGAGCCCGTAACATGGCTCGCATGTGGCTTTGGGATTTTTTCGTTAACCCGTTCCCTTTCTTGTTCCTGCTTATTAAAAACCTGAATCTCTTTTATTCCAGAGAAATTGTCTTGTAGCACCGCATTGAGTTCAGCGATTTTCTCCTGGGACAACCGAAAGTTAGGCCGTCCAGATACGAAAGCACAAATCCGATTAGATTTTTTACGGGAATAGCCTTCGGTGCGGCGACTATGTTTGGCTTCCGGATACTCCATAGCTTTAGTGTAAAAGTCGCACAGTGGCTAGTGGGTCTATTGCTTTAAACTTGGTGGCTAAAACCTGAGAAGTGGTAGCTCTTGGTGCTGTTAATATTTGGGGCAGTGTCTTGGAGAAAGAGGGGTTGCGCCACTTGATATTGCATATCGAATTAAGTTTCTTATCGAGTGTTATATCATCATTGCCTTTTGCGCTTGGCAAACTCATCTTGATACGCACGCTATATCCGCAAACGTTAACTTGGCAAGAAAGATTTGGTGTGTTTGTTCATGTGTATGTATTACTACTGTGATAGCAAAACTACGGATTATCGTTTAAGCCGGTAGTTAGCTAACGGAACCGGTCCGGCAGACAGGGAAATAGAGGCGCAACCAAGAATAAAGCGTATTGTAAACGGAGGTGCTTAGGATGAGGAGGGTTATTCTTGTCTTTGTGCTAATTCATCAGCCTGTTACTGTCAGGCTGCGTAAAGCAGGTTGGTGATCCGGCTATTGTAGATGCAGAAGAAATGAGCAAGGAAGAAATGCGTCTTTTAACAATCGCATAGAGATTTGTCTTATTCGCCCTGAATATGTAGTCAATTCGCAGATATTATGTTTTCTATCAGAGGGGGTATATGGAATTTCCGAAGAAGGAAGGGTAATGGTTAAAGCAATCCCCGTTATTTCTTGTCGTTATACGGTCACTAAAAATATAGGAGGGAAAAAATGAGAAAGATTTTGTTGCTGGTCCTATCGTTTGCGTTAGTGCTCACAGCACCTATCGCAGCGTTAGAGGCACGCTCAGCGCCTTCTGTTGATGCACGCAACATTACTGCCAATTATGTTCAAGAGCTTGTCGATCTAGATATCGACGAAATTCCATTACTTACAGATGATGAGGCAAATAGGCTCTTTGAAAAGGCTTTTGAAGTTTCAGCTTCTACATATAGTAAAGCTGAAGTTAGAACTGCTCTCACAGGGTTATCTTACGCACTCAAATTTGAGCAACTACGAAAATATCGCCAAGCTCAACTAAATCAGGCAATTATTATGATCTCACTGATCCTGTAGGTGCTGCTTGGATTAGAGATACTACTAAATCCCCAATAACCTTAGGAGAAGCACTTACGGGTTATACTTTGGAAGTGGATTACCTAACTCGTCAAACTGCTGTCTCCATATTGGGGCTCAGTAAAAGTTATAGCCTTTGGAATACCATAATGGGATATCTGATGTCAGGTCTACCTGCCGAGCAAATTGGCGAGTATATATTAACGCAACTCAAAATAACGGGCAATCCAAAACTTTTCACCTTGGCGGTTATAAGTATCGCCGCTTCGTTTGGATATGACTATTTTGCATCAATGGACCGGACCAATATGCAAAATTGTGTTAATAACATGGATGAAGAACTGGATCTCATACGGGTATACTTCACGTGGAATGCTGTAACCGGAACGTTGGCGAGAATTTATACTATTTATCGTCCACCGCTTAGATTCGGGAAGACAATACTTCTAGAAAACCCATTTCCAGAAATGTATGGAGAGTGGAGATTTGACGAATACAGCGTTCTTTACAGTTACTAATCAGCAAAGGCATCTAAAATAGCGCTAGGGCCGACGTCTATAATTGACGTCGGCTCACTGATGGTTGCATTCCTTTGACGCTGTGCTTTTCATCAAGAAGGGGAAGTTTCATAAATAGCGTAGAGGAGGGAGGTTGAAACAAATCAAAAAGTGGGAAAAAGTTTTTAGCGGGTGGTATTTAATTTACATTTTTATAATGCTTGCTTATCTACAGTTCTGCATTGCTTTTACTACTTGGCATTTTAAATTACATGATTACTACCCCAATATTTTTACTGCATTTATCGGAATGGCGGTGCCGTTACTTGGCCATATTTTAAGAAGCATTCTGCCCTTTAAGAACAGAAGTGCTATCGTCTTATTTGGGCTTGGATCAACTGTTCTAGGCCTTTTAGTGCTAAGGTTTATATTGTTTGGATGGCAATAGAAATGTTGAGTGAAATAGTGAGGCAGGAAAGCTACTTCCCCTTTTTCGCATAAATTTGGGTGGCTACTATCAAGAAGGGTACCGGTATAAGGGTGAGGGCTGCCAGCTTGGGGTTCATACTAAAGAGGATGATGGCCACTCCGGTTAAGACTAAAACGTTGGCCGCCAGATCGGGAATAGCATGGGCAATGAGCGACTCAAATGTGCGCACATCATTAATGGTGATAGACATTAACTGCCCGGTCTGCTTATCGTGGAAGAATCCCATGGAAAGTTTCTGCATGTGGTCATATACCTGAGTGCGCATGTTAGCTACCAACTTCCAGGAACCTACGTGAGACATATAACTGGCCAAGAAACGGAAGACAATCTTGACCAAGTAAAGGCCCAAAAGGGCGAGAGTAATTTTTACTAAGGTATCCGTTGTCAGTAAGCCATCGGTTTCTAGATAAGCCAGCACCCGACGCACCAGCTGAGGGGCAATTAAGTCCAGCCCCGTTAGGGCTATAATGGCCACTGCTGTAATAAGTAGATAGTGCCAAAAAGGTTTGGCTTCATTCAAAAGCCTACGAAAAAAGGGCATAGGTGTCCTCCTTCTACAGTGATGCTCCTGGGGCACTTCGGCTCAGCCAAGGCCCCAAACATACATATTATTCTAGGTGGACCCCCAATTACCTTCATAAACAATTTTAAAGTTTCTAGAGTGCTCGATTACCGAAATACATACACCGCATTCCCTCTTAATCGCTTTTATTCTTCCTATCAGCGTGCAACCTCAGCTGCAGGCCGATAATAATCAATCCAAAGCCGATTAGGAGCCAGCTGATTGCCTTGCCGATTAAGAATGGGCCACTACCCATCTTGTCAAAAGGGTCCGGGCCTTGGATTATCCACAGCCTATATTCATAGTCCGAAAGGTAGAATGAAAGAATGATGGGAAAGGCAAGAAAAAAACCCAAACAATTCCTTGTTCTTTAATGATCAGGAACGATAAGTAAAAACCGCACCTCGATAGGTGCGGTGTCTTGTATCCGTGTATTAATCTTTAACCCCTATGGACGGCACCCCTCCACGTTGTAGGGCTCGCTATCGTAATTGCTCAGCACGGCACGGACGTAATCTAGGGTACGATCTTCTAGTATGGCTTGTCGGAGTCCCCGCATGAGCTGAATTAGATAATGCAGGTTATGGATACTCAGTAGCTGGTAACCTAATATCTCCTTAGCCTTGATCAGATGGCGCAGATAGGCCCGCGTGAAGTTTTGGCAAGTATAACAGCTACAATTGGGGTCGAGGGGCGAAAAGTCGCGGGCATAGGTGGCGTTGCGAATCACTACCCGGCCCTGGCTGGTAAAGGCAGTGCCGTTACGCGCCACGCGGGTGGGCAGAACACAGTCGAACATGTCTACGCCCCGAATTACGCCTTCCACCAGGCAGTCGGGAGAGCCCACGCCCATCAGGTAACGGGGTTTCTCTTTCGGAATGAGCGGAACTGTTACCTCGAGCATGTCATACATGAGAGGCTTGGGCTCGCCGGTGCTGAGGCCGCCTATACCATAGCCGGGGAAATCCAGGTCTACTAAGAATTTGGCACTTTCCTGCCGCAAATCGGCAAAGGTGCCACCCTGAATAATGCCGAATAGGGCCTGGGTATCGGGCCGTTTGTGGGCCTGCTTACTGCGCACAGCCCACCGGTGGGTGCGCCCCATTGCTTCTTTAGCGTATGAATGCTCGCACGGGTAAGGCGTACACTCATCAAAGGCCATTATAATATCGGCCCCGAGGGCATTTTCTATGGCAATAGCCCGTTCGGGGCTGAAAAAGTGTCTACTACCATCAATGTGGGAATGAAACATAACGCCTTCTTCGCTGATCTTGTTTAGGCTACTGAGGCTGAACACCTGAAAGCCGCCGCTATCAGTAAGGACACTACCGTTCCAGTTCATAAACTTGTGCAGGCCACC
>JAMNZE010000072.1:0-6492 GCA_023622465.1 Bacillota bacterium | reverse complement strand
ATATTGGAATTACCGGACATAACGATCAGATTTTACTACAAGCGGTTGAAACCGGCCTCTTTGATACAGTGCAGGCGCCCGTAAATGCGGTTGAGCGTCAATTTATCCCGGTACTTAAGGCGGCAAAAGAACGAAATATGGGTACTATTGCCATGAAGCCTTTAGCCGGCGGCTCCTTTATGCATCCCGAATTGGCTTTACGGGAACTGTTGGCCGAACCGTTGCTAGACGTTGTTATTCCTGGTGTGGACAGTGCGGAACAAATGCGGCAAAATGCGGAGCTGGCGGCCAATTGGCGTCCTTTAGATGAGGAAGAAAGAGCCTTATTGGAACAAGAGGTGGCCGAATTAGGGAAAGGTTTTTGCCGGCGTTGCGAGTATTGCTTGCCTTGCCCACAAGGCATCAAAATCCCCCAAGTTTTCATCTTCGAGGGCTATGCCACCCGCTATAATCTGGCCGAGTGGGCCGTAGGACGCTATGCGGCCATGGATAAAAATGCAGCCGATTGCGCCGATTGCGGTATCTGTGAAAGCCGTTGTCCCTATAGTTTGCCCATTAGGGAGATGCTAAAGCGAGCCCACGCAAATCTAAAGTCGTAAATATTAATCCCTGCTGAGGATGCTCAGCAGGGATTAATTTATGGGAGGTAGTGCCCGTGCCTGTTGCAAGCGGGCAGTTAAAAGGGCCTGTAATTCAGGGGTCAAACAGAGGGTTGCCAAATCTCGAATGTGAAAGTAGGGGTTACTTTCCCATCCTTCCGCGCTTAGCAATACCATGCCATCACAGAGCCGCCGAATTCCAAACCATACGGGCGAGCTCTCCTCTTGCTGGGGAGGATCACCGTTCACCGGCTCCGTTAAGCAGCGGCTCAGCTCCGTAAATACCTTTTTGATCTCATTCTTATCAGTTACCTTAGTAAATTTCCAACCATCATCATCCAGCACGCCGTATTCCAGTTGCAGTGGGTTTTTGTACCACGTCCAGGGCAAGTGGGCCGCCGCATAGCGTTTGTGCATTAGAGGGGTAAAGAAGTAACATTGATTGAAATATATCAGGCTTAAAAGGACGGCAGTGAAAGCCGCTATAATTGTCCAGGAATAACTTCTGCGTAGCAACTTCCTTATCCGCCTCCTTGCTCTATATTTAAATAAATAGACGTGTATTAGGGCCAAAAGTTCCCTACTTTGTAGCCATATTTCTGTGGTAGAATGGCAGCATGGGAGGGGGTAGATAAAGATGCGACCTAAGAGTTACAAGTGCATATTTCTACTGAGCATTTGCTTGTTATTATTGTTTGTTCCTGCCGCTCAGGCCACGGAAGAAACCGAACTAAACCTGCAAACCTTCCGGGGAATCGTTTTAGAAGTAGAACCGGCGGAGGAAAATCCGCTGGGTGAGAGTGGCTATGATTCGGAAGCTAACAATGTGACCATTCGGTTTTTAAATGGTCCCTATAAAGGGCAAGAGATGACCATATTGCATATCACCGGTGGTAATCCGGCCTATGATATTTTTGTGGAACCGGGCAATAAGGTTCTACTAGAAGCGGAACTAGATGGGGATGAATTGGTCAATGTTTATATCGCCGACCACATTCGAGATACTTACGTCTATGTGCTAGTTGGACTTTTTTGCCTACTGGTACTTCTAATCGGCGGCAAGGCGGGCCTCAGGGCCATGTTTAGTCTAATTGTTACCGTGATATTAGTGGCTCAAGTTTTTCTGCCTTTGCTCCTGCGGGGTTATTCGCCGCTGCCGTTAGCGGTGCTGTTGTCCACCCTATCTATTATAGTAACGCTGGTAGTGGTGAGCGGTTGGAATAGAAAGACCCTGGCTGCAATTTTAGGTACCGCCAGTGGGGTGCTGGCAGCTGGTATCTTAGCCTATGTTTTTGGCAACCTGGCCAAGTTAACCGGCCTCAGCCACGAAGAGACCCAGATGTTGATGTATATACCGCAGGGAATAGAGTTTAACTATCAGGGTTTGTTGTTTGCCGGCATTGTGATTGGTGCCCTAGGTGCGGTTATGGACGTGGGTATGTCGGTGGCGTCCTCCATGTTTGAGATTAAGAGTGTAAGCCCCCAGATCAGTCTGGGAGAGTTATTCCGTTCGGGCATGAATGTGGGGCGGGATATCATGGGTACCATGACTAACACCCTAATCCTGGCCTATCTAGGCAGTAGCACCCCACTATTATTGCTCTTCTTCGCCTATCAAGTCCCTATAGAGAGAATTATGAACTTAGACACCATCGTCACCGAATTGGTGCGTGCTTTCTCCGGCAGTATAGGTCTAGTTTCTGCCATACCGTTAACTGCCCTAATTGCGGCCTGGTTGGCCGGCGGCGAAAAAAGTGGGCAAGAGAAAGCGGAACAAAGCTTGTAAAGACGGGGCCGTCGCGAGAACTCTTTGCGACGGCCTTCATATTTCTTTAATATTATGTACCTATTTGCGGGCTTGTTCACAGGGGGTTAAGGCTGCCCAGTTGGGGGGCTGGGTGTATACTACCGGTCTATCGTTGAGATGGACTGCCCAGATGCGGGCGGCTTCCCGTCTATGGCGTAAACGCCAGTGTTGGTTGCGCTGGGGGCGCAAAGGGGCTAAGGTGCGATAGGTAACATAGGGGACCCGGTAACGGTTAAAGGCGGTTACAATGGCACTATGTCCAAAGCGGCCCTCTCCGTACCAATCGTAATAGATGATATCCCCGAGGCTCAGGCGTTTAGCCAGCGCTGGATTGGCTAAGAGGTCGACTACTTGCCCATGGTTGGCGCTTAAATAGCGTAGCTGAGTTTCAGGTAATGACCAGGTACAGGACCACCAGTCGTCGTGGTATTGATCAAAAGGTTCTAGCGTCAGGTGGCGGTACCACCATTCGGTGGCCTGTCCCGTCTGACGGTAATCCATACGGAAGCCCCCCACCAGTAGGCATTGGGACGTAAAATTGGTGCAATCGCCGCCCCCACCCATGGTATCCATGTTAGCAAATTTAGGGTTAGGGTTGTTATAGCGGCTAAGGGCATAACGTACGGCTCGGCGCCGGTTATAACGGGTGCGCACTTGTTGTTGGCTAATCATATCACTCCTCCTCACAGCCTATTTCTATAGCCTATGAGGAGATACAATAGTCGGTGCTGCTACTGCCAGCGTCCATAAAAGTTTAGCGGCTGTGGTGCATGAGCATCGACAGCCGCTTATTGCCTATTAGTCTTTTTGAGTAAAGGTGCTGCAGTTGGTATCTTCGCTACGCTCGGCACCAGACCCGGTTACTTCAATAGCATCCGCATGACATTCATCGCCAGTGCGCCAGTAATAGCAGGTGTCAACAACACAGGTGATGGTAGGGCTCATTTCGCCGCCGGTTAGTGCGTCCGCCATCCCACTCCAGTTCAGATTGTCCATGGAAGTAATATAACTGCCTAGCCCTTCTTTCCTATGGAAAGTCTTACACTGGGTTTGGTCCTCTACGTGGGGCATGCGTCCTCGGCTTTCATTTAAAATATCGATATTTCTTGCACCGCACATACCGGAGAGCCAATGGGTGCAGGTATCAACGTGGCATTTCACCTTGGTCATCCAACTCACCTCCTGCCCTTAGTGTGCACGGGGCGGAGGCAATACATGCCCGCTCAGCGGCGATCACCCCTAGTAATCTACCGGATTTTGCGCTTGTGGAAGGGGCGCCTCCGCTTGACCTGTTCCTGTTGGTCCAATTTTTCTAGGGCGCGGTGGGTTTTGCGTGTAGACCAGTACCAGAGATAGCCGACCAGCGCCAGTGTTAGCAGGATAGGCAGCCAAAAGCCGCCAAAGGTAATAATCACGCTTTCACCTCTTCCGCTTTTGGGGTATTTTGCCCTGGCTGGTCAGGAAAACTAACCAAAATCAGTGGAAAAGAGGCGATTTGTAATGGGTGAACGCAACATTTTGTCCTATTTTCAGAGCTCTACCCAGGCTCGGAAGGCGGCTGCTGAGCTAAAGCAGTTGGGATGCGAAGTTGTGCAGGTAGATCGTATCCATCGCTACCCCACAGGGCGCTTAGATAATGATCTGCATAATCCGCTTTCCGGTGAGATTAGCAGCCTATCCAATTTGGTGCTGGGGACAAGGATGTCCGATGCTGCTAGGGTTCTAGCGGCTAGTGATCCCTCCGTATCGGGTATGTCGGCCGGTGAAGCAGCAGGCCATTATCCCTTTATCTTGACGGCGATTGCTGACAGCGGGGGTATAGGAGGGGAGCCGATGAGTGTAACACAAAGGATAACTTTAGCAGTGAACGGCATGACCTGTGCAGCTTGTTCTGCCCGGGTAGAAAAGGTCTTACGGCAGCAGGAAGGTGTCGTAGAGGCTAATGTCAATTTAGCGACTAACAAGGCAACGGTAACTTTTGATCCGGAACTGATAACCATAGAGCAACTCATTAAAAGCATCACCGACAGCGGCTATGAAGCCCAGCCGGCCGATATGTCCAAGGTGGAATTTAGAGTCGGTGGCATGACATGCGCCGCCTGTGCTGCCGGTGTGGAAAGGACACTACGGCGGGTGCCCGGTGTCTATCAAGCCAGTGTCAACTTGGCGGCGGAGCGGGCCACTATTCAGTATGATACGGCCGTCACCAGTGTGAAGGAGTTGATGGCGGCTGTTAGCGATGCGGGCTATACAGCAGAAGCTTTGTGCGTTGAAGCCGATGGCGATCGGGAGCAGGAAGCGAGGGCTCGCGAAATTCGCCGCCAGCGAAATCTATTCATCGTCAGTGCGGTCTTATCTGCTCCCCTGCTGCTAGTGATGTTTGATATGATTTTCAATTTCTCCCTGCCCGCCCTTTTCCATGCACCGCTGGTGCAGTTCGTTTTTGCCACACCGGTGCAGTTTATTGTTGGCTGGAGCTTCTATAAGGGAGCTTACCGGTCGCTCAAGAGCGGCAGCGCCAATATGGATGTGCTGGTTGCTCTAGGCACCAGTGCAGCCTACCTTTTGAGTGAGGAGATCGACGTGCCCATTAGTGATGTGGTGGTAGGCGATATAGTGGTAGTGCGTCCTGGAGAAAAGATTCCCGTTGATGGTGTGGTGGTGGCGGGTACTTCTTCAGTAGATGAATCGATGCTCACCGGCGAAAGTATCCCGGTGGACAAGGAGCCGGGCGACCAGGTGGTAGGAGCCACCATCAACAAACACGGATCCTTCCGTTTTCGCGCCACGAAAGTTGGGGCTGACACGGCCTTAGCCCAGCAGCGGATGGCCGATACGATTTCCGGTATATTTGTGCCAGTGGTGGTAGCCATTGCGGCCATAACCTTTATTGCTTGGTACCTGCTGACGGGTAATGTGGAGCGAGCAATTATCAATATGACCGCGGTGTTGGTAATAGCATGTCCTTGTGCATTGGGTTTGGCTACCCCCACCTCCATTATGGTAGGGACGGGCAAGGGAGCGGAGAATGGTATCCTATTCAAAGGTGGCGAGCATTTAGAGAACGCTCACCGGGTGCAGGATATTATTCTGGACAAAACCGGTACCATTACCAAGGGCGAACCGGCAGTTACCGATGTTATTGCTTTTGAGGCTTGGGCAGGGAAGGAAGACGAGCTGCTGACTTTGGCGGCCAGTGTGGAACAAGCGTCGGAACACCCTCTCGGGGAAGCTATTGTTAACAATGCTAAAGAGAGGGGCCTAGACCTATTACCGGCGGAGGATTTCCAGGCCATACCCGGCCACGGCATTGTGGCGCGGGCAGCTGGCAAGCGAGTGCTGGTAGGGAACCGGAAGTTGTTAAGGGAGCAGGGTATTGATTTTGAGGCCCATTTGCAGACCTTAGAGCAACTGGAGGAGCAAGGTAAGACGGCCATGTTGGTAGCCTGTGAAGAACTGGCGGCAGGTATCATTGCTGTGGCCGATACGGTGAAGCCCGAGTCGGCAGCCGCCATTGCCGCTTTAAAAGAAATGGGTTTAGGCGTCTACATGATTACCGGTGACAACTGGCGCACGGCACGAGCCATAGCTGAGCAAGTTGGGGGCCGTGTTGTCGCTATGGTGGGTGACGGCATTAACGACGCTCCCGCTTTAGCCACCGCCGACGTGGGGATGGCCATCGGCACCGGCACCGACGTGGCCATGGAGGCGGCCGACATCACCCTCATGCGCGGCAACCTGCAGTCGATCGTTAGTGCCATCCGCTTAAGCCGGCTGACACTACGCAATATAAAACAGAACCTCTTCTGGGCCTTCTTCTACAACTCACTGGGTATTCCGGTGGCGGCCCTCGGTTTGTTAAACCCCATCGTGGCTGGAGCTGCCATGGCTTTTAGTTCAGTTAGCGTCGTGACTAACGCGCTACGTCTGCGGACGGTGCGTATTTAGGCTAACGTTAGGGACTGTCGCATTAGGATGTTAAGCTACAGACCCCTCGGCTCTTGCAAACATGGGGCTATCATAGTCTTAAGATGCCCCATGTTTTTTTGTTCTAAAGGAGTACCAAGTTAGTACCGGGTGTGGTCC
>JAMNZE010000009.1:0-4321 GCA_023622465.1 Bacillota bacterium | reverse complement strand
CCGTCTTCCGTATTGCTGGCGGTGACAAAATCGGCGGCGGCTTGAATGGCCGCTGGCGCATTGGCCATGGCCACCCCCACGCCGGCAAATTCAATCATGTCCAGATCGTTTTCACCATCGCCGATGGCCAACATGGCCTCTGGCTCAATGCCCAGCCTCTGTCCCAGCCAGGCTAGGGCCTGAGCCTTGGTGGCCTGTGGATGGCCAAACTCCAGGAAGTGGGGGTAGGAGCGATTGATGGCCAATTGGTCACCGAACAGCTCCTTGGCTTCGAGTAATAATTGGCTAATTAAATCGGGCTCACCGATGGCCACCACCTTGGTGGCCTCTCCCAGAGACAAAGCGCTGAGCCGCCCCACTGCCTTTACCTCCACCCGCGAATACTTGGCGTAGCGTTCGGCGGTGGTATTCATGCGCTCCACCCACAATTGGTCATCCACATAAAGATTGATGTGTACCGGTTTCTCTTCCAACCAGGGGAGCAGTCGGCCCAGTTGAGTCGCCGAGATAGACAGATGACGCCAAATACTTTTGTCGCCCACACTTTTCACCAACGATCCCTGATAGGCAATCAAGGGACCGGGTAAGTCCAACTCCCGGGCATAGGGCTCGGCGGCGCAGAACATGCGCCCGGTGGCCAACACCACATGGCAATCCTGCCGACGGACCGCCCCGATGGCCCGTTTGGCCCGCGGTGAAATGGTGCGGTCGGGCAAAAGCAAGGTCTCATCCAAATCGATAGCAACTAATCGAATCACAGCCGTGCCTCCTAAGCCGTCTCCTGGTGACGATATTGCATCTCGTAAAGGGTTTTATACAGACTATCGGGGCGAGCCAGCAACTCTTCGTGGGTACCTTCTTCCTGCACCCGGCCCTCATTAATCACCACAATCTTATCCGCATTGCGGATGGTGGATAGGCGGTGGGCTATAACAAAGGCGGTACGCCCCTGCAAGAGGCGGTCGAGGGCCCTCTGAATAATAACCTCCGTGTAGGCATCCACGCTGGAAGTGGCCTCATCGAGGATCAAAATGCGAGGGTTGCAAATCAAAGTGCGAGCGAAGGATATCAACTGGCGCTGCCCTATGGACAGACGGGAGCCCCGCTCGTGCACTTCCGTGTCGTAACCTTGGGGCAGGCGCATGATAAACTCATGGGCACCCACCGCTTTGGCAGCGGCGATCACTTCTTCATCGCTGGCATCGGGCTTGCCATAGCAGATATTGTCCCGAATAGTACCCGCAAAGAGGAAGGTATCCTGCAGAACGATGCCCAGTTGGTTGTGTAACGATTTCTGCTGCACATCCCGCAGATCGTAACCGTCAATGGTGATGGAGCCCTGCTGCGGGTCGTAAAAGCGGGACAGCAAGTTGATAATGGAACTCTTGCCGGCTCCGGTGGGCCCCACCAGGGCGATCGTTTGTCCCGGCAGCGCCTCGATATTAATGTCGTGCAATACGGGGCGATCGGGATAATAACCGAAAGTGACCCCCTTGAAAATCACATGCCCCTCCACCGGTGGCAACTCGATGGCATGAGGTGCATCCTGCACCTCCGGTTCGGTTTCTAACACTTCCGAGATACGCTCTATAGAAACGGTGGCCGATTGCCAGATGTTATACACCTGCGACAGGTCGCGAATGGGCATATAGAACTGGTTAACATAGGCGGTGAAGGCGTATACAGTACCCAAGGTAAGAACGCCCCCTCGCACCAGTGTGCCGCCATACCAAAGCACCATACACACGCCCACCGCTCCAACCACGTCCACTAAGGGACCGATCAGGGAGTGGAGGCGGGCGGCCTGCATGTTGGCCTGCATATAGTCGGCGTTCCTAGCATCAAAACGTTCCCGGTTAATATCTTCACGGGTGAAGGACTGCACCACCCGCACCCCGGAGATGCTTTCCTGCAGATTGGCATTGACGGTGGCAATTTTGCGGCGCACATCGTGATAGGCCCGGTGCATGCGCCAACGGAACTTGGTGGCTAGTACTACCAAAAAGGGTAAAGTAGTAAACGTAAGTAGGGATAAGCGCACATTCATCGATAACATAATGATGATAATGCCCACCAGACGAAAGATGTCGTTGATTAAATTCAAAATGCCTGACGAAACAAGCTCGCTAAGGGCGTTTACGTCATTGGTCACCCGCGACATGATGCGCCCCACTTCAATGCGGTCATAGAAATTGAAGGACAACTTCTGCAGGTGTTCAAATAATTGTTGGCGTATATTAAAGATGATATTCTGTCCCGCCCAGGACACAAAGTAGGTCTGCCAGTAGGTACATATCCAGTTGACGATATAAACGCCCAAATAGACTAGGGATATACGGGTTAGACCCACTATGTCCTTGTCCACTTGGATATAGGTATCAATAGCTCGGCGCATCAAGAGAGGGGAAACTAAGCTGGTGACGGAGACGGCTAACATAAAGAACATTCCCGCCAGCAGGTGGGCCCAGTAGGGCTTAAGAAAGGGAGCAATACGCCGAATAATTTGCGCATCTACTTTTACATCTAAGACCTGGGCGTCAAAGCTACCGTGGCGACCGCCACCCCGCATCAGTTACCACTCCTTTCGACTAGGACTTCTCCTTCTTCTTGGCTCCGGAACTGCAGATCATAGATTTCCTTATAGATGCCGCCGGCGGCCAACAGGGAATAGTGGTCCCCCTGCTCCACGATGCGACCGTCTTCTAGAATAATTATCTGGTCCGCATTCTTAACGGTGGAAAGCCGCTGGGCAATGATGAAGGAAGTCCTATTTTTCATCAGTTCTTCCAATGCCTGCTGAATCAGATACTCGGTTTCCGTATCCACATTGGAGAGGGAATCATCCAAGATCAGAATGGCCGGATCTAACAACAGGGCCCGGGCGATGGCGATACGCTGTTTCTGGCCACCGGAAAGGCCTACTCCCCGTTCGCCCACCAGCGAATCATAGCCGTCGGGCAAGCTGACTATGAAATCATGAATGCGGGCCGCTTTAGCTGCCGCAATAATTTCCTCATCGCTGGCCTCGGGGCGACCATAGGCAATATTTTCGCGGATGGTGGCTGAGAAGAGGAAAGTCTCTTGCAGCACAATACCGATCTGGCGTCGCAGCGACTCTAGGGTTACATCCCGCACGTCGATACCATCAACGGTAACGGCGCCCTCCACCACGTCGTAGAAGCGAGGAATAAGGTTGATCAGCGTGCTCTTACCCGAACCGGTCCCGCCCAAGACCGCAATCCGCTGCCCCGGTTTGGCATCAATATCGATCTGGCGCAACACATAGTTTTCGCCGTCATAGGCAAAGGACACGTTCTCAAAACGCACATGGCCTTTAATTGGTGGCAATTCATAGGCTCCCGGCTTATCGCGGACCTCCGGCTTGGTATCCAGAATTTCAAAGACCCGCTGAGCTGCTGCCGTGGCCTGGCTATACATATTTACCAGCCAACCCAGCATACGTATGGGGCGGACTAATCGGCCCAACAGGGCGGTAAAAGCTAGCATTTGCCCGATGGACAGATGGCCTAAGATCACCTGTCGGCCCCCATACCATAGAATTAAAGTGCTTCCCAACCCGCTCATAAACTGCATCAGCGGGAAATAGAAAGCCCATAAGCGCACGGTTGTAATATTTTCTTCTAAGTAGCGCCAATTCTTGGCGCGAAACTTGGCAACTTCCCTTTCCTCTTGGGCGAAGGCCCGCACCACCCGGATGCCAGAAATATTTTCTTGTAGGGTAGTGGTCAAGGAGGCCATTTCCTGCTGAATCAGGCGATAGCGGGGCCGCACCCGGGTATTAAAAGCGGCTACTGAAAGGGCTAAGAAGGGCATCGTTCCTAAGGAAAGCAGGGTCAATTTCCAATCCATACTTAGGAGAGTAAATAGAACAAACAAAAAGGTGACCAGGTTGCCGACTAAACGCATAATGCCGAAGCTGACAAAACGGCGCAGCTGATCCACGTCGGCGGTAGCCCTAGACATCAACTCGCCCGTTTGGGCCGTATCGTAGAAACTGAAGGATAAACTCTGCAAGTGGCTATAGATACGGTTACGCAGATCATAAATAGTCCGCTGGCCCACCCATTCCATGAGCAGCCGCTCGCCAAAGTTGACCAGCCCCTGTAAGATGGCCACGGCCACCACTGCCAGCCCCATCCAACCGAGCAGGTGCCATTGGCCTCCCTCGTAAACATAGTCAAAGGTCCACTGGATGATCTTGGGCTGGAGCATGACCAAGCCTGTCCCGATAAACATCAGCACAATGGCGGCCACAATTCTCGGCCAATAACGAAGAGCATACATTAATAAACGTGAAATA
>JAMNZE010000059.1:0-4713 GCA_023622465.1 Bacillota bacterium | reverse complement strand
ATCAAAAAGGGGCTGCACTTGCTGCCCTTTTTTAGCGGCCATGTCAGCCACCAGTAGGGTGATCCAGCGGCATAGAGTATGCAGGGAAACCGCCCCGGGGCCAATAAGATCCGCTAGCACCTGGTTTTGTTGATCATACCAGGCCAACAGTTGTAGTCGCAGTTGGTGAATTTGTTGGGCTGCTGCCAGCAGATCTTGCACTAGAGTTGGAGTAATTTTAGGGGTTGTTCGAGCCAACAACTCCATGTCCTGATAAACCCCATAGGTTTGTTCCATAGTCTCATTCAGCGCCTGGCCTAGGGACAGTAGTTGTTCTAGCTCTTGAGACTGATTAATGGCTGTTAACAGCCGTTCTGAGGGTTTGTAAAATTACCGTGCCCAGAGTCAGCAGGTAACTGATATAATTTCTTTCACTTTGTTGCCAAAACACCAATGCCACCGGTAGCAGGGTACCTATGACCCACCAGCCGGTGTGCTGTTTTTTATGAGCCCAATACCACAAAACAAACTGCAATAGGATGGCAAGACCTAACCAAGGACCCCATAAAAATACGCCAATGAGGGCACTGGTCAGCATGGCGATGCAATACTGCCAGATGGGTAGGGTTAATAGGGGAGCAAGGCCCAGCAGGAAAGCCGGACCGAGCAAGGTGGGTATGGTGGTTGTAGGCCAAGCCAGTTGACCGATGATAATAGTCAGTGCAATACTCCAGGCAGTAGGGCTTTTTATTAGTGACTTCATTGAGATTACACCACTTTCTCTGCTATAAATCTGGATTGATTAATAGCTTCGCCCCGGATTAGCGAAAACCTGCCCGCTAAAGCAGATAAAACAGGCTGCCTTGTCAGTGAGGCAGCCTGTTTTCTTAATTACCTGTTGCTTGCTTAGAAATATCAGCTGCTGCGCAGAACCGGTCCAGCAGTTTCTCTGCCACCCGCGGGTTAATCAAGGTCCCCGGCCCGGCGATACAGCCGCCTTCACAAGCCATCCCTTCGATAAAGTCGGCCACTAGCTGTCCGGCCCGTAGTTGGTCGCAGGCAGCTACAGCAGCTTGTAGGCCGTTCGCCTGATACACCTTCGGCTTGGCTATATCGGGTGATAGATGGGCTAATAACGCCTCGGCAACGCCTCCGCTCTTAGCAAATCCGCGCCCTAAAGGGCCGGCATCGTTTGGCTCTAATTGGCTAGTGACGGCCGCCAGATTAAGACCTTTGGCCACCAACATACAGGCTATTTCTTCGAAAGTAAGCACCGCATCGATGGTGGGATGGGCAGCTGCTTCCTGCTTTTTGGCGATACATGGCCCAATGAAGACTAAACGGGCGTTGGGTTCCTGGGCCTTAATGGCAGCAGCCAGCTGTATCATCGGTGATGGTGTATGCGAAATATAGTGCTGCTGATCCGGGTAATGCTTCTTTATCATGGCAACGAAAGCGGGGCAGCAAGAGGTAGTCATAAGTGCAGCACCGCCTTGCCTGCGTTCCACATATTCAGCTGCTTCGAGGGCCGCAACGGTTTCTGCACCTTGCGCAACTTCAGTTACCCGGTGGAAACCCATTTGCTGGAGCCCAGCTATTACCGCACCCGCATCCACTTTCGGTCCAAACTGGCCCACAAAAGAAGGAGCTATCAGGGCATATACGGGATAATCGGCCTGTTTAAGCATGTTGATGGTAGGCACTATTTGGGTGTAGTCGCCGATGGAACCGAAGGGGCAGGCATTGACACAGGCACCACAACCCACACATTTATCGGGGTTGATTTGAGCAATGCCCTCTTTGTCCGGCTTAATGGCGGAGACGGCACACGCCTGCTCGCAGGGACGGGTAATTTCCACTATAGCATTAAAAAGGCAACTGCTAGCACAACGACCACATTCAATACAACGGTTGCGGTCGATATAGGGGCGATTGTTAACTATAGTAATGGCGTTCTTGGGGCAAGAGTTCTTACAATAATGGGCGCCACAATTGCGACAGGCGTCGGTAATCATATAGCGATCTATTGGACAACGGTCGCAAGCAACGGCAATCATTTCTAAGGCGCAGGCATGCTTAGTATCTGCTCTTTTTAAAGCTGTTGCGGCTAGGGAGTGTAGAGGATCATGTTTGCTAACCTGGTCAGCAGGTAGACCTAAGATCACGCGAATTTTCTCCTTGAGAATAGCGCGTTCTTTGTGTTCACAGCAGCGATAGTTGATCTCGTTGTTGGTCAGAATTTGATCGGGGATAGAGTCTATCTCTTCTTCGAGTTTGCCTGCCCACGCTAAGCGAGCAACAGCAGTGTACAACTGGCGTTTGATTTTGACTACTTCCGAAAGTGTCGTACTCATAGTGCACCTCGTTCCAACTCTAGTAGCTCATTGACGGTGTTTTCTAGTTGCTCGGCTGTCAGCTTATAG
The DNA here is from genome assembly GCA_023622465.1 of Bacillota bacterium. Taxonomy (GTDB): domain Bacteria; phylum Bacillota; class UBA994; order UBA5500; family UBA5500; genus UBA5500. Next base: position 2,311 of record JAMNZE010000059.1, on the reverse strand, counting down.
TAAAGTTGGCCGTTAACGCGGGCGGTAGGACCTTGCCCACAGCCACCTAGGCAGTGGGTCAGTTGTACATGTAGGCGCTTGCCCCACCTTTTCTGCAAATTCTCTAATGAGTTTAGTAGCTGTTCGGTACCCATGAGGTGGCAGGCGGTACCAGCACAGAGTTCTATATTGACGATAGACATAATATTCCTCCCTTTCATTGTGATCCCCCCTCATCTTTTCGTTTAATAGTAGACGACTTCTACTTGCACGTTTCGTTTAGCAAGTACTTTCGCGATTCGATCAACCACATAGGTGCGGGGGGCCAAATGAACCAATTGTTCCAAATTGGCGTGGGCCTTGTTTTGAGCGCGCCCCACTATAAACTTGACTTCTTCTGCATTCCATAGTTGCTTGGCTAGCAGGGTGGCTCCATCGCGACGACGAGGCAGTTCTTCCCCTTCAGCTGCCCCTTGTAAAAGTTGACGGCATAGATTGAGGGTAAGAATGCCCTCCGTCGTGAGATCAATGCCCCTAATCTCGCCTACAGGTGGAACGCGGGGGTCTACATACTCAGTACTCGTGCGCAACTCCCGACCGGTGATGCGGCTGACAATTTGGGCGGTTGTGCCGCCACAAACGGCCAAAAAGCTATTGGTTTCAGCCAGAAGCGTTCGCACAGCTTCCTTATCATCTTCCGGATTGAGCGGTGGGCCGGTAAACACTGTAACCCGCTGTGGTGGCCGAATGCGTGTAACGATAGCGGTACAGTCATCCCCAGGGCGGGATAGGTAACAGGCTGCCGTTAAATTGATCACGCGGTCGGCCAATTGCTCACAGGTTTCGCTGGAACTGCAAGGTTGGCGAAAGTATTCTAACAATCCCTCTTGCCCCAGCCCTAAGTCAAAGAGTCCGCCTACACCAGCATGAATTACCCCATCGGAAACCATCAGAATCACATCCCCCTTTTGCACGCGAAAGGTGGCTTGTTTTACCTTCTGGCCATTGATGAGGTGTTCTTCTCGCTGAAGGCGAATCGGTTGGTCATCGCGAAATAATATGGCCTCTGGGCTGTCGTATTCCAGCAGCTTGGCTTGCCCGTCGTTGCCGATTTGTAGGATAGCGAGGGTGGAATAGGCTATCCCGCGGGTTTGGCAGATAGGTAAAGTGTTGGCAATGGCGCTTATGACGTGCTCAATGGCCACATTGCGCCTTAACAAGCCGGCAGCTATATGGGTAGTGAGGGTGGATAATATGTTAGCTTTGACACCACTACCTAATCCATCGGAGAGAACAACCGTTGTCCCGTTTTGGGTCTTAACAACGCTGGTGGCGTCACCACAAAGTTCCTCTTGATGTTTGCTAAGCTTAGCAATACCAACCTCGGCCGCTAGTCTCATTGTTCATCGGCCTCTTCCGTCATATTGATTAGTTCTAACAGAGTCGCCTTCGTTTCGGCGGTTGCTTCTCCGAGAAGACCGGCTATTTCCTGTGCCAGTTTCATCTGGTTGCGAATGACTTCCCTAGCTCGCTGAGCTGTCGCCCGCTGCTTTGCTTCTAACTGCTTCTTACGGTTTTCTTCCTCAGTGATATCGGTTATTATGCCGATGACTAGGCCATAGGCGGGCAGGGGATAGATGATTTGGCTAGTATAGAGATTCAATTCCGGGTAATCTACTCGCTTCTGTACCGCTTGTCCGGTTGCGGCGACTTCGGCAAAGTAGGTGGGATCAACAAAAGTCGCCAAGTGTTGTCCCCTGGTGGGCAGTTTTTGCAAATTAAAGAGACGGTCGGCCATTGGATTAAACTGTTGAATTATCAAATCCTGTGTGACCACGATAATCGCATTATGCGACGAGTCGACAACTAGATGGGACAAAGATTCAAATTTTGCTCGCATATAGGGAACGCACATTTCCAGTTCGGCCAACCCTTGATAGGTAGCAATAGCCTTATCCCGGCAGGAAGGATAACCACACCCTCCACAATTGCTTTCATCGGCCGCTGTATGTTTGCCGATTTGTACCAAGATGGCGCGTATTTCTGACTCGGTTGGCATCGGTAGATTAGGATTCCGTGCTTGATAGCTGGCCTGCGGCAGAGAGTCAGCCGTAGCTACGGTAATAGAACTTAACTTGTTGCTTTCCTGTTGCCGATCTAGATGAAACTGCAACAAGCGGGAACGTTTATAGGCAGGACTGGAGCACTTACTGATGCCCGAGCCATTGATGCAGCCCCCTGGACAAGCCAACGCCTCGATAAAACGGGGCCTAATTTCTCCCGCGGACAGTTCGTTGAATACTTCTATACACGCATCTAGTCCGCTGACAGC
>JAMNZE010000030.1:0-4455 GCA_023622465.1 Bacillota bacterium | reverse complement strand
CCCACCCACTGGGGGAAAGCTTTGATTGAGAGGTCGATGGTAAGCGAAGATGCAATAGAACCAATGGTTATACCCAAGACGTATTCAAAGAAATCCAGCTGTGCAATCTGCTGTTTGCCTAGTACCCGGGTGAGAATCAGCAGGGTAACAAAGGCTATAACTCCGCGCACCACAACTACCAGACTTTCATTCACTTGCATCACCTCCAGGGCACCTTTAGGATACCCCGAAGTAATACAAAAAATGGACCAGTGCCTCCCCTGGTCCATTTTTGTAGCCGCTCAACGCTCATATGCCAGTTCCATGAGCATGTGCATCAGGTCATCCACCATTTTGCCAAAAGCCACGTCACTGCTGCGTCGTGGATAGGGTATATCCACGGGGAAATCAGCGATGACCCGTCCCGGTCTGGCACTCATGACGATAATACGAGTGGCCAGGTAGACAGCCTCTTCCACACTATGGGTAACAAACACCACTGTCTTTTTATCCTTAAGCCACAAGGAAAGCAGCTCCTGCTGCATTTGCCGCCGCGTGAAAGCATCCAAAGCCCCAAAAGGTTCGTCCATATAGAGGATACGTGGATTGGTGGCCAAGGCACGGGCAATGGCAGCCCTCTGCTGCATACCTCCGGAAAGCTCGTAGGGCGAGGCATGAGCAAACTCGCCCAAACCCACCAATTCCACCATCTCATGGGCGATGCGTAGCCTCTCTTCCTTAGGAACTTTTCGTAGCTCCAACCCGAAGGCCACGTTCTCCACTACGCTCCTCCAAGGTAAGAGAGAATAGTCTTGCAGCACCATGCTAGCCTCTGATCGCGGTGACCTTACTTCTTGCCCCAAAACTTCCACCTTACCAGCTGTAACCGGAGTCAAGCCCGCTAACATGCGTAGGATGGTGGACTTGCCCGAGCCGCTAGGCCCCAACAAGCAGACGAACTCAGATTCATTAACCACGATACTCACATTATCAACGGCCAGCACTTCCTGCCCCTTTTCGGAAACAAAAACCTTGCTTACACCAGCCAACTTGATAATCTCTTGCATTACTTCACCCCTATCTCGCCAGACTCTGCCATTTGAACCTTTTCTCTTCCACTAGGCGGAAGAGGAAGTCGAGAGCGGAGCCGATAATGCTAATGGCAATCATACCTGCCATAACAATATCGGTGCGGGAGTAGGATTGGGCATGGGATATAAGGTAGCCAAGTCCTGCTATGCTACCTGGTAGCATTTCGGCAGCCACCAAACTACCCCAAGCTGCTCCCATACCGCCCCGTAGCCCAGTGAAAATGCTGGGCAGTGCGGCTGGCAAGATCACTTTTCGGATTAGGTCGCCTTGACTGGCTCCCAGTGTTAGGGCCGAGTCCAACAGAGTTCGACGCACGTTACGTACTCCAAACATGGTGTTTATTAGTATGGGGAAAAAGGACGAGATAAAGATTATAAACACCATAGATACCCGAATATTGCTCAAGTACACATAGCCAGCGCCACCGCGTAGCCCGAAGAGCGTAGCCAGGCTGGCCGTACCAAACCACGCCAGAATAAGGGGTACCCACGCCAGAGGTGGTATGGGCCGCAACATGGATAACACCCCCTGCAAAGCTACTCGAGCGCGGGCCGAGTAACCCATCAATATCCCCAAAGGGATACCAATCAAAGCAGCCATGCTGTAGCCAAGCAGAACGCGTACCAAGCTGACTTGGGCATTGTGTACCATGGAGCCTAGGCGCAGCAAGTCTTGAAACGGGTTGAGCAGAATCCTAACTACGGCGTCAAGGGGCGGTAGAATGAGAAAGTTTCCTAAACGCAAGGCCATCAACTGCCAGACCACAAAAAGCATCATCAAGGCGACCAATGGCCGCAAAAGGCGCCAACAGTGTTTTGGAGCGGCACCTACCTTCCTAGGGCCCTTATCTACTGAGGTCAATTGCTGACTCCTCCTTTATCTCTCAATAAGAGCCACAGCGGAAAGGCGTCCTTCCCGCCATGGCTCCTACAATGTTACGCCTTATTTACCTAAGACCTCGTTGATAAAGCTGAAATCGAAGAGCTGTTCAGCTGCCTCGGCAAAGGGGACATCCTTAAACCGGTCATTGATCTTATCGGTTGCCTGCAGGGCCTCGTAGATGATACCTTCACCAGCTATGAACTTATCATTGTTGTCGGTAGTATATTTTACCGCATTGATCCTAGCCGCCGCTTCCGGAACACCAGCCCAGTCTACCATAATGGCTACCAGCTTCTCTGGATACTGCATGGCATAATTGGCCGCATCAGTCATCACTTGCACCATAGCCTCAACGATTCTCGGATGCTTGGCTATCATCTCTGCCGACGTAGAAAGTACGCAGCAAGGGAAATCATCCCATTGGCCCTTAGGGGGCATATCTTTCATGTCTAAGACGATCTTACCAACACCTGTGGTAACGGCGACTTCAGGATTAGGTGAAGGCCCGACCCAAGCGTCCACTTGCTTGCTGTTCAGAGCAGGCACCAGGTTCTTAGTGTCCTTGAGGTCAACCAACAGAAAGTCGGCGCTGGTGTTGTTCGGATCACCGGTGGTAGTAAGTCCGGCTTCCTTGACTACCTTCTCAAAGAGAATAATGGGAGCACTAGTGGGCGAATGATAGCCAACCTTAATGGGCTCCTTGCTGGCATTTACTACGGCCAAGAACTCTTCCCAGTTGTTAGCAGGGAACTCTTCTAAAGCCACAACCGCGATTCCGCCCGTATGTATGGGACAAAGGCCTTTCATGGTACCACCCTTATCAACGGCTGCCATTAAAGCTGCCGAGGAGCCAGTGGCAAAATCAATGTGGCCTTGTGACATAAGCTGCATACCCTGGTTACCACCGGTAACAGTAACCAGCTCCAAGTCGGCAATCGCCTTGCCGTCGGCGTGGAGTCGATACAACTGGCGCTCCACGACCTCTTCCAGATAAACCTTGTCGGAAATAGACTTTCCTTCTTTGGCCGCCACCATAAAGGCCGCTTCGTGACTGCTAAATCCATAGCCCACCTTGAACACGGGCAACTGGGCTTGCTCATTCTTGTCGCCGCAACCGACGGCAACAACCGCGACCATGAGCAGCAGTACTAGAGTCGTGATGATACGTTTGTGCATTTTCTAACTCTGCCTCCTTCTTTTGCTCCCCTTTTTCCTGAAATGGGGGCTGATGCCATCGCTATTATACATCATCTTGTTAAATGTGTAACATTAAACTTCCTTATATTACTCTTTTCACAAGCTACTATAAAAAAGTTTTACTGTTAATATAACCTCGTTTATAGTATAGTAGTAATGGCTTTGTGTAGAACGACCAGATTACATAGCCAGAAACTTATAATTTTGGGAGGTTTGTCTGGATGAGCATTTTTGATAAGTTGCGTGCCGATGGCCTACAAGCTATGCTCGATGGCCGCAAGGAGGGGCTCAAGGTAATAGGTGCCTACTGCACCTTCTTCCCCCAAGAGCTGGCTATAGCTGCCGGTGCTGTTCCCGTTAGCCTTTGCGGCACCAAGGAAGACCCGATCGCGGCAGCCGAGGAACATCTTCCCCGTAACCTTTGTCCTTTGATTAAATCATCTTACGGCTTCGCCATCACCGATACTTGCCCCTATTTTGTCTTGTCCGACCTGATTGTGGGTGAGACCACCTGTGACGGTAAGAAAAAGATGTTTGAGTTGATGCAAGAGAAGAAACCGGTCCATGTGATGCAATTACCCCCAACACAGGAAGGTAAAGAAACGCTGGAACTATGGGCCGCTGAAATTCGCCGCCTGAAGGAACGCATTGAGGAAGAGTTCCAGGTAACCATCAGTAATGACGATATTAGAGAGGCAATCCGGCTAGTAAATGACGAGCGTCAAGCTATTAAGGATTTGCTCGATACTAATAAAGAGAATCCACCTCTGATCCCCAACGTTGAACTAATCAAGGCCAGCTGGTCCAGCATGTTTGCGGTAGACAAGCGGGATGGCATCAAGGCAGCTCAGGAACTCATTGCCCAGATGCGGCAAGAAAAGGCCGATGCCGCACCGACTGATCGTCCCCGTGTTCTAGTTACCGGTTGCCCCATTGGCCTAGGGAGCGAAAAGGTAGTTAAGATTATTGAAGAGCTGGGTGCCGACATGGTGGCCATGGAAAACTGCACTGGTTACAAGACCCTTGAGTTGCAGGCTGACCCAGACCATGAAGATCCGATCATGGCTTTGGCAGAGAAATATATCAAGATACCCTGCTCCTGCATGAGCCCTAACCCGGGCCGCTTAGATCTACTGCGGCGCATGATTGCTGATTTCAAGGTAGATGCGGTTATAGACCTCACCTGGCAGGCTTGCCATACTTATAACATTGAGGCTTATAGTGTGGGCCAGATGGTCAAAGACCTAGGTCTTCCCTATTTACAGTTAGAAACCGATTATTCTAACTCGGACGTAGAAACCCTTA
>JAMNZE010000137.1:0-4726 GCA_023622465.1 Bacillota bacterium | reverse complement strand
CATCACCGTGGTGTAGGCTAGTTCCCTCTCATCATTTAGGTAGTTATGCACCTGTTTCACGGTGCAAGCCCCATGTTCCCAAATATATTCCATAATGTCGGCTTCCAACTCGCCAAGCACCTGCCTAATACCTTTTTTATGGGGCTTGAATTCTATATTAATTTTCAGCTCCATCTCGTTCACCTACCTTCCACCACTACTCTCTTTAGTAGTCATACCGTATTTCACTATTTCTTGTCAGTATTGTGCTTTTGCTTTTGTTGAAGATCGCAACAATCTAAACGTCTATCGCCAAAGCTTTGCTTATTAGCTGCAGCTATTTTCTCTAGCCAGCGTTTCCAAAAAGCCACAGTTCTCCCCCTCTCATTTCGTCAGTCGCCCATAACCTCTAGGGGCCCTTGACTAATTGATTCCTGCTGACGACGGGAACCTTGTAACACACTCTTACCCAGAATTATGAACATGGCTCCGTGAATTAGAGGGCAAAGCAGCATTACTAGGAAGGGCAACACCCGGATTAGGGCTCCTTTGCCGGCGCCTATCCAGAGGGCAGCCGCTAGCAGTGTTATTAACAGAATCACAAACCAGGTTCTTTTGTGCCTATGGCAATGCATGGAGCTTTTCCTCCTTAATAGTTAAATAGCTAGCAAACATGGCGTACTACTTAATTGGCTAGGTTAAGCATAATACTACTCAGTGTAGTAGTCAAGTGCTTTTTACTACAACTCGTAGTAACTGTACCTTGACTCGTACTACGCCTCGTAGTATAGTGACTACAGGATGGCAGGCATAACGTGCTACTAAAGGCTACAGTAAATCAAAGGAGTGACGAATAGTGAAAAAGGGCTTGCTTATACTGGGCGTCGTATCCCTATTAACCATAGGCCTAATGAGAGGTACCTCGGTCGTTAAGGCGGCCACTTACGGCCATGGCTGGTTGAACGTCATGCACTCTCGGGGCATGCGGGACGCAATGCGCTCTGGTGATATGTGGGAATACATGAACCAACCCCAGATAAAAGAGCAGTTAGAAGATACCCCTAGGGGAGAAATGATGTACTCGCAGGAAATGGAAGAGTTCATGACCTCCGATGCCTTCCGCAAATTTACCACGTCACCTAAAGTGCAGGAATGGATGCACAGGGGCGCCGGTCATTGCCATGGGGCATGGAACCAGGCTCCTGCCGATAAATAACCCGGCAGGCTCAGGCCGATTACTAAACCCACCTGGAACGAAATCCAGGTGGGTTTCTTGCTTGCTAAGCCAATCCTCTCCCCTTTTCTCTTTGAAAAGCATAGTATGCAACAGTAAGGCATATGGAGGGGGGAAACTATAAATGGCGCAGGAAGTTATTGTGAGCCGAACCGGCGATGTAACCGGCGATGGTGTGGCAGATAAAGTCTGGCTAACCGGAACGAGAACAGAAGATAGCCCGTTTATCCAAGACATAACCCTGATGATTCAAAACGGAGTCACCGGGCGCATAACGCAGGTGGCACTGCAGGAGAATATGGGGTATGAACCCACCATCCTGCTGTGCGACTTTACCGGCGACGGTGTGCTGGATATTAAAGTGAGTATCCAGTCGGGTGGTAGTGGCGGTTTTGTTTTCACCTACATATATTCCTTTGTAAATAACCGGCTACGGCTACTTTTCTCCGGCGAACGGTATGAGGCCAGTCGCCAGTTTAGAGCCTATTACATCGATGGTTTTCGGGTGGTAGTGGAAAATGGGCGTGGGCAAGAATATCGCATTGATGTGAGTCAGGATACGGCGGCAGCCGACCTGTATAACCCGGATGGCACTCTCAAACAGCCCACCGAGGCCAATGTGGGGCCCTTTATTATGGCCATTCCGGTTTTGCTAGAGGAAAGCAGTGGGGTTTGCAGTCTCATTGCCCTTACCCGAGTTTATGGCACCTTCGCCGCCGATACTCTAGGGTACATTCAAGACTATCTCAGTTGGGATGGCAACCACTTTAGCACAGTGCGGGAGGAGTTGGCTATCTTCCCAATGGGCATGGAAAACTAAAGAAAGGGGCCTCCAGCCTGCTGATGGCTGGAGGCCCCTTTCACCCTTTTATTGCCTATATTGCTGCTGATTGTACTGCGGCTGGCCATATTGGGGTTGGCCGTACTGCTGATTGTATTGCTGATGGTATTGCATCGATTCACCCAACTGTTGGTGAACCTGTTGGGTTTGCTGTAGATCGCCTTGAATCATAGCTTGCACATCGTAAGGTTTATACCAACCCTTTTGCATCATGAAGTTGATCAACTGCTGGTGGAAGTTGAGTCCCTGCTGTAGCTGCTGTTCTAGGGTACGGCGCACTTCCGGTGTTGCCGTCTCGGTAAGGGCGGTGGCAGTAGTCTTAATACTGGCCTTTACCGAGCTTAGTAGGTCGCTGGCGATCAATTGGTCGTTTAGAGGTTTGGGCTGCATGGAGTTATAGTTCATCATGTTGCCGGTTTGCCGCATTAGTACCTACCTCCTCCTGGGGTCGTGCCGCCGCTAAGCAAACTTTGGATTTGGTGCGCCTGTTGCGTGGCCGTCTGCATCTCTTGTTGCAGGAATTGGCGCAATTGAGGATCGGTCACCATGTTCATCATGGCCGCCGATTTGGCTGCGCACACGTTTTTCATTCCAATCAGTTCGTGCAGGTCGAGCATCTCATGGGGTGCTAAACGCCTGTTGTGCATCTAAGTTGCTCCTCCTTCTTATTGTTGCTCTATTTAGCAGTCTTCCCCATTTGCCACCAGTTACCCCCTTAATCATCCGCCAAAAAATGCCACCAGATAGCAAAAAGGTTGGCTTGTTCTGTAACACCTAAGGCTATACCAAACATATGCTAGTCAGTAGGAGGTGATTGACAGATGGCAATCCGATTGCGAACCGGCCATACTCACGGCCTGGCCCGCTTCACCACTGTTGACCGTGATCATCGGCATCTTGTCTTAAACATCACAGACCGCGCCGTGGTGCGCTCTGACGGCTCCCACGTGCATCGGGTACGCTCTTTAACTTCCTTTGATCGCCGCCATGCCCACGCAGTTAATCGCTTCACCGGCCCTGGCATCCCTATTCGTGGCACCGGCATGCATTACCACATCATCAACGCTCGCACCACCCGCAACCTGGCCCATCGGCATCGGCTGCGCGCCCGCACCCGGCGAGCTCCTAATATCCCGGCCAGCGTGGTACGCCGCGCTTTGCGGGAAATGATGCAATAGTAGCGGAAAAGACCCTTTAGAAGCAGAAAAGGCGCTCCCTACACTGGAAGCGCCTTTTTAGCTTCTAATCCATGAGCACTACCGGTTTGATGAGGTCGGCAGGCTTGTCCTTCATCAGCATCAAAGCTTCTTCGATCTTGTCGAAACCATGGAAGGTATGGGTTACCAGCAGGCTGGTATCCAGTTTCCCGGTCTCCAGTAGGGCCACCATCTTCTCCATCTTGAGGCGGCCGCCAGGGGTGAGGCCTCCATTGATGCGTTTATGGCCCATACCTACGCCCCACTCAACCCGCGGGATCTTGATGTAGTCGCCTTCGCCTAGATAGTTGACGTTACCAATAGTGCCGCCGGGCTTCAGCATACGAATGGCTTGGGCAAAGGTATCGTTATTACCGCCGGCGATAATAACCCGGTCTACCCCCTTACCATTTGTCTTCTCTAAGATTTGGTCGGCAATGTCGCCTTCTTTATAGCTGATAATATCGGTAGCGCCATAGGCCTTGGCGGCAGCCACACAGTTGGGACGAGTGCCGACGGCGTAGATGTGGGCTGCGCCCCTCATGTTGGCACCGGCCACCGACATCAGGCCCACCGGGCCGATACCGACAACGACCACCGAATCACCAAATTCAACTTCTGCCAGTTCAACGCCGTGGAAACCAGTGACTACCATATCGGGAACCATCGCCGCATGGGCCGGATCGATGCCCTCGGGCAGTAATGCCAGGTTCGCATCAGCGTGATTTACGAGGAAATACTCGGCAAAAACGCCATCCTTATAGTTGGAAAACTGCCAGCCGGCCAGCATGCCGCCAGAGTGCATGGGGAAACCGCGCTGAGCTTCCAGTGAACCCCAATCAGGTGTAATAGCAGGCACAATAACTCGATCGCCAGGTTTAAAGTCGCGAACCAGCTCACCAACTTCCACTACTTCGCCAACTGCTTCGTGGCCAAGAATCATATCCGTGCGCTCGCCGATGGCTCCTTCCCAAACCGTATGTACGTCGGAAGTGCAAGGTGCCACCGCAATCGGACGTACTAAGGCATCCATTGGCCCGACTTTGGGTACTTCTTTCTCAATCCAACCCACTTTGCCGATGCCTAGCATAGCGAAGCCTTTCATTGTCTTTTGCATCCATCTTTCCCCTTTCATGTTGCGTACGTGAAAATAATATCATAATTAGTGTACCACATGTTGGTAGGCCTGAAAAGATACAATAACAATTATTTATTTGGAAATAGCGTTAACAGGGGGTGGCTCTAAGTTTTGCCTCCTCCTGTTCACCGATGCTTCCTAGCGTAAATTGCCGTAGAAACGATGAACGTCAGGAAGTAAAGTGCCAAGGCTACCGCTAAGGCCATAACTACGAACCAATGTGGAGGTAGGCGGAAAATAGCGTTCCAGTCTATTTCTATCTTGTTACCAATAAGGAGTCCGAGGATATTAAGAAGAATGGTTATCAGGAGCACAACTGCGCCGCTGGTGACCGACAA
>JAMNZE010000130.1:0-2644 GCA_023622465.1 Bacillota bacterium | reverse complement strand
TTCTTCATTTGCCTCAATGGTAATGCCTCCTCGCAAAGAAAAATCCCCTTGCTATATTCTCGTAGCGAGGGGATTTTACCTGCCCTTTTATCTCTATTCACCTGTGCTTTCATCGGAGTCAATATGGGCTACCGCTTCCACAATGTTAGCCGCATGGTCGGCAATACGCTCCAGGTTAGAAATCAAATCTAAGAATATAATCCCGGATGCGGGGAAGCATGTGCCACTGTTGAGGCGGTTAATGTGCCGTAAGCGCAAACTTTTCTCCATTTTGTCCACTTCACTTTCTTGCGCTAGCAAATCATTAGCCTGCCGAATGTCACCCGATTCCAACAGGTAGAGGGTTTTTACTCCTAAATCATGGACCGTCTGATACATCGCATCTAATTCATTAATAGCCTCCTCAGAGAAGGGCAAAACGGTGTTCGGCCCGGTATTCGGCCAGTTCAGCGATGTTTTCTGATAGATCGCCAACGCGCTCGATGTCGCTAGACATGCTGAGAAGTGCTGCCAAACGGTCCGACTGTTCAGTGCTCAATGATTGCTGGGAAAGAGTGGCCAAGTAGTCAACAACAGCGTGCTCCAGACGATTGATAGTCTCTTCCTTTTTGAATACCGACTCCAATCCGTCGGCGTTGCTAGTGGTAAAGGCAGTGTGCGCTTCTTCCAACATCTCTAGGGCCAGCTTACCCATGCGCACCAGTTCACGACTAGCTTGTCCCAGTGCAACCGACGGGGTTTTCATTAAATTCTCATCCAGGTAAAGGGGACCCATATGCTCTATACTTACTTCGCCTAGAGTAAGATTCTCCACTAGGCGAGTAAATTGGTTGATAAGAGGTAAGAGCAAGAGGGTGTTGGTTGCGTTAATGATAATATGGGCATTAGCTACCTGTCGCTCTAATAGAGGATGGGTGGTTGCCACCAAAGCCGCAAAGGGACGGAAAAATATCATAAAAATAATTACACCGGTGACGTTAAAAAGCAAATGGGCCACTGCCGCTCGTTTAGCTACCAGCTGAGTACCAATAGATGCTAATAGAGCTGTAACGCAAGTACCGATGTTGCTACCCAGGGTTACTGCCAAGCCCACATTGAGGTCAATGAGGCCTTCGGCGGCCAAGGTAACCACCAAGCCGGTGACCGCGCTGCTGCTCTGAATGCCATTGGTGAAGGCCGCATTGTCTTTTAACGGTTGCATGGCGTCGCCCATGACTTTCATGCCTAGGAAAAGCAAGCCAAAGCCAAGGATTGCCTCGCCCATATAACGGGTACTCTTCTTTTTGCTGAGAAGAGAGATAAGGAAGCCAATACCGACTGCTGGTAAAGCCAGGTCGGTCAGCTTTAGAGAAACCATGAAGGCGGTAACGGTGGTACCGATATTGGCCCCCATAATTAAAGACACAGCTTGTTTTAGTGTCAACAAACCCGCATTGACGAAACCTACAACCATAACAGGACGCCAATTATTGGCGTGCTGGTTAGGATTTCCAGTATGCGTCGCAGTCGGTCGCCGGCAATCTTCTGTAAGCCATCGGACATTAACTGCATGCCGTAGAGGAAAAGGCCTAAGCCGCCTATTGTCCCAAATATCAATGGCAGATACGCCGCCATAAATAACTACCTCCTGCCTAAAGAATAGATTTAGCACCATTGGTTACTTCCATTGTAGCAAGTCGACTATTTTGGCACGTTAAGATTTAATTAAGGCCTTTTTAAGGTCTAGTTAAGTCGAGATTTTTGCTAGGTTTTGTGGACAGGCAGTAGCTTGACCATCTTTGCATAGGTATAAACAAGAGGACAAGGAGGGGAGAACCGATGTATATGTCAAAGACGGCTTTTTACCATGATGTTCATAAGTATTCTGCTGGAAGCCTTGCCTTTTGTACTGCTAGGTACCCTAGTTTCATCTTTTATTCATCTACGTCTCGATGCGGATACTTTGGCCTATCTATTGCCTAAGAACCACCGATTCGGCACATGTGCTGCCGCCCTATTGGGCTTTCTCTTTCCCGTTTGTGAGTGCGCCATTGTGCCTATCACCCGGGGTTTGTTGCGTAAAGGAGTGCCAGTAGGTATGGCCGTTGCTTTTCTGTTGGCGGTGCCCATCGTCAACCCCATCGTACTGGCTTCCACCTATTATGCTTTCAATGGTGCCTGGGGGGTGGTCTTACTCAGGGCAATTTGCGGCTTTTTGGTAGCCGTTTTTGTGGGCGACTATCTAGGAACCGTCTTTAAGAACGACAGCCCCTTGCGGGATAAGTCCTATTATGGGAGCGGTTCCGTCCATCACGAGGCGGACTGCAGCCACGGCCATAGCCATGGATCTGAACATAGTGCGACAGGCATCGGCCAGCTATTGCAGCACACCAGCGAAGAATTTTTCTCGGTAGGCCGCTACCTGATCATCGGGGCCGCCCTTTCTGCTGCTGTCCAAACCCTGGTGCCCCGTCAGTGGTTAGCGGTGGTGGGGCAAAACAGCTTGCTCTCCGTAATCGCGCTAATGGCGTTAGCTTATGGCCTCTCCCTCTGCTCGGAAGCCGACGCCTTCATTGCCCGCACCTTTGTGGGGCATTTTTCCGGCGGCTCCATCTTGGCCTTCCTGGTTCTGGGGCCCATGTTGGACCTTAAGGGGACCTTGCTG
>JAMNZE010000091.1:0-8338 GCA_023622465.1 Bacillota bacterium | reverse complement strand
TATGGGAATCGGGACGACCTGGTCGGCCATATCGGCGGTGATGATTATGTGGTTATCACTACCCCGGACAATGTGGATACAATCTGTCAGCAGACTATTTTCCAGTTTGAATCTGGGAGTAAACAACTTTATGAAGTTGGTAGTGAAGGTTTGCTGCCGGTCACCTTGTCCATAGCCGTCGTCACCAACGAATGCGGTCAGTTTTCCGATCCGCGGGAAGTAGCGAAAATGGCAGTGCGTATATAAAAATGGGGACGTTGCTTCCCGCCTTAGATGCCAAGAATATTTTGGTAATTGATGACGATCGGCTGGTAGGTGCCGTACTACAAGCTAACCTGGAACAAGAAGGTTATAATATAATGTTAGTAAATAGTGTATTAGCCGCTACGCTAGCCATGCGTGATCAGCGCCCCGATCTGGTCATTTTGGATGTGTTGTTGCCCGGCACTTCAGGGCTTGCCTTTTGTCAGCGCATAAAGTCTAGTCCGGAGACGGCCAATATTCCCGTGTTAATGGTCTCCAGCATGGTAGCAGAAGAACAAGCCCTAGAAGCCGGCGCCGATGCTTTCCTGCAGAAGCCCTTTAGAATTACCACATTGATGCGGGCCGTTAGCCAACTTTTGCAGGCTGCAAAGCCGTAGTTTTGTTTTCTCGGGAGGTGGGTTAGTAGATGCAAAATACCGTTACTAGTGTGCGTGAACTTTTGAAAGAGAAAAATTTGCGCCTAACCCCACAAAGGGAGGCGGTTTTGAGAATTCTATTGGACTGTCAAGAGCATCTGACAGCGGAAGACATCTACGACCGCACCCGAGCCGAATATCCTGACATTGGACTAGCCACTATCTACCGGGCACTGGAGCTGTTTGAAGAGCTGGGGCTAGTATCGAAGTTAGATTTTGGCGATGGTGGGCGGCGTTACGAGTCGGCTTTAGGCAAAGATCATCACCATTTGATTTGCATGGATTGTGGAGAGATAGCCGAATTCAATGAAAACCTACTTGGCGAGCTACAGGAGACGATAGCCCGGGAGAGTGGTTTTCGCATTTTGACCCATAGTCTAAGATTTTTCGGCTATTGCAGTAAGTGCAAGGACAAGTACAGTCAAGAGGTGGAGGCATGAGTGTTGGCTATGCGGCGGACAAGCAGAGCTTGCTGCGGCGTTTGAAGCGTATCGAGGGGCAAATTCGGGGCATTCAACGCATGTTAGAAGAGGATCGTTACTGTGTAGACATTCTAATTCAAATTGCAGCTGTGCGAGCGGCTTTAGACAAGGTAGGTTTGGCACTGATTGAAGATCATACCCGTGGTTGTGTTCGCAATGCTTTGGCTAATAACCAGGGTGACGAAGCTATAGATGAATTAATGGATGTAATAGCCCAGTTTCTTAAATAGGAGGTAGGCAGATGCCAGAGGTTGTGGCCGTGATCGGAGCCGGCCCTGCTGGCATGACGGCGGCTCTGTATGCGGCACGGGCCGAATTAAAAACCGTAATGCTGGAGCGTTTGGCGGCCGGTGGTCAATTGGCTACAACGGCTGTAATAGAGAATTATCCTGGTTTTCCAGCAGGAGCGGGCGGGCTAGACGTCAGTTAGAGAATTATCCGGGCTTTCCAGAAGGTGCGGGCGGGCTAGACGTCAGTTTTGCCATGCTAGAGCAAGCCCAACGCTTTGGTGCCGAGTTTAGACTGGCGGAGGTACAGAAGCTGGACTTGGCCGGCCCTATTAAGAAGGTAGAAACCAGCGAGGGACTGACGTTCCTGGGGAGGAGAGACTTAGGGGGCGGGGGGTTTCCTATTGTGCCGTGTGTGATGGTGCCTTTTTCCGCGGCAAGGAAGTGGCCGTCGTAGGCGGCGGTGATTCGGCGGTGGAAGAGGCGGTTTACCTGACCCGCTTTGCTAGCAAAGTTTACCTTTTAGTGCGACGCGACCAGCTGCGGGCTACGCCTGTGGTACAAGCCAAGATATTGGAGCACCCCCAGGTGGAAATTCGCTGGAACACAGTGGTGGAAGAGATAGTGGGTGAGAACAAGGTAGAAGGCCTGCACTTGCTTAATCGAGCCACCGGCGAAAGAAGTCATTTGGCAGTGGAAGGTATTTTTATTTATGTGGGGTTGCTTCCCAATAATGAGACCTTCTTAGGACAGGTTGAGTTGGATGAGAATGGTTATGTGGTAGCCGACGACGAAATGCGCACCAGTGTGCCTGGTGTTCTAGTAGCCGGGGATCTACGGGCTAAGGGTTTGCGTCAGGTGGCAACGGCCGTCGGTGATGGGGCTATTGCCGGTGTGACAGCTCAACATTATCTAGATAGCCTGAAACGATAGAGGTGAAGATGGTGGCAAGCAATATTAAGCAAGAACTGTTAAAACAGCTGCCGGCCGTTGACAGTGTTTTACAAGCTGCGACGGTGCAGCCCCTATTGGCCCAATATGGACAAGTGGCAGTAACAAGGGCGCTCCGCGCCCTTTTAGACACCTGGAGGAAGCGAATATTGCAAGGGCAATGGTTAGCTGCCGACTTGGAGCAGGCGTTGGCCAATTTGCCTTCGTCTTTAAGACAGGAGGTAGAAGCGGCTGCCCAACCTAGCCTGCACCCGGTAGTGAATGCCACCGGGGTAATTATACATACCAACTTGGGGCGTTCTCTGTTGGCAACCGCTGCAGCGGAACAAATTGAGCAAGTTGCTAGCCGTTACTCTACGCTAGAAGTAAATGTGCAGACCGGGCAGCGAGGTTCCCGTTATAGCCATGTGGTAGAGTTACTCTGTGAATTGACGGGAGCGGAAGATGCACTGGTGGTTAACAATAATGCGGCTGCCGTGCTGCTCACCTTAGCCGCTTTAACGGCCGACCGGGAGGTAATCGTCTCTCGGGGACAACTGGTGGAGATAGGAGGTTCCTTCCGCATACCCGAGGTTATGGCCCAGAGTGGGAGCCGACTGGTAGAGGTGGGCACTACCAACAAAACTCACCTCTTCGATTATGAACGCGCCATCGGTCCGGATACGGCCGCCCTACTAAAGGTACATACTAGTAATTACCGATTGATCGGCTTTACGCAGGAAGTAGCCGGCCGCGATTTGGCCGCTTTAGCCCATGAGCACGGCCTGTTGGCCATTGAAGATTTGGGAAGCGGCGTGCTGATCGATTTACAACGCTATGGTTTGGTGTATGAACCAACGGTACAAGAATCAGTAGTAGCAGGCATGGATGTGGTTACTTTCAGTGGCGATAAGTTACTAGGCGGACCCCAAGCTGGCATAATCGTGGGGCGCAAGGAGTGTATTGCCAAGTTGCGGCAGCACCCCTTAACCCGGGCTGTGCGTATCGATAAGTTGACCTTAGCTGGGCTGGAGGCTACTCTACGCCTGTATCGCGATGAGGAGGCGGCTGTTCGTGCTATACCAACCCTGCGTATGCTCACTACCCCGGTGGAAGACTTGGAGGAGAGGGCCCACCGGTTGGTGGCCCAAGTTCAGCCGGTTGTGGGCCAAGCGGCCCAACTGCGAGTGGTGCCCTGCCTAGGGCAAGTGGGTGGAGGTTCTCTGCCCGGCTATGATATCAACAGTGTGGCTGTTGCCGTGCTTCCGCAGGCAATTAGCCCCGATGAACTGGAGCAACGCTTGCGCCTAGGCCAGCCGGCCATCTTTGTACGCATCTACCGGGATCAGGTGCTGTTAGACCTGCGTACCATCCAGCCAGAGGAGCTATCCACGGTGGGAGAGGCCCTTTGTCGGGCGCTGCTGAGGAGGTAACTAAATTTGAAACATGTAATCATAGGTACAGCCGGTCATATCGACCATGGTAAAAGTAGTTTAATTAGAGCCCTAACTAATATAGAGACCGATCGGCTGAAAGAAGAAAAGGCTAGGGGGATTACCATTGAATTAGGTTTTGCCTACTTCGATCTGCCCAGCGGCCGTCGCGCTGGCATAGTGGACGTTCCTGGCCATGAGCGTTTTATTAAGAATATGTTGGCCGGTGCCAGCGGGATAGACATAGTTATCTTAGTCGTCGCCGCTGACGAAGGCGTAATGCCCCAAACGAAAGAGCATTTGAATATTCTCTCCTTGCTGCAAACCCAAACTGGGATAGTGGCGGTAACGAAAATAGATATGGTGGATCCCGAATGGTTAGAGTTAATGATCGATGATATTGCTAGCCAGCTACAGGGGACTTTCCTGGAAAATGCACCTATTATACCCGTGTCGGCGGTAACCCGGGAAGGCATCCCCCAGTTGGTAGACAAAATTGATGAGTTAACCGCCCAAGTGAAGAGTCGTGATGACCATCTACCCTTCCGCTACCCGATTGATCGCGTATTTAGCATAACCGGATTCGGCACCGTGGTTACCGGTACCCTTATTTCGGGCCAGGTACGGGTGGGCGACAAGGTGGAAATTTACCCACAGAAACTGGAGACCCGGGTGCGCTCATTGCAAGTGCATGGGCAACAGGTGGAAACCGCCTATGCGGGACAGCGGGTGGCCATGAATCTGGCCGGTGTGCAGGTTTCCGACCTGGAGCGGGGCAATGTGTTGGCTGCGCCCGGCTTATTGCGAACCACGCTCATGTTGGACGTGCGCCTAGAACTACTACCCGATGCGGAAAAACCGCTGGCCAACCGGGATCGTTTGCGCTTGTATACCGGAACGAGTGAAGTCTTGTGTCGCGCCGTCTTGCTAGATACCGATTATCTCTTCCCTGGCGAGTCAGCTTTGGTCCAGTTGCGCTTGGAAGAACCGGTGGCGGTGATGACGGGCGACCGTTTTGTGGTGCGCACCTATTCACCCATGTACACGGTAGGCGGCGGTACCATTTTAGATGCTCATCCCAAGAAACGGCGCCGCTTCCGCGCCGAAGGCCTACAGGAACTAAAGCTGAGGGAATCGGGTGGCGATTTGCAGATTCTCAATCAAACACTGTTGAATTATAGCGAGCAATTCCCAGCGGAGACCGAATTATTCCGCCTGACGGGCCGACCGGCGGAACAGATGAGTGAAGCTTTAGAAAGACTACAGGAGGAAGATCTGGCCCTCTCGGTGGTCGCCGATGGGATTACCCATTATTTGCATGCCGAGCATTTGCAACAACTGGCAGAGCGGGCTAGAGAAGCCGTCCTAGCCTACCATAAGCGTTTCCCCTTACGACCCGGGATGCCCAAGGAAGAACTGCGGAGCCGCATCAGCCGCCAAGCCAATCCGAAACTATTTAATAGCTTAATAACCCTCATAACCAATGAGGCCGATTTAGAAGTGCGGGGCGACGTTGTTGCTGCCCATGATTGGCAAGTGGACTTTAGTGGACCTTACGCCCGCATGCGGGAAAGGGTACTGGCCCAACTGGGAGCTGCCCCCTTCACGCCTCCCGATATTGACGAATTGGCGACCGAACTCAATGAAACGCCTGAGCGGATAATGGAATTGGTGGCGGCCATGGCTAGGGTAGGTGAAGTGGTACGGGTTACGCCCCAATTGGCCTTCCTTACTGAAACGGTCAAAGAGGTGCGCCAGCTGGTGGTAAAATGGATCAAAGAGCATGGCAGTATTACCATAGCCGACCTGCGTACCGCTTTGGATACTAGCCGTAAATTTGCCCTACCCCTGTTGGAGTACTTGGACGCAGAAAAGACGACCAAACGGGATGGAGATAAACGTGTCTTGCACCCCCAATATAGGGGAGAAAAAGATTAATAACAGGGGCTGTCGTATAAGGGCCTCTAACTGCAGGGCGGCCAACACCTTGTAAACAGCAAGAGCCGAGGGGGCTGCTAGAGCACTGGCTAGCGCCAACTGTGCTTACACAGACCCCTCGGCTCTTGAATCTAGGTGAGCATGACCACGGCTTAAAAACACAGCGGGGCTGATTGCTTTTGCAACAGCCCCTTGTGTATTAGGCTGATTGGACCGGCCGCTCCTGGCGCTGGTCCAATTCTTTTTCGATAGGACTAAAGTTTTTACGGAAATATAGGCTGGCGCACAAGTAAAGTCCTGCCGTTACGATATAGGGAGAGGAAAGACCGAAACGGTCCATCATAAAGCCGCCGATGGCACCACCGATGGCCCGTAGGATATGGTTAGTCATATTGAATAGACTATTGGCTGTGGCCCGCTGTCGGGGGTCTAGCATTTCCATAGAAAAGGTATTGGAAATGGGCGACGACATGTTCATGAGGGCCATGCGCAACCAGTAGGCGACGGCCACAATGGTTAAATTAGGAAGAGAATAGGGCTAATTAGCACCCCCACGGTGAGTACGATGCTGGACATGGCCATAATTGAGCCTACCTGGGCTGATGTGGCACCAAGCTGGTCTCGCAGGAATACGTTGAAAAAGGGTACCACCATACCGGCGCCTAGGCCAATTATACCCTGGAAAAGGGCGAATTGCCGTACCCGCTGAGTCTTGATAGCTACAGCCAATTCGGTTAAGGCAGGGCGCGGTTTATATGTCCGTTCGTTTTCTTGAATGAAATATACGGGAATGGCCGCCAGGAAATAAAAGCCGATAGAAATTGCTAGCGTCCAGCGCAGTGCATTTACTTCTATCCCGTTAATGAAGGGTTGCGGTAGCAATAATGCGGGTAAGGCCCCCCCGAACGTGTTGCCGAGAACCGAGGCCATGGTGGAAAGGGCCTGGTTGGCGGAAAAGAGATGTACCCGTTCCTCTGGCTTACTGTTCTCCATTAAGAAGGGCGATTGGGAAATCTGCTTCAGTGTAGTGGATGCGCCGCGTAGGAAGTTGAAGCATAGGAGCAGGGGCAAGGTTTGAGTGAAACTTATCTGGCCGAAAGCGGCCAGACCACTGAGAATGATGGCATAAAAGAGGCTACGTCTTCGCCCAAAGCGATCGCTAAAAATACCCGCTGGCAAAGCCGACAAGCCACTGGCCAGTGTTTCTACAAAGACTAAAAGACCAATAGTGGCTACTGAATATTCCAGCGAACGCAAATACAGGTTATATGTAACCTGATAAGCCCCTAGGCTTATCTGCCCCAGGGCAATGAAAATTAAGTATAGCCTGGCATTGCGGCTAAACCCTTTTATGCGTTGTAGGTAGCTTTGCCCGTTGGGCCTGTGTGTCGGATTCGGTTTTGTCATTTCCTCAAGCCTCCATATCCGTCTAGAATTTGCTGCAACACCTTACCAGCTTTGACAGACAACCTTTAGGCATGCTATACTGAAAGCCGTGAATAAAACGGGAGTAGATAGGTGCTGGTGTGCCTTCCGGACTTCAAATCCGGCAACGCGCTCTAATAAAGCGCGTGGTGGGTTCGATTCCCACATACTCCCGCCAATATAAGCTATGTTGAGCCCCGCTGCTGATGCGGGGCCTTTTGTTATACCAGATGCCCTATAGCTAGAATGGCAAAGAGGGTAAGCCAGAGGGCGGAAACCGGCAACCTGTATTCTCGATACAGATCATTCATTTTGACCTGGAAAAATTCCAAGGTCAGTACCTGGCATAGGTGTAAGGGAGAAGAATAATAACCTAGAAATGAGGCGGTATAGACGCCGGCAATGTATAACAGCTGATGCCCCGATTGTTGTATGGCAGGTAACAAGAGGGGCAATGTGATGCCAATAGCAGAGGTGGATGAGGCGGAAACGAGAGAGACCATGGTTGGTAGCACCACCACGATAACCCAAAGGGGCAAGCCTAGGTTGAGTAACCAGTTGGTTAGTGCGCTCAGCGTATCCCCTTGGGCCAAGATTTCCTTAAAGATCATGATGCCCACACCGGAAAGCACGATAGGCACTTGAATACCCTGTATCGCCATTTTCGGAATTTGAGTTTGGGGGCATCTTCATTGTCTGCCGGTACATCTTTGAGCCAGGCTTGGTAGCCGGCCCAGACTGCCACAATAGTAAGGGGCAACTGGATGAGAATCAGGCGGTTGATTTCTACATTGGCAATTTCCTTAACCAAAATAAAAGCGGGTGCAAAAGGGAAAATAAAATACCAAACGTGCCGATAAAGCAAGTTAATGGCTGCTCGGCGCTCATCACTTAAATTAATACGCTCCCCAATAGAGTTTACCATAGGAGCAGCCATGATGGCGCCACCGGTCACCAACAGCGTTCCCATTATAGAAGGAATTACAGTAATAGTGAGCTTAGCATTGCGCAGAACCTTCTCCAGCGCATCCACCATGCGGTCCAGGATGCCTAGGTTCTTCATCCAACTGCCTAAAATACTGATCAAAACTAGTGTTGAAACCAGGTTAAGAGTAGCTGGTTGCATCAATGTCTGAACGGAGGTTACCAGGAAGCCCCAAGGGCTTAGCCCCGATGAGATGGCGGCAATAAACGAGCCAGCCAGTAGGGCGTAGCCCAAGGCT
>JAMNZE010000131.1:0-6105 GCA_023622465.1 Bacillota bacterium | reverse complement strand
TATCCGGACGTCTATTTTAGGGCTGTGGGATCGGGCTGTAGGCGCGGTTGAGCCTACTTCTGCGCCCTAAGCACATCCTGCAGCCCAACGGACTTGCTTTAATAGATTCCTAATGCGACACCTTTGTTCTGATTAAGAACTTTGAGAGGGTTTGAAGAGCACCCATTTTTTCATGTAGGCAGGCCGTCTAGCTTTGTGGGTTTAGAAAATGCATAGGGAGTGGGAAAAATGCAGCGTAAAGATGATTTTGCAACTCGGCGACAACATCTGGCCAATTTAAGCGAGGCCCAGCTGGACCATCGTCCAGCCTTTGGTGGAGTTGGCTGCCAATAATACATCACCCTCTATTGAGCGTTCCGTGCTATTACGCCTGGGGTTTAATAGCTTGGAAGCCAAGGAGCTGGTGCAGGCAATCAGCGACCAGGGGCTGCTTTCTAAGGGGGCCGGACATGTGGTCTATGTGGCAGCTCGCAATTGGGCTTGCGATGCCCTTACAGCCGGTCGTAGGCTCTTAGCAGGCGAAGGTTGGGACATGGTTCAGGCCCATTTTAGGGAAGGGGGAAATGACTGGTGCAAGCCAATGAGAAGCTAAACATAGAAGCTATTCTAAGTAACTTGGAACATTATCGCCCCCGGCGACGGGGTTGGGTGTGGCGAAAACCGGTGCCCGACCAGCAAATGGGTCCCTTTGTTTACAAGCAGACCTCGGCGCCTCTCAGGCAGAGTATCCCTCTGCCGGCGGCTAAACATTTTGGCGACATCGATCCGCAGCCCGACTGCGTAATCACCTCGGAAATAGCCTCCGGCCGTTTTGAAGACGATTTGCGCCGCATGCGCATGGCCGCTTGGCACGGTGCCGATCATATCATGGTGATTCGCACCGCCGGCCAGAGCCATTTTGATGGCCTCATTGAAGGCACCCCGGAAGGAGTAGGCGGTGTGCCTATCACCCGCAAGCAGATACGGGCCACGCGTAAGGCCTTAGATATAATTGAAGATGAGGTGGGGCGTCCCATCAATCTCCATTCCTATGTCAGTGGGGTGGGCGGTCCGGAAATTGCCGTCCTTTTTGCGGAAGAGGTATGCGGATATGGCTCAGATCGACGGCGCCCATAATGCTAACGCTACCGCTCGGGAGGGGTGGAAGGTGATGCCCGAACTCTTGGTGCAGCATGCCATCAACTGTGCCTATTCGACGCGGGTAGGTATGAAAAAGAGCAATATCTGCCTTTCCACCGTACCGCCTACCGCCAGCCCTGGACCGGCCCTGCGTTACGATCTACCCTACGCGGTAGCCCTAAGAGAGCTGTTTAGGGGTTACCGGATGCGGGCCCAGATGAACACCAAATATATCGATTCGGATACACGGGAAGCAATTGTCACCCACGCTCTAAATGTGCTCATTTCCCGCCTTACTTCTGCCGACATTCAGAGCACCATCACGCCCGATGAGGGGCGCAACGTGCCTTGGCACTATAACAGCGTTTCTGCTGTCAATACGGCCAAACAGGCCCTCTTAGCTCTGGACGGGTTGCAGGAAATGGTGGCGCTAAGACAAGAAGGCCCCTTACGGGAGCGGGTGCGAGAACTTAAGGAGCGGGCCATACTGTTCATGGAAGAAATCCTAGAAGTGGGCGGTTATTTCGCCGCCGTTAGCCGGGGCTTCTTCGTCGATTCGGGGCAGTACCCGGAGCGCAATGGAGATGGCATCATCCGCGATCCTCGGGGCGGTGTGGGGGCCGACACGGTAGTGCCGCGAGACCCCGACTATTTCGCCCCCGTCTGTGCCCATTTTGGCTATAACCATGTACCCGACGGCTTGCAGTCACCTTGTGAGGCCTTAGATGGGTGCACCCTCTGCCGGCCAGAAAAGATAGCCTACATTGATGAGCTAGACCCGGAAGACAATGTGGCTCAGCGTCTAGAAGCCAACAAGGAGCTCAGAGAGGCAGGCCTTCTGGTGCCAGAAGTGGAATGGGCCGGAGATGGTTGGATCAATATCCAAGTCTTCTTCCCCACCGACAGGAGAACCGCCGAAGCAGCAGCCTTAGAGATGGCCGCGCGTTTTGGACTCACCGACTGTGAGGTTATTCATCGGCAAGTGATGCAACCGGCGGAAGGTACCTATCTGGAAGTGAAGGGGCGAGTACCCTTTGCCATTGATCCGGCTCAACTGACCATCCCAGAAGAGGTACCTCTACTGAGTGAAGAGGAAATCCGGCAGGAGGTGGCCCAGCGCCCCCTGAAGGTGGTGGCTGCCACCATCGGTGAAGACGAGCATTCGGTGGGCATGCGGGAGATCATCGACATTAAGCATGGCGGCCTAGAAGGCTTTGGTATCAAGTGCGTCTATTTGGGCACTTCGGTACCGGTACAAAAGGTGATTGATGCGGCCATAGAAGTGGATGCCGATGCCATTCTGGTCAGTACCATCATCACCCATGCCGATGTACACCGTTTGAATATGCGGCGTCTCCATGAGCTATGTGTGGAGAAGGGAGTGCGCGATAAACTGCTACTGGTGGGTGGCGGCACTCAGGTGACCAACGAAATTGCGGTGGAATGTGGCCTCGACGCCGGCTTTGGCCGGGGTACTAAGGGCCACCATGTGGCCAGCTTCTTAGTGCGGGAGCGAAGGCAACGGGCCTAAGGAGGGGCAGCCATGACCCACATTGAAGTGTTAGTTGCCGAGATAGGCAGCACTACCACCGTAGTTAATGCTTTTACCGACCTTAGCAGAGAGCAACCCCGCTTTTTGGGACAGGGGCAAGCACCCACCTCGGTGCCCCAGGGCGATGTAACCATCGGCCTCCGCCAGGCCATCGACGACCTGGAAGAGAGGATGGGAGATTCGATCACGTGGGAGACCATGTTGGCTACCAGTAGTGCGGCCGGTGGGCTGCGGATGAGCGTACATGGTTTGGTTTACGATATGACAGCCCGGGCGGCCCGTGAGGCGGCCCTGGGTGCCGGTGCCGTATTAGGGCTAATAACGGCCGGCGAACTGAGCCCCCACGATCTGGCAACCCTAAAACAGCAAAAGCCCAATATCATTCTGCTGGCCGGTGGGGTGGATTACGGGGAATCGGCCACCGTGTTGGCTAATGCCCGCCATTTGGCAGAGGCTCGGCTGCCGGCCCCCATTATTTATGCGGGCAATAAGGCGGTCCAACAGGAGTTTGTGGCCATCATGGAGGCGGCCCAACTCCTCTATTATACGGTAGACAACGTCTATCCAGCTATCGATGAGCTCAACGTGGAGCCGGCGCGGCAGGTTATCCAGCAGGTCTTTGAAGAACACATAATCCATGCGGCCGGTATGGAAAAGATCCGGCAGATGGTTACCGGGCAAATCTTACCCACCCCGGGCGCCGTCTTACTGGCCGCCCAACTCCTGTATGAAGCTATCGGTGATCTATTGGTCATAGATGTGGGCGGAGCCACCACCGACGTGCATTCGGTAACGCCCGGTTCCGATGAAATTAACCGCCTGTTACTGCATCCCGAACCCTTGGCTAAACGGACGGTGGAGGGCGATTTGGGGGTATATGTTAATGCTCCCCACGTGGCCGAACGCATGGGTAAGCAGGCGTTAAGCGCCCGTATCGGTGACCCGGTGGATAATCTGTTGGCCAACTGGTCACCCATCCCCACCACTGCCCAAGAATTGCGCCTGCTGGAGGAACTTACTTGCGAGGCGGCTCGCACCGCCCTGGAGCGACATGCGGGCCGTTTGAAACAACTCTATGGCCCCCAGGGGCGTTCTACCATCGCCGAGGGTAAGGATCTAACTAATGTACGCTACGTGCTTGGCACCGGTGGGCCATTAACCCAGCTACCTAATGCCAAGCAACTGCTGGCAGATATTTTGGCTCGACCGGCAGGGCAGGCGCTCTTACCCTCAGGGCCGGTAGATATTTTGATTGACAAGCACTATAACCTGGCCGCCCTGGGCGTATTGGCCAATCGTTATCCGCAGGCGGCACTGCGTCTCATGTACGACAGCTTAGGCATTTCCTAGAGATTTCGAACGAACCGAACTCTAGCTGGGAGGTGGTAGGAAATGTATCCCCTATTGCGTGTAGACTTGGACAAGTTGCGCCATAATGCGGAAGCCCTGCTACAGTTGGCTAACCCTTGGGGGGTCAACATTTGGGCCGTCACCAAAGTATTCTGCGGTGCCCCGGCCGTGGGCCAAGCACTGCTGGCTGCTGGTATTACTACCTTGGCCGATTCGCGGCTGGAGAATCTGGCCCGGCTACCGGCGGCGGAAAAGGTATTATTACGCTTGCCCGATCCCCGCCAGGCAGATGCAGTAGTCCGGTACGCCGATTGGAGCCTAAACAGTGAACTGACTACGCTACAGGCTTTAAGCCGGGCCGCCACGGCCGCTGGTAAGCAACATAAGGTTCTATTAATGGTGGATGTGGGAGATCTCAGAGAGGGCCTTTGGCCCGATGAGGTGATAGGCTTTGTGCGGCAGGCGGTAGATTTGCCGGGAATACGCATCGCCGGCATAGGAACCAATCTGACCTGTCTCAATGGTGTACTTCCCGACTCTAACAACCTGAGTATTTTGGTGGAGTTGGCCACCGAGCTGGAGCGTTTAGGTTTGGCGAAGTGTGAAGTCGTTTCCGGCGGTAATTCCAGCTCATTAGAAATGTTGCGGCAGGGAAAGCTGCCTAAGGGAATCAATAACCTGCGCCTGGGAGAGGCCATAATTCTAGGGCGGGAAACGAGTAAAAATCGCCCCCTGCCCGGCTTATTCACCGATACGGTAACTCTGCAAGCGGTGGCTATTGAGGTAAAGGAGAAACCTTGGCAGCCCATCGGTACCATTGGGGAAAATCCCTTCGGCAATACCCTCCAACTTACTGACAAGGGGACCGGCCGTCGAGTTATACTAGCTCTAGGGCGACAAGACGTTAACCCGGAGGGGCTGGTACCTTTAGAGCCGGGAGTACGGGTACTAGGCGCCAGCAGCGATCACCTGATTTTGGATATGCGCGACTATCCGGAGGACGTGCAGGTGGGCCAGGTCTTTAGTTTCGGTCTCAATTACACAGCCCTTTTGGCCGCCTGTACTTCGCCCTATGTGGTTAAAGAGTTTGTGCAGGCAAAGAAGAGGCCGGTTGGCTTAGAAAAGGAGGAAAGCCAATGTCAGGACAAATCGTTGGTGGTTGGTACAGTCCCCATCCACCTATTATCATCCCCGCCGTCGGCCGAGGAGAAGAAAAATTGGCCGCTGCCACTATCAGTAGCATGCGGCAGGCGGCCCAGGAAGTAGCCGAGTTGTGTCCCGATGCGGTTATCGTCTGTGGCCCCCATGGTCCCCTCTTCGCCGATGCCTTTACCGTAGAAACCGAGCCGGTAATACAAGGCGACTTTTCCGCCTTTGGGGCTAAAGAGGAGCAGATTAGGGTAGATATCGATCCGGATCTGACAAGAGCTATCATCAAGGAAAGTGGGGCCCAGGGGTTGCCTCTGGTGGGATTAACCGCCCGCCTTAAACGGCAATTTCGACTTACGTCCCGGCTGGACATAGAGCATTACGCTCTGGGGGTGGCTATACAGCGGGCCGTACAAGCATCGGGGAAGCGGGTAGCCATTATCGGTAGTGGAGATTTATCCCATCGTCTCAGTGATGAGGCGCCCGCCGGATACCATCCGGAAGCCCAGCGCTTTGACGTGGCGGTGGCCGAACTACTTCGCTCTCAACGGGTGCAGGATTTGCCTGCCTTAGAAGAATTGGCTACCGTGGCCGGTGAATGTGGGCTGCGGCCGCTGGCGGTCTTTCTGGGCTGTTTTGAGGGTTTGGCTGGAAGCTATCGGGTGCTTTCCTACGAGGCTCCTTGGGGAGTTGGCTATTTGGTGGCTACACGACAAGTAGCAGCCGGGCAAGGCAAGTTCTACTTAGATACCTTTTTAGCTGAGCGACAGGCCGCCATCGAGCGGCAAAGGGCAGCCGAATCACCGCCGGTGCAATTGGCTAGAAGGGTAGTGGAAAGCTATGTGCAAACGAGCCGTGTGCCCGACCAGTTGCCTTCTTTGCCGGCCTCATTGCCAGCCCGCGCGGGAGCTTTCGTCACCATCTATAAGCACGGT
>JAMNZE010000013.1:0-4676 GCA_023622465.1 Bacillota bacterium | reverse complement strand
TCATTAGCGGAGAGTTGTAGCATTTCCCGTCCTGCATTAGCTAGGCTGATGCCGTAATACCATTGATATCCATCACCTGAGTCCGGGTCATTATTTGGATCGGGCCGTGCCACCCAGGTGTAGGCGTAATAGCTGGCGGGCATGAGCTGCATACTGGGGTATTTATCAGGATATATATATTCATTAAATCCCGTATCCACGTGAGTGATGGAGGAATCGTAATCGGTGTAAAGCCTGTAACCGTCGGCTACATAGATGGTCAGTGTAGCGGGGTCAGCCGTTCCCATCTCAACGATGCCCGACGATTCAATAAACTGAGCTGGGCCGATCCAGAGGCAGGGTTGGCCTTTTTCCCCATCGAAGGCTGTTGCATAGGAAGCATAGTAACCGGGTGTGACGAAAAGCTTGTGGCCTTGTATCCATTTTAGGTTATAGAGCGCATCATCATCTTTCCCAGACTGATACGCAACTAGCTGAGCATAAGCCGATTCGCCTCTGACTCTTAACTCTAGTTCAACAGAACACTCGTTTAATCTGATCTCCTTACTTAAGTCTTCCAGTTTTGTGAAGGCTTCACTGCAATAGAAGAGGCGTTGGTCCCAGGGGCCATCATGGTAGGTCAAGACATTCCCGTGGGGAGATAGTTCAAGATCGGGGGGAATATAGATCTTCCCGGCGTCATCAGTCTTATACCCACCTTCTAAGTTCCAGTATTTGTTGCCGTCGTCATCGGCCTTGAGCGCATATAGATTGAAGTCGCCCAGACCGGCTGGGGCTACGCTATTGTCATAGTTGTAGACCTGAATAGTCTGGCCAGCAACCGGGTCGGACTCGACGGGCAGAACAGTAAACGGGACCAAGGGGGTATGGACTTGATCAGAGCTGCTGGTTCTTAAAACACCGTGTTTCATTCCCAGCGCCGCAAACCAATCACCGGCTTCTCTGCCAGTAGGTTTGCTGATGGTGTTTTGATAAGGCCATTGTTGCGGATTGCCGGCGTAAGTGTAGTATTCGTCATCAAGAGACTCATAGGTCACCATCTGAATGTCCACGAGTCTGCGGCCATAGGCACCGCTTGGCTCGTAGATGCTGGTGACTGTATTGCCATAGCCGTCCTCAAGGCTAAAGGACATTGTCAGGTCCTGGTCTGCTGTGATAGGAGAGTTGAGAACTTCGGCGGTAAAGGTAAAGTGTCCGCCAAAGTTATATTCGAAAATATCTGGGAGCACTTCATAGTCTTTGCGACGGAAAGAGTAGTCCCAGCGAGAGACAGAAACAGTACTATAGATGTCATATTGACCTGGCGATAGCACCAGTTCACCAGGAAAGGTTAGGGACCAGTAGTCATCACCAAACTCCCCATCAACCACATCCTCAATGTCCTCTCCGTCCAGGTAAATGACGATACCGGCGCTACTGGGCTCTTCGCCGTTATCATAGAACACCCGGCTGATCATGTGGCCGGTGTTAGCAGCGGTAAATGTAACGTGGGAGCTAGCTGCAGTCAGGATGAGATCTTCTTGCCTCAGGAAATAGGCTGGTTGATCGATCAGTTCCTCAGGCAGCGGGTAAATGAAATTTGCTGCTTGGCCCGGGCTCCATATCCCGTAGGCGTCGTACAGCCCCTCGTCCAGATAAAGGAGCCGAACCGATTCCAGGCTAGGTTCGAGCCGCATGGTTGCTACCCGGTCGCCCTCCTCGTCCTTCAGCCGCAGGATGAAGCTGGGGCAAGGAAGGGCCTGCCCGGAAGCACCATTCATGGTGAAACTAGCTGGGCAAGTGTTGGCACCGTCGATCACCGTATTAACAGGCGCTTCCAGTGTCCGGACATAGATAAAATCGGCTTGTTCAGTTCCCGTATCAAAGCTTCCTTGAATTATCGCCACATAGGTGTGCAAATCTAAAGCCAGGTTGCCCGGGATATGCACAAAACCGTCCCAAACGGTCTTGTAAGGCGAGGTAGTCCAGTCTACTTCCTCGTAAGGCGCGTTGGGGTCGTAGTCTAGCTCGTCTTCCGCCATACGTCGATAGAGGTGGAGTGTTACCTTTTCTGGTATTGAACCGTCGGGTGCTTTGATCTCTAGCGTTAGACCCGAATCTGCTGCACCGTCAATGCCCAACTCATCCTCAGTCGGCTCCTCCAGGTCTTGAGGGGCTGGACCGGGCTCTTCCATCGGAGTATCCGGTTCTTGGGGCATCGGATTGGGCCCTTCCGCCAGCTCCGGCTCTGGCTCGGGAGCGGGTTCTGGCTCTGGTTCAGGGGCGGGTTCCAACTCGGGCTCTGGTGACGGCTCTTCTGTGCCAGGCTCTTGGGCTTCTTCCTCACTAGGGACGCCGTCACCCGGTTCATCGTGTCCCTCACTAGGGCCCCCGTCGCTTGGTGCGTCAGATTCCTCGCTAGGGATTTCGCTACCCGGCTCCGCAATGGGCGGGTCTCCCATTTCTTCCTCTGGGGGTGGTAGTTCAGGATCGGGCACTTGGTCACTTGCGTCGGGAGGCCCGCTCTTGGGAGCCGGTTCCTCAGCGTCTGCCACGGGCGAGGCAGCGAGAGCAACCTCCCCCCTTTGCAGCGGGCTAGCCGTTACGACCGAGGGCAGCAGGGGCTGGGTCACAAGAGCCAACGTGAGCAATAGTGCTAGCAGTCGTCTCAACCTTCGCAAACAAAACACCTCCTGTTTTGAGTAGAACCTAATCCAAAGAAATCACATCCTTTGGCAATGAGGTTGGGGTTGAGAAAATGCTAGCATGAAAAGGGAAAAGGTTCTTTTTGTTTATTGCTAAGTTGCAACAAAATTGCTATTGGTAAAAATATGAAACCTTAGCCCTCGGCTAAGGTTAGTAATAACTCATAACAATGTCTTGCGGTATTCGCTTGGTGTAACTCCCATGGTGCGCTTGAAAACTGTGGTAAAATGCCCCGGATTGGAAAAACCGCAGGCCAAAGCTATATCGGTGATGCGTAGTTTCTTATTCTGCAGTTTTTCCGTAGCCCTTTCTATGCGGAAATTCATTAGGTAAGTGTGGGGCGTCTTGCCGGTATGCAATTTAAAGGCACGGATAAAATGCGACAAGCTTAAGCCGGCCTCCGCCGCCAAGGTTTCTACTGAAAATGCATGCATAAAGTGGGACTCAATGAAACCAAGGGCCCGGTTTATGCCCGCCCTTTCTGCGCTTACTGCCTGCGAGTTACTAATGTTGTTCTCCGAACATCTGATTATTTCCGTCATCAGCATGCTGACGAGATGCTGTTGGACTGTTTCATGTCCTGCCGGTTTGGCAATACCTTCGTCCACCAACAGGCTTAGAAGTAAGAGCATCTTATTGCTAAAGGCAAATTCGCGGTTGCTAAACACCACATCAGCTTGCCCAAAGGCCTCCATTGCCAGTTCTTCTAGGAATGCTCTTTCGCACATGATCCCGAAAAATTTGCCCACTTTGGTGGCGCTCTTCACCCCATGCCTTTGCCAGGGGTTAAAGGCCCGCAATTGACGTTTCCTTAGGGTGATGGGCTGGCCCTCAAGGCTAGCGGTCATGTCTTGGCTAAGGGGGGCCACAAATTCATACTCCGCATGGCTATGCTGCCCACTAGGAAATTCAATGGGAATGTTGGCGATTAGCACCGCCACACCGGGAACCGAGTAAAGGGTGGCTTCTGGAGTCATCTCTAGGCAATCGAACCCAAGTTTCCTATTAAACCCAAAATTGTCCTTTGCCACCTGCCATACCTCCAGACATGGGAAACTTGTTCCCTATAGCAATTCGTGTGAGGTTCTGGGTGTAAGAATTTGCTAGTCTATTTGTATTCTATTTTCTCTCTCCGCAAGACTACTCCTGCCGAATTTTATTGAACCGTTCTGTGATACTGACTATTTCTCTCATAAAGGAGCTTACCCCCTAGGCAGTAGCTTTTAAGTTCGAGATAATGGGGCTAGGCGACCGTCATGGCAAGGAGGAAGAGGGGATGAAGAATTACACAGAAAACTTGAGATCACCGCTGGACCTATACGAACTTTATGAGCGGTTGGGTTGGGCGGAATTTCTACAACTGGATGCGGAACAGCTGGCTAAGGCCATGGAAGGTAGCTGGTACGTACTGTACGTCTATGATGGGGATAGACTTATCGGCACTGGCCGGGTAGTTTCCGACGGCGTGATTAATGCCTATCTTTGCGGCCTAGGGGTTGACCCGGAATATCGCAATCAGGGAGTCGGTACCCGCATAACTGAACAGTTGGTACGTCGCTGTCAGCAAAGCAAACTGCACGTCCAGTTCTTCTGCGAAGAACCTCTGGTGCCCTTCTACGAGCAATGCGGCTTTGTGAAATTCGCCGTGGGTATGAAACGAGGCCCCAACCTTAAGCCTTCGGAGAGTAACAGGAGGTAGGGGCCGGCAGATGTAATTGTGCTGGTAAAGTCTCTTATGACAGGGGTTTTTGGTGGGTAAGAGCTCCGACTTTCTGTCTGGAGGCCAGGACATATAGTGCGGGGATGGGTAGTAAAGTCATCCCTGCTGCAAGAATGCCAAGGATACACTCCTGTGCACGGCTATAAGGCCGATGATTGGGAGTATTAGGTTATAAAGCTATTGCAGCACTTAGCTGAGTTGACTAATCTATTTGCGGATCTATAGGGGGCCGAGTAAGCCTCTCGTACAGCGCACATATGGCCGCAGAAAA
>JAMNZE010000041.1:0-5084 GCA_023622465.1 Bacillota bacterium | reverse complement strand
GGCCCCTGTTCTGCTGCTCTGCGCCTGATTGAACAGGGGGAATCTCCTGCTGAGATTGCTTTCGCTACTCTGCGGGTAGTGGCCAACTCATTGGAGAAAAGCTTAAGACGGGCAGCCGATGAACAGGGCTTAGCGCAAGTATTGTTGGTGGGCGGTGTGATGAGTAACCGGCTTATCCGCCAGCGTTTAGAGCATCGTTTGGCTGGACGCTTGCAACTACATTTCGCCCCACGTCGCCTCTGCACCGACAATGCGGTGGGTATTGCCCACTTGGCCCGTTCTCAATACCTTTTTAACAAGGAGGGTGGATAATGCAGAGGTTGTTTTCTGTTTCTCAAGTTACCAATTACTTGCGAGCCCTCAGGCAGGTATGAGGGTAATAGCCCAGGGAAACATCAGTGTTTACGAACGGGATGGTCAATATCAGCTATACGTCAACAGCTTGCGCCCTGCTGGCCAGGGCCGACTATACATAGCCTTTTTAGAACTCAAAGAAAAGTTAGAACGGGAGGGCCTCTTCGATTCGGAGCGTAAACGTGCCCTACCTTTTCTTCCTCAGACCATCGGTATTGCCACTTCGCCTACGGGCGCGGCCCTGCAGGACCTGTTGAGTATCATCGGTCGGCGTTGTCCTCGGGTTAATATCTTGGTGGCACCCACCGTGGTTCAGGGCGTGGAGGCTCCTGCCAGCATTGTTAGATCTATAGAACTGCTGGGGCAGGTTCCGGAAGTGGATGTGATCATTGTAGGCCGCGGTGGTGGTTCTATCGAGGAATTATGGGCCTTTAATGATGAGCGGGTGGCCCGGGCTATCTATAACTGTCCTAAACCGGTAATCTCGGCCGTTGGGCACGAAACCGATTTCACTATCGCCGATTTTGTGGCCGATTACCGGGCGGCTACTCCCAGCGCTGCGGCTGAGGTGGTGGTTCCGGTTTTGGCCGAGTTGGAACAGGCTCTTAGTGCCTGGCAAAATCGTTTGCTGACCACTATGCAGAATAGCTTATTACGCCGGACCCAATGGGCCAATAGTCTTAGCGCCCGTCTGCTACGACACAACCCGGAGCGCAAATTAGAAAATATGGCTCAAACCCTCGATATTTTTCAGGAACGATTGCAGCGGGCTATGACCGACAAATTGGAGTGGTGGGCTACGCAAATTCAGACTAGTGCTGCCAGTCTCCATGCCCTTAGCCCTTTAGCAGTTTTGGCCCGAGGATACACGATTACCCTTAATCAGGCTGGTGAGGTCATTCGTCAGCCTCAGCAAGTGGCTGTTGGAGATATGTTGGAAACGGTAGTTAACCAAGGGCGTATTTATAGTCAAGTGATTTCAGTAGGAGGTAGAACCAATGACACAGCCGAAGCAGATGAGTTTTGAAGAGTGTCTGCAACAGGTGCAGACCATCGTAGAAAAGCTGGAGGACGGAAACTTGTCGTTAGAAGAATCTTTAAGCCTATTCACTGAAGGGATTAATCTGCTGCGGCAGTGCCAAGAGAAACTAGCGGAAGCGGAACAAAAGGTAGAGTTGTTAATGACCGATAAGGAGGGGAAGCTTGCTCGGCAAGCCATGGCCCCGGCGGGAGGCTCTAGTATTGGTGTTTGATCTCAAGGCCTATATGGCCCACCAGATGAAACTGATCAATGCTGAATTGGAACGTATAATAGATGAATTCGCTCCCCAGCCGGCGAAACTACGCGCCGCCATGGCCTACAGCCTGATGGCCGGTGGGAAACGCTTACGGCCTATTCTAGTTCTGGCAGCGACGGAGGCTATTGCTGGTAGGGGGCGGCTTATTCAGCAGGTGCTACCGGCGGCCTGTGCCATTGAATGTTTGCACACCTATTCGCTGATTCATGACGACTTGCCGGCCATGGATGATGACGATTGGCGGCGGGGGAAAGCAACCAATCATCGGGTTTTTGGTGAAGGTATGGCTATTTTGGCCGGGGATGCCCTTCTCACCCTGTGTTTTGAAGTGCTAGCCCAGCGATTGACCTATTTTCCTGCAGAACAGGTGCTACAAGTAGTTGCCGAGGTGGCAGGGGCTGCCGGAGGGCAGGGGATGGTTGGTGGTCAAGCCGCCGATATCCTATGGGAAAAGGAAGGAGTACAGGAGGGCGATCAGGCCCAGTTGTTGCAGTATATCCATCAGCACAAGACCGGAGCCCTAATAGTCGCCAGCGTGCGTACTGGTGCAATTCTAGCCGGTGCTCAACCGGACCAGCTGACAGCCTTGACCGACTACGCCCACGCCTTAGGTTTAGCCTTTCAGATTACCGACGATTTACTAGATATCTATGGCGATGCCGCCAAGCTCGGAAAGCAAATTGGCCAAGATGAGGCCCTAGGCAAGTTGACTTATCCAGCCGTACACGGTACGGCTAAGTCAAAGCAGCGGGTGGAGGAGTTGTTGCAGCAGGCTACCGCCAGTTTGACCGCCTTTGGTTCCGATGCTGCTCCCTTGAGGAGCCTAGCCGCCTTCTTGGCTGAGCGTGAATATTAGCAGGGGGTTATTTATGACGGACAAAAATTTCCTGGGGATAGTCCATAACGAAGTGTTACAAACAGCTTTGCTGGCCTGGTTAGTGGCACAAGTGCTGAAAACTCTACTCTTTTGGCACCAGGAAGGACGCTTTAATGCGGGGAGATTTGTTGGTTCGGGTGGTATGCCCAGCTCCCATTCAGCTCTAGTGGTGGCCTTGTTTACAGGGGTTGGTTTACGGGAGGGGTGGACTAGTACAATTACCGCCATAACGCTAGTCTTTGCCCTCATTGTTATGTACGATGCGGCGGGAGTGCGCCGGGCTGCCGGCAAACAGGCTCGGGTACTAAACAAAATAGTAAACGAGTTAGCTGCCAATAAACCTCTGCGAGAAGAGCGCTTAAAAGAATTATTGGGGCATACTCCTTTTGAGGTAATTGTGGGAGCCATTTTAGGTGCGGCTATTGCTGTTTGGCGGCTGTATTGAGCCGCAGCTAGAAAGGTTGTGATCATTAGTGACAGCTATTTTACCGACAATAAAATCCCCCCACGATGTCAGGCGGTTAGCTCCCACCCAGTTACGGGTTTTGGCCCGTGAGTTGCGGGAAGAAATTGTGCGGGTGGTGGCCAAGAATGGGGGGCACTTGGCTTCTAACCTGGGAGTGGTGGAACTAACTCTGGCCCTGCATCGTACCTTTGACTTCTCCCAGGATAAACTTATATGGGATGTGGGTCACCAAACCTATGCCCATAAACTGATTACCGGGCGATATCACAAATTCAGTACCCTGCGCCAATTTGGCGGGTTGTCCGGTTTCCCAAAACCGGCAGAAAGTAGTTATGATCATTTTGTGGCCGGACATAGTAGCACCTCTATTTCAGCGGCGCTGGGCATGGCTATCGCACGGGATTTGGCCGGTGAACGCCATCATGTGGTGGCAGTCATCGGTGATGGGGCTTTGACAGGGGGTATGGCTTGGGAAGCCCTCAATCATGCGGGCGATTTGGGAAAAGATCTGATTGTGGTTCTCAATGATAATGAAATGTCGATCGCCGAGAACGTGGGTGCAATGTCCCGTTACTTGGCTCGGGTCCGAACGGCCCCTGGCTATTTGCGAACTAAGGCTGACATTGAAGCCCTCTTGCAGAAGATCCCCCGGGTGGGCGGCCGAGTAGCGGAAATAAGTGAGCGTTTGAAAGATAGTCTAAAATATCTGCTAGTAGCAGGTATGCTGTTCGAAGAGCTGGGTTTTACCTACCTAGGGCCAGTGGACGGCCATAATTTGATGGCCTTGGAGGAAATGTTGACGGTTGCCAAGTCGACGCCGGGGCCGGTACTAGTCCATTGCCAAACGATCAAGGGTAAGGGATATCGACCGGCGGTTACTGACCCTGACCACTTCCACGGAGTTGGGGCTTTTGACCCGGCTACCGGCGAGGCGGTGGCTAAGGCTTCAGTTCCTACCTATACCCGGGTATTTAGCAAAACCTTGTTAGATATAGCTAAGAAAAATGAACAGATTGTGGCCATTACTGCCGCTATGCCCACCGGCACTGGCCTTGACGCTTTCCAAGAGAAATATCCAGATCGGTTCTTTGATGTGGGCATTGCCGAGCAACATGCGGTGACCCTTGCTGCCGGCATGGCTGCCGCCGGTTTAAGGCCCGTCTTTGCCGTTTATTCCACTTTCTTGCAAAGGGCCTATGATCAGGTTATCCACGATGTCTGCTTGCCCAATTTGCCCGTGGTGCTAGCCATTGACCGGGGCGGCTTGGTCGGTGACGATGGCGAAACCCATCAGGGTGTTTTTGATATGGCCATGCTACGCCAGATGCCCAATATGACGATTATGTTGCCCCGCAATGCTCAAGAGTTGGTGAACATGCTTGTTGCCGCCTGCGAGCATCCGGGCCCGGTGGCTATCCGTTATCCCCGGGGCACTGCCGACGGAGAACCATTATTGCCAGCGCAGCCGGTTCCTATCGGCCGTTCCCAGTGCCTAAGGTCAGGTAGGGATGTCTTGTTGGTGAATTGTGGTACCATCTGGGATGTGACGGAGCAAGTGGAAGCCCAATTATTAACGGCCGGGTTGCAGCCCACCGTGTACGATTTGCGCTTCCTAAAGCCCCTCGACTCGGAGTTAGTAGCCGCTATGGGGAATCATCGGCTAACGGTAGTAATTGAAGAGGGGATTGTGGCCGGCGGCTGTGGTTCAGCCCTACTGGAAGCAGCCAGTGATGCGGGGGTGGAACATGAAGCCCTGTTGTTTGGTATCCCCGATCGTTTTATACCCCACGGTAAAAGGCACCTGTTGCTTGCATCTTTAGGGTTAACCGGCGAAGCTATTGGCAAGCGTATACTAGCAAAATTGGAGCAAACGAAACATGGCAACTAAGGAAAGATTGGATATTATGTTGGTGCAACAAGGCTTTTTTGACTCCCGCCAGCGGGCACAGGGAGCCATTATGGCCGGCCTAGTTAGGGTGGACGGTAAGCGGATAGACAAGCCCGGTACCCGAGTGCCTCCAGATGCGGACATTCAAGTAGAAGGCCAGGAGCATCCCTACGTGAGCAGGGGGGGCTTGAAGTTAGAGCG
>JAMNZE010000077.1:0-8359 GCA_023622465.1 Bacillota bacterium | reverse complement strand
TTCCGTGGTGCCATGAACTATATGCTTACTCTGCCCCAGGCCGAGGCGGAGCGGGGTGTGATCACCGCTTCCAGTGGCAATCATGGTTTGGGCATGTCCTTAGGCGGCAAACTAAGGGGCATTAAATGTACGGTAGTGATGCCCGTATCGGCTCCTTTGACTAAGCAAGAGCGGGCCAAAGCCTATGGGGCCACCCTGGTCCTGCATGGCAATGATTACGACGAGGCCCAGCAATATGCCCAGATGCTGGCGGAACAACATGGTTATACATACGTGCCCAGCTTCAACCATCGAGCTATCATTGAGGGGCAGGGTACAATTTTTAATGAAATCGTAAAAGAACTGCCGCAAGTGGACATGGTAGTAGTGCCTGTGGGCGGTGGCGGCATGTTAGCCGGCCTTCTAGTAGCAAAAGAGCAGAGCGAAATAGATGTACAGATAGTAGGGGTAGAGCCGACGGGTGCTGCCAGTATGCAGGCTTCGTTAGCAGCCGGTCGCCAGACCACACTGTCAACTATGGAAACT
The DNA here is from genome assembly GCA_023622465.1 of Bacillota bacterium. Classification (GTDB taxonomy): domain Bacteria; phylum Bacillota; class UBA994; order UBA5500; family UBA5500; genus UBA5500. The sequence goes on along the minus strand of JAMNZE010000077.1, from coordinate 7,834 downwards.
GTTGCCGATGGGGTGGCGGTGAGAACCCCTGGCAGTCTTAATTTAGAGATCATCAGCCGCTTTAATCCACCCATGTGGCAGGTGACCGATGAAGAAATTTTAGCCGCTCAGAAGCTGCTGTTACATGAATCGAAGCTAATCGTGGAAACGGCTGGAGCTGTTCCGGTGGCCGGCCTGTTGGCGGCCCAATTGCCAGAGGCGGTGGAAAATGTGGTCTGCGTCATAAGTGGTGCTAATTTAGATTTGCTCACTTTGGCTAAGCTAATATAAAGTATAGTTTGGGCTTGTTCTGGCAATTGGTTAGAAGAGAGCCGTATTGGACCAGAGTTAAGGGGGACTAGTACTCGATGAAAGATTACGAACCGATTGTGCACGTAGGTAATGAAGCTTATCTCCGCATCATGATAAAAACCCATACCATAATGAAGGGTGAAGACATCGGCGACCTTCTGGTCCGCTATGTGCAGCCAGAACTAGAACCGGGGGACGTTATTTTCGTCAGTGAAAAGGCGGCGGCCGCCGCTCAGGGGCGGGCTATTCCCATGGATGAAATTAAACCCAGCTGGTTGGCCCGCTTTTTGGTGCGATTCGTCTATAAGGCGCCCTATGGTATCGGTTTAGGGATGCCGGAAACGATGGAAATGGCTATTCGCGAGGTGGGCGTGCTGCGGATTCTGATAGCCGCCGTGATTGGTGGTATAGGCAAACTCTTTGGGATACGGGGATGGTTTTACCGGGTGGCTGGCCACAAGGCCCGCTCTATCGATGGCCCGGCCGACTATGTAATTCCACCGTATAACCGTTGTGTGGTATTAGGTGTGGCCGATGCGGATGACCTCTGTCGGCGGGCAGCAGCTAAGGTAGGTGCACCGGTAGCCATAGTCGATGCCAACGATCTCGGTATGAACGTGATCGGTCTCTCCAGTCCGGACCTGAAAAAGTTACCCTGGCAGGCCATACTTGAGGACAATCCGGCTGGGCAATCGAAACAAAGCACACCCTTTGGGATTATTCGCCCCCTAGGGGCTGTCGAGAAGAGCCGTTCCTACACTTAAGGGGAAGCGACGACTACCGACCATGCTTAGGGCGTAGGGCGATCTTTTGATAGGGCTAAGTATAGAGAAATCCTGTAGCTCGTGCCACACTATTTAAGCCAGACGTATTGACACTCGGAACGACATTATGGTATTCTCTTGTGAAGAAAAAAGAGCCTTTAAACTTGGTCCCGTGAGGCTAAGAAGGCGCTGGCATATAGGATTTTTTGGAGCCTTTTTGTGCCTTCTTGCCTTTGCGGGTGAGAAGGCATTTTGTTTGAGAAAGTGAGTGAGCACCATGGCCATTCGTGGAAAGTCTCTAATTGCCCCCGACGATTTTACGGTAGAAGAATTGCAGCAGGTTGTACGCACGGCCAGCGAGATGATGGATGTGGGTATAGATTCCTTTAGTGGCCTGTGTAGGGGAAAAATACTCGCCACCTTATTTTACGAACCCAGCACCCGGACCCGTCTAAGCTTTGAAGCAGCCATGTTGCGGATGGGAGGAAGCGTTATCGGTTTTGGGGATGCTAATACCAGCTCAGCGGCTAAGGGCGAAAGTATTGCAGATACGGCCCGCGTGATTTCCTATTATGCTGACATTGCAGTGATGCGCCACCATAAGGAGGGGGCTCCTAAATTGGCGGCCCAATATGCTACCATTCCTTTTATCAACGGAGGGGACGGCGGCCATCAACACCCGACACAAACCTTGACCGACTTGCTGACTATCCACCGCTATAAGGGAGAGCTGGCCGACCAGGTGGTAGCCTTTTGTGGCGACCTCAAATTTGGTCGTACGGTGCATTCACTCATTCGTACCTTGGCGCGTCTAGGGGTAAAGAAAATGGTCCTGATTTCACCGGAAGAATTGACCCTACCGCAACATCTCTATCGCCAGCTACAAGCCAGCGGTGCCCAAATGGAAGTGGAAACTTGCCTGGAGGGAGTCATTTCCGATGTGGACGTGCTCTATATGACCCGTATTCAACGGGAACGCTTTTTCAACGAGGCCGATTATCAGCGATTGAAGGATACTTATATCTTAGATGCTCGCAAATTGGAAGGGGCGAAATCGGATATGATTATCATGCATCCGTTACCCCGGGTGAACGAGATTGCCTATGAAGTCGATGACGATCCACGGGCCATCTATTTTAAGCAGGCCGAGTGTGGCCTATATGCCCGTATGGCGCTGATGGCTTTGCAGTTGGGGGTGATTTAGAATGATGCAGGTGACAAGCATTTCGGAGGGTATCGTTCTGGACCATATTACCCAAGGGAACGGTCTTAAGATTTTTTCCCAACTCAACTTAGCAGAGCTAGGTCACCCGGTGGTTTTGTTAATGAATGTGCCTTCTCGCGTTTTAGGGCGCAAGGACATTATTAAGATTCAAGACATCAAGGATATCGACCTAGCTCTGATCGGACTAGTAGATCCTTCCATTACGGTGAATGTAATTACGGGGGGGAAAATCATCCGCAAGCATAAGGTGGGGATCCCGCAAAAGGTGAAGGGACTCTTCAAATGCAGTAATCCCCGTTGCGTCACCAATGTGGACACCTATGCCGAGCCCAACTTCCACTTAGTGGATGCCGCCAATCGCGAATATGCCTGTGAATACTGCGAAGAAACTACCCGCTATCGGCTGTAATTAAGATATAAAAGCAATAACAGACTGCCCTTCCCATTGGATGGCAGTCTGTTATTGTTTTTGATAAGGTGATAAAATGGAAGGTGCATCGTCATCAGCAGAAGGAGGCGCCAGAGGATGGAGCATAACAAAATGTTGGCTGCAGAAGCGACGGACGTTCCCCAGTCTGAAATACGCCGCCGTATTTTCAGTATGGTTTGGCCGGCAACTATTGAGAATGTGTTGCAAATGCTCGTCGGTATTGTCGCTACCGGTATGGTGGGAAAAATTGGTGCCGAAGCGGTGGCGGCCGTAGGGTTGAGCACCCGCATTACTCAGATTGTTTGGTGTCTCTTTTCAGCAATAGGTACAGGAGCTACCGTATTAGTGGCTCGGGCTTTTGGGGCCAATGATCGGGCAGGGGCTAAACGCACGGCAGAACAAGCCATGCTGCTGGCCCTGGGTTTGGTTATCTTTATGACAATCCTTATCTGGACTAGGGCCCGATTTTGGCTAGTACTGTTATTTAATCCGGAAGGATCATTACTGGAGAGTGCCTACACCTTCTTAAGAATCGCCGTCTGGGGTATGCCCTTTATGGCGGTTATGCAAGTGGTGGGAGCCATTTTGCGGGGTGCTGGTAATACCAAGACCCCGATGCAGATTGCCTTTTTCGTGAATTTAATTAATGTAGTGGCTAACTACGTATTGATTTATGGTATTTTTGGTTCGCCCGCTTTAGGGATGATCGGTGCTGCCATCGCCATGTTGATATCCCAGTCTGTGGGTGCGGTACTGGCTCTATTTGCTATCACCCGCCCCTTGGCCGTCATCTCCTTAAACCTGAAAAAACGGGTGCAAACCGACCTGCAGGAGATGCGCCGTATATTGGGCATTGGCATTCCGGCGGCCTTTGAACAGCTATTTTGGCAAGCCGCAACCATCATCATGATGGGGTTGATCGTTACCTTTGGTACCAACGCTTTGGCGGCCCACCAGCTGGGCTTAAATGCCGAGTCCCTTTCCTATATGCCTAGTGCTGGCTTCGGTATTGCGGCTACTGCCTTTGTGGGGCAAAGTCTAGGGGCCGGTCGGCTGGATTTGGCTCGCCGCTATGTGCGGGAGATTAACAAGTGGGGTATTGTGCTCACCGTCTTTACCGGTGGTCTGCTTTTGTTGGTGCCTACCCAGATTATGTCCTTGCTTACCGATGAACCAGAAGTTATTGAGCTAGGGGCCATCTATTTGCGTTTGATGGGTTCGGTACAAATTCCCCAGCTTATTTCTGGCATACTAAATGGTGCCATGCGCGGCGGCGGCGACACCAAGGCGCCTATGTACATCGGGGGGTTAGGTCTCTGGGGTATTCGCATTCCCTTTTCCTTTATCTTCAGCCGCAATTTGGGCTTGGGGATCGTAGGTGTTTGGTTCAGTAGCAACGGAAGCTAGGGCAAGTTAGGCGTCTTTCTCCCATAAAAAAGGGGCGGCTAGAAGCCGCCTTTTTGCTACCCCAGATAGGCAAAGAATTGGGCCGCCAGTGAAAGGTACAGGAGGGCCCAGAGGGAGCCAAACCACAAGCCTGCAGCCCTTACCCCCTTTTGCTTGCCTTCTAGTATAGAGTTAAAGCCTATTATGACGCTGGGGAGGAAGGCATTTCAGAGTGCCCTAAAACTAGGACAAGCGGTTTTTTAGCCTGAAAGCCCCTTGGATATTGTTTCAAGCTTGTCAGCAGTTTTGTAATCAACTTGATATGGAGCTATTCAAAGGTTCCTTTGACAATGGCGCGCCCTTCTTCCACCATCAGGCGGCCTCGGGCCCAAACCCGGTTAACTTCTAAATCATCGGTCAGCTCCACCAGGTCCGCATCGGCTCCCAGGGCAATGCAGCCCTTCTTGCCTTCTAGGTTCAGGTTGCTGGCCACGTTGCTAGTCAGCAGTTTCAAGGCTTCTTCCATAGGTACATGGCCTTTAATCATCACGTCGCGCCAGGTATCTAAGTTGGTACGAACCGAGCCCACCCCCAGCCCGATCAGGTTGCCGTTCTGATCAAACTTGGGCATACTGCCATTACCGTCGGAACTGATGGTGATATTCTCAATAGATACATTAAATTCGTTGAGTAAGCGCATTACTCCCTTATAGGCTTCAGGCCCGGCGGTGATGTCCACTTTACCGCCGGCTTTAGCGAAGCGGGCTCCCTGGGCCAACAATTCCGGTGTACGATTCATGTGGGTAGGCGTAAACATATGAATTGGCAGTTCCGAAGTCTCCAGAATCTCGAAAATCGGTTCAATGCCGCGGGGTCCGCCACCCACGTGGAAGTGGACCAGCCCCGGTTTGCCACCTAGCATGCCACCGACTCTTGCTTCCGCCGCCAGTTTGCGAATGTCGGCCAGGTCGGGCTGGGCAGAACGATGGTCGGAAATAGCAATCTCGCCCACACCGATGACCTTATCAATGATAATCAGGTCATTACGCACGTTTTCTGTGATGGTGGGAGTGGGAACTTGATAGGCCCCCGTATAAATGAAGGTGGTGATGCCTTCCTCCTCTAAAGCCCTGGCCTTAGCCAGCAGGCTATACATGTGACGGGTGGTGCCATCGGTTCCTAGACAGCCTACCACCGTGGTAACACCGTTGGTGGTGATTTGTGACAATTGAATTTCTGGGGTGCGGGTTGCCGGTCCCCCTTCACCGCCGCCGCCAATAATATGGACGTGCTGATCGATGAAACCGGGGATGAGGGTTGCTCCCTTCAGGTCAAATACTTCCACTTCACCCAACCCACTCGGGACCTTGATATCACTATCCATATGGGCTATACGCTCGCCTAGAATCAGGATGTCACACTTGCCGATTGGTTCGGGACTATAGACGTTGGCATTCTTGATGATCTTGATCAAACCAATCCCTCCTTAATAATATTCCCTTTCCTATTTTGGACATCTCAGCCCCCTTTCCTGCAAAAATATGGCCTATACATATGTTTTGCCTCTTTAGCATGCTAAAATGGGGAAGACAAGGAGGATGACTATGCAGGTAGGGAAGTTAACGCCGGCTGCTCTGCAGCAGTTGATATTTGATCGTCTGAGTAAACGTAGGGAGGAAGTGTTGTTGCGGGGGGCCCTGGGGGAAGACTCGGCGGCGCTAGACCTGGCGGGGGATTTATGTATCGTCTCCACCGACCCGATCACCGGTGCCTCTAAGCATGCGGGCTGGCTAGCCATTCATGTTTCTTGCAATGACGTGGCTGCCAACGGGGCCGAGCCGGTGGCAGCCCTCTTGACCTTATTATTACCGGCGGGCTCGGATTTGAGCCTAGTACGGGAGATTATGATCGATGCGGAAAGGGCAGCGCAAGAGGTGTCGGTGGAAATCGTTGGCGGCCACACCGAATTAACGGCGGCCGTTAATCAGCCCATCATCTCTACGACTGTCATAGGGCGGGTAAGTGCGGAGAGTTTGGCAACCAGTGCCAGTATCCAGCCCGGTGATGCTTTGCTGGCCACCAAGTATGTGGGATTGGAAGGAACGGCGATTCTAGCTTGGGACTATCCCCACCTTACCCGCTCCCTTTTAGGTGAAGAATTATGGATAGCAGCACGGGAGCTAAAGCAGCAAATCAGTGTGGTGCCGGAAGCCCGCATTGCCAACCGCCTAGGAGTAAAGGCCATGCACGATGTTACAGAAGGAGGCGTTCTAGGGGCTGCCTATGAAATGGCCGGTGCCGCCGGGCTGGGCTTCGATTTAGAAGAGGCAAACCTACTATTGCACCCGGCCACCAAACTATTAGCCGAGCATTTGCAGTTTGACCCCCTGCGGCTAATATCCAGCGGCACCTTGCTCTTAGCTACTCCCCAACCGGAGCCATTGGTGGCTGCCTTGCAAAATAGAGGCATTCCGGTTAGCGTGATAGGCCACTTCCATAGTAGTGATGCTAAGCGGCTAATTAGAATCGATGGTTCGGTGGAGGAGGTTGCCCCTCCCGCCAGTGACGAGTTGTGGCGTTTGCAAGCCAACTTGCGGGACAGCGGCTAACCTTGCTTGCCTAATAGTCGGTATGGTACAATAAGGTAATAAGCAGGTGGTTGGAGAATGACTTATACCCCTATAGTTAGCGCCCTGCGGGAGCTGGCTGAGCAGGAGAATTTGTCGTTGCACATGCCGGGGCATAAGCGCGGGTTAACGGCTGGTTTCTTATCCGACTGGTTAGGAGCCGCCTTGCAGTATGATCAGACGGAAGTAGGCCCGCTAGACAGTATCCACGCTCCCGATGGGCCTATTAGACGTTCCGAGCAGTTGGTGGCCTCTCTGTATGGTGCTAAGGCTACCTATTTTACTACCAACGGCTCCAGTGCCGGTTTGGTTGCCAGCCTTTTGGCCTCCACAGAACCGGGGGCGGAAGTGATTGTCCCCCGAAATATGCATAAGTCGGTCCTGGCCGGGCTTATTTTGGGCGATTTATGGCCCCACTTTATAGAGCCCCTATCTCAAGAGGGGTATGAGCTGGGGATTGCACCGGCTAGCCTACAAACCGCACTGGAGGAACATCCCAAGGTGCAGGCGGTTCTACTGTTGAACCCCACCTATGAAGGAGTAACTGGTGACCTGGAGCAATTGGTTGAGGTGGCTAAAGCGGCTAACTGTAGGGTAATTGTGGATGAAGCCCATGGCGCCCATTTTGCTTTTCATCCGGCTTTACCTAAATCGGCCGTAAGCACACGGGCCGATTGGGTTGTGCAAAGCGCCCATAAGACACTACCAGCTCTTACGGGGGCTGCTTGGATACATCGCCTCAGTGACGATTTTAGTGATGAGCATTTTCGTAGTCGGCTGAATCTAGTGCAGTCCACCAGCCCGTCCTGGTTGCTTTTGGGGTCCCTAGATTTGGCCCAGCACGAATTACGTTTGCACGGCCATTCTTGGTTGGACCGAGCCATTGCTAAAGCCAATGAATTGGTGGCGGCTATTGAGCAACAAACGCCTCTAGTGCACTGGTTGCCTCCGCAAACGGGAGCCTACCAGCAAGATCCCTTGAAAATTAACTTGCTGACGGCTGCTTGCGGGCAAAGTGGTTATGCGGTGGCCCGCTACTTGGAGGAACGGGGTTATCATGTTGAGATGGCTAAACCCCAAGGTATACTGCTGATGCTTACTATGGCTGATG
>JAMNZE010000024.1:0-4868 GCA_023622465.1 Bacillota bacterium | reverse complement strand
CCAGTCTGCTGCTTGGTGGCGTCTACATCATGCCCGTTGAGCATGTTAATCATCGTCGCAACCATTTCCATGTGACTTAGCTCTTCTGCAGCGATATCCAGGAACAAGTCCTTAATAGCTGGGTCCTTGATGCGAAAAGACTGGGCGAGATACTGCATTGCCGCCTTTAACTCCCCTTGGGGGCCGCCAAGTTGTTCTTGGAGCATGGCAGCATATTGCGGATTAGGGCGTTCAACACGGACCTGATGTAAGAGATTCTTATCGTGTTTAAACAACAACCACAACTCCTTTACCTCTAAAATGTCACTTCTAGCTTTTCCTTGCGCCCGATTTGCATACAACCGCTAAGAAAGTTTTCAAAGAGGCTGTTGCATTAGGATTTAAACTCCCACTCTCCATAAACAGCATGAGCCGAGGAGTCTGCGTAAGTGGCGCTAGCCAGTGCCACAGCAGAGTTCCTCGGCTCTTGTAACCACAGCCTACAAAGACTACGGAGCTATCGCGAAACTAGGGCGACATCCCCTTCTCTACCTTAGCCGTTAAGCAATAGCTCCTTCATGACTTCGTACATAGCTATCACATCCTGCTCGCAGATCATCTCATAGGGGCTATGAGTATAGCGAGTGGGGAAGGTAAACAGCGCCGTGGGCACTCCCATACGAATCAACGAATCGCCATCGGTGGCAAATCCGTGGAAGACGGCGTGCTGCAATGGCTGCTGTAGCCGTTCGGCCGCGGCTATTAGCCGCTCCGCTACCGGCTCACTATAATGAATACGGGCATCCTTGTGGGCCACAATCGGTCCCTTGCCTAATGCGGTGGGCATATAGCTATCCTTCACGGTCGGAATATCGCCCACTAGGCCAATTTCTAAGGCAATGGCCAAATCAAAGTTGACCTCTTGCGCCAAGTTCAGCGAGCCACCCAACCCCACCTCTTCTTGAATGGTGGCTGCAAAGTAGAGTTCGTACTTCAATTCTTGCCCTTTCAAATCTCGGGCCAGCTGGGTCATGAGGGCCAAACCTACTCGGTCATCCATGGCCTTACCCACAATGTACTTGCCCAGGCGTCGGGTCTCGGCCCCGAATATAACCGGGCTGCCGGGCCGAATGCCTAAAGCTTCCACTTCTGCCCGGCTGCTAAGGCCCAGATCTAAGAAGAAGTCGTCCCAGTCGATGGTCCCTTTGCTGCGTTGGGCGGCCGTTCGCACGTGTCCCGTGGTCATACCGATTTGCCCCGGATGATAACCATCCGTACCTTTTACCAGTACGGGTTGGCCAACATAGGTGGTGTTGGGGGCTACCGTCGGCTCACTGCCACCGGTGCCATGGGTCAGCCAGCAAAAACCATCTTCAGTTATGCTCTTAACCAACAGGTTAATTTCATCCAAATGGGCAGTAATCAGCAATTTGGGACCGCTGCCACCCACTTTAGCAAACACGTTGCCGATTTTGTTCTGCCACACCCGCTCGCACAGGGGCGTCCAATCGGCCACCATGCGGGCAGCTACCAACTCCTCATGCCCCACCGGCCCCGGTATTTCTGTGTACTCCTTGATCAGGTCGAAAAACATACTACCCCTCCCTAATACTTGGTGTTACTACAGATTTCCACAACGATAGGTCGATTCCTGCGCCCTCGGCGCATAAGTCGATGCTTAACAAAATTCACTTCTACACGGGTTTTAGAAGTCCCCCTGTAAGGTAAGTCTATTGGATAGACGCTGGCCTCAAAGCCCACTTATTGTTGATAAGGAGATGGAAATTTGTGCGGCGTAATCAATGGGGAATTTTAGCACTGGCATTACTACTGCTAACCGCTATCCTTTGGGTCGACTGGCCTCAGCAGCTACTAGAAACCCACCTGGCCTTAGCCAGCTGTCACCGCAACTTAAGCGATCAAGCGACTGACGAGGAGAAGAACCGTCTTTTACCTCAGATCAACTGGTCGGCTCTATCTGCCGGGGAGGATTTGGCCTTTATTTGGGAAGATGTATTGTATGTTACTGAAGGTAGTAGCCGTGTTGTTCGCCCGGTAAGCAACCAAGGCCCCGCCTATGCGCCTACCTGGTCGGCCGACGGCCAGTGGTTGGCCTATGTTGGCGTAACCGACCCGGAGACCAAAAGGGGCTCTCTCTGGCTGGTCCGCCGCGACGGAAGTAAAGCCCGTCCAGTAACCGGATTGCCGGGCACGGTAGAGCAGGGTAGCTTCGTTTGGTCACCGACAGCGAACCACTTGGCTGTGGACGTGCCTGGCCATGGGCTCTGGCTGGTACCTACAAGAGGCCAACCGGTGCAAGTAGATCCGGCACCGGGGCTTTACCGACTGACCTGGTCGCCCAACGGCCAGTTTATTGCCTACAATTACCGTCTGGGCCCCTCTTCAGCGGAAGCCGGTGATGTTCTAAGCCTGATCGATGTGCATAAAAAAGAACGTTACCAACTTTTACAAGCCAGCAATGCTGGTATTTGCATCCTCGGTTGGTGGCCCGACGGTGGCGGCATTCTTTTCTGTGAGATACCGGCCCACAGTGCTTCCATAGCTAGCGATGGCGTGATGTTATACAGCTTGCCCATTACCTTACCCCCTGGGATAGAGGGCCAAGAACAGCAACCGACAAAACTGGTAACCACCCTCTGCCAAACCCACTGGCTGCAGCTTACCGGCGCCACCCAACTGCTGGCCGTGGCGGGCGAGGGTCGCATTGCCTGGGCTAACAAACAATTGGCCCTGGCTGACCCGGTTACGGGGCAGGTGGAGTTACTAGCTAACCCTCCGGGACTAGTTGCCCTTGATCCTAGCATTAATCCCAAAGACGGAAGTATCGCCTTTGTAGGAGCTCCCGATTTGGGCTTTGATGTGTGGGGGTTTTCTAAACAGGAGTATGCCGATTGGGTTGCCCACCGCACCCTCTGGTTGCGTGCCCCCAATGGTCAGTTAAAGCAACTGGCTCATGCCGGCGGTCAGGTCTTTGGCCCCACCTGGTCCAAGGATGGTCACCAAATCCGCTACTATGCCGCCAATGCCTTGTGGACTATTAACGCCGACAACCGGCCTAGCCGCCAGAAAATTGTGGACTTGGGTCCCGGCCAAGGACGGGGTATTTACGGTGCCGTTGACTATAATGGGTATTTCGCCTGGTACCAACAACCATAAACTTGACTCCCGATGCTAGCCGTGGTAATGTTATGAGCAAAGGCTATGAAGGGGAATGCATGTTTGTGAAGGTTCAGAGAGCCGGCCGTTTTGCTGAGAGGTTGGTACCATTTACACTCATGTTCCCACCCTGGAGCTGATGATGATGAATCATCCGGTTTTCTACCGTTAACAAGAAGGAAAGCGGGCTAGCCTATTGGGTTAGCCAAGCAGGGTGGTACCACGGGCCTTATGCCCCGTCCCTTTCGGACGGGGCTTATTTTATTGATTTTGTAGCAAGGAGTGAAAGTAATGTCCAAGAAGGAGTTTGTAAAGGAAATTACCCCCCAATCGGAGGATTTCTCTCGCTGGTATTTGGACACCATTCAAAAAGCCGATCTGATGGATTATGCGCCGGTACGTGGCTGTATAGTTTTTAAGCCCGACGGCTACGAACTCTGGGAGCGAATTCAAGCCGGGCTCGATCGCCGCTTCAAAGAAACCGGCCATCGCAACGCCTACTTCCCCATGCTCATCCCCGAAAGCTTCTTCCAGAAGGAGAAGGAGCATGTGGAAGGGTTTAATCCCGAGCTGCCCTGGGTAACGGAGGCGGCCGGTGAGAAGTTGGAAGAACGGCTAGCCATTCGGCCCACCTCGGAAACGATAATTGGCCACATGTACAGCCAATGGATTCAGAGCTACCGGGATTTGCCGGTGTTGATTAACCAGTGGGCCAACGTTTTCCGCTGGGAGAAGCGCACCCTCCCCTTCCTGCGCACCTCCGAATTCCTCTGGCAAGAGGGGCATACTGCCCATGCCACTGAGGAAGAAGCGCGGGCCGAGACCTTACAGATGCTCGACATTTACGCCGAGTTTGCAGAGACGGAAATGGCCATGCCGGTGATCAAAGGACAAAAGACGCCTCTGGAGCGCTTCCCCGGTGCCGTCGACACCTATTCTATTGAAGCTATGATGAAAGACGGCCGCGCTCTCCAATCGGGAACTTCGCACTACTTGGGACAGAATTTTGCTAAAGGTTTCGATATCAAGTTCCTTGATAGGGATAACCAGCTGAAGTACGTCTACACCACGAGCTGGGGCGTTTCTACCCGTCTCATCGGGGCCCTAATTATGACCCATGGCGACGATCGGGGCCTAGCCCTTCCTCCTACGCTGGCACCGGTACAGGTCATCATGATACCCGTAGGGCCGCCCAAACTGCGGGAGCAGGTGATGGAGAAATTTGATCCCCTCTTTGCAGGCTTGAGGGCCGCCGGTGTACGGGTTAAGACCGACCTGCGGGAAGAAACACCGGGCTGGAAGTTCAACGAGTGGGAGATGCGCGGTGTGCCGCTGCGTCTAGAGCTGGGACCACGGGATGTGCAGAATAACCAGTGCATACTGGCACGGCGGGACACCGGTGAGAAGTTGAGCGTCAGCTTAGATGAGGCTGTCACCCGTGTGCAGGAGTTGCTGCAGGCGATTCAAAAGAACATGCTGGCCAAAGCTATTGCTTTCCGCGACCAGCATTCCCATTTAGACTTGGAGACCTTGGCCGACTTGGAGCAGCATATCGCCAACAAGCAGGCCGCCGGCGAGTTGATCGGCTGGGCATTGCTAGGCTGGTGTGGCGATGACGCCTGCGAACTACAAATAAAAGAAACTACCAAATTCACCTCGCGCGTAATTCCTTTCGAAGCACCGGTGCAGAAGAGCACCTGCGCCGTCTGTGG
>JAMNZE010000144.1:0-2070 GCA_023622465.1 Bacillota bacterium | reverse complement strand
CCTATACCCGTAACGGCCAGCTAATGGTTGACGGCGAAGGTTTTCTCCGTACCCTAGCCGGGGCCTATGTATTAGGTCAAAACCCGCTGGGGGCACCCCAGCGGCTGCGTATCGGCGATAGTAACGGTCTCCAGATAGCCAGCGACGGGACCCTTGCCGACGCCAGCGGTCAGCAACTGGGCCGGCTATACCTGGTCAATCCGGCGGACGCTTGGAACAAGCCAATGTACAAGCGGTGCGAGAAATGGTAAACCTTATCGCCGCTATGCGGCATTACGAAACCAATGCTAAGATCATTCAAATGCAGGACGACACCCTAAATAAGGCGGTTAATGAGGTGGGACGCTTCTAGGTTAAAGCGGGCTGGACTGCTGTGCAGAGGCCCGAATAGACTGCCAACCGACAGCGGCAGTACTATTAGCTACTAAAGGAGGGCTATTGAGGTGATACGTTCGTTATATACGGCGAGCACCGGTATGTTTGCTCAGCAAGTAAACATGGATAATATCGCTAATAATATCAGTAACGTGAATACCACCGGTTTCAAAAAGAGCCGGGTGGCTTTCGAAGATCTGCTCTATTCCCGACTACCAGCCCCCCGTACCGGGGCCAATGAAACCACCTTGCAGATCGGTAGTGGCGTGCGGGTAGCCGCCACCATAAGGGATTTTTCCGATGGCGGGGTGTTACACACTAACCAACTGCTGGACGTGGCTCTAAATGGGGACGGTTTTCTAGCCGTAACCATGGATGGCCAAATCGCCTATACCCGTTCCGGTTCGCTGCAAGTGTCCGGCGGTAGGTTGGTGACCTCCAGCGGTTATCCGGTATTGGATACGAGGGGGCGAGAGATCCGTATTGATAACGACATCAGTCAAGTGGAAATCGATGAAAACGGTTATGTGACCGGTTTTAGTGGCAATTCGCATACCCCTAGAAATTTGGGACAGATTGGTGTGGCTCGGGTCCCCAACCAGCATGCCATGCGCGCTATCGGCGGCAACCTATTCGTCAGCGATGAACGGCTGGATATCGGTGAGCCGGAGGAAATGGTTAACCTGATTACGGCCCAACGGGCCTATGAAGTCGGTTCCAAAGCCATCCAAGCTTCCGACGAGATGTTACAACAGGCCAATAATCTGCGCCGTTAATGGACAGCAATTATCGGGTTGCCCCTAGTATTTAAGGGAGCAACTTATGAAGGATGTGGAGCAATGCAGGATAGAAAACCTATCCGTTGGCTTACCCGCACAGCCCTATTGTTGGCTGTAGCTTTAGTAGTACAAAGCTTGCGCCTAGGGGGTCCCTATGGCCAATTAATAACGGGGAGCATTATTAATGGGGTGATCGTGCTGGCCGTCAGTATGGTGGACATGGGGGCCGGCATCGCCATTGGCTTACTAACACCCTGGGTGGCACTGGTTACCGGCATTATGGGGCTACCCTTCATGGTGCCCTTTATCATGGTAGCCAATAGCACCTTGGCCATCGTGTATGGCTTGTTTAAGCGTCGCCACCGCCTGCTGGCCGCCTTTTTGGGCGCCCTGGCCAAGTATGGCTTTTTTGTGCTGACCACCAATTACTTATTAAGCCTCTTTGGCAAACAACTGCCTCCCCCGGCGGTGGCCACCTTCGGAACCACCCAACTGGGTACCGCTCTCATAGGGGGAATGCTGGCCCTTTTCATCGCCGATACTATCACACCGGCACAGCGGGGAGGTGGCCAGTAATATGAATTTGACCATAAATCATCTACGCCCTGATGTGAGTAAGATGACACCCGAACAGAAACAACTCTGGGAGAGCTGCCAAGGGATGGAGCAGGTTTTTCTAGAAATCCTGCTCAAGCAAATGCAGCCCACTCTGAAGGGCGGTCTTTTCCCTGAAAGCATGCAACGAGATATATACGATGATATGTACCGGCAAGCATTGGCGGAACAGATGGCCAAATCGGGAGATGTGGGTTTGGCAGCTATTTTATATCGCCAGTTACAGCAACAGCAACAGAGTTAGGGGCTGTCGCAAAAGGGCCTCTAGCTGCAGGGCCAACGCCCCGCAAACAGCAAGAGT
>JAMNZE010000085.1:0-25346 GCA_023622465.1 Bacillota bacterium | reverse complement strand
GGACAACCTCTCTCTGTTTAGGGACCGTTTGCATAAGGTTTGTGGTGTCAGGTTAGAAAAATAAACGTTTTCGTCAGCCACGATGAAGGATTTCATCTTTTTCGATGCGGTACCAATGACGAAACCTTCTTCTTTAGCCATGCGAATAAACTCATCAGTGGCAATGCTCTCTAAAGAAGAAGTGGAAAAAATGCCTATTATTTCCTTCTTAGGGATACATTGGTCGGGACCGAGTGATAGGAACACTTTTGTATCCCCTCCTTTTAGTTGACTATACTTATTATACCATTTGATATTTCGGCGATTAATAAGGACTTGTCCTGCCAGCCGGTAAAAAGGCTGGCTTCCGTACCCGTAATTAGGGTTTGTACACCCCGATCGACTAGTCCCAGCAGAGCCTGGCGCCGCCGGCTATCCAATTCGGAAAGTACATCATCCAATAACAAAACCGGATAGTCGCCGGTCATTTCATGCATAAATTCCAGCTCGGCCATCTTAATAGCTAAGACTGCCGAGCGTTGCTGCCCTTGGGAACCGAATTCCCGCACATCGATACCATTCAGGAGGCACTGAAAATCATCCCGATGGGGGCCAACCAATGTCTGCTTGCGCCGCAACTCCTTGTAGTACTGTCTTTCTAGTATTTCCCTAAAAGCGACACTTACTTCTTCTTCCTTATCCCCCAGATCTATTTTATATCCCCAGGGCCGATAAACCAAACATAAGTTCTCTTCGCCGGAGGAAATAGTATAAAGGCTGGGCTTGGCGTGTTTAGCTAGAGCAGCAAGGGCCCTCTGACGGAGAATGGTTAGGCGGGCACCATATTTGATCAGTTGTTCATTCCATGTCTCCAGGACTCCCCGGTTAACGCTTCTATTCTCGAAAGACTTCAGTAAATTGTTGCGTTGGGTCAGGGCCCGGTTATACTGCTGCAGCGTGTATAAATAGACGGGGCTGACCTGGGAGACTAGAACCGAGTTGAGTACTCCTAACAGGGCACTAAGTTTCTTCTCCACTACCCCATTAATTTTCAACTGGCGTCGTCGATCTCTGCTTAAGCTAAAATCCAGCTCAACTTTTAAATTGCGTTTACTAATGCGGGCATGCAAGAAAAACCCGGTAGTATCCCAACGGATTAGATCATATTGATTGCTAGTCCGATGGGATCTGCCGGTGGAAAGAAAGTACACACTTTCTAAGAGGTTGGTTTTGCCTTGGGCATTGCGGCCCACCAGGATATTAAGTCCCGGGTGAAGGTCTAGATGGCAATGCTGGTAGTTCCGAAAGTTTCGGAGGGTAAGCTGGGTAATTTTCATAGCCTAATCAACCTATTACTATTTCTTGGCCAGCGATAGTAAGGCGATCCCCGGCATAAAGTTTTCGTCCTCGCCTCTGTTCCCGTTCTCCATTTACTGTAACCAGGTTTTCTTGCAAGAAATAGCGGCATTCGCCTCCACTAGCAATGAAATTCAATTTCTTCAGCAGTTGGGATAGGGTGATATACTCCCCTGTAATTTTTACCAAGTTATCACCCATTGTCCTCCCTCCTTTACGTAAGACGTACGGGCATTAATAAGCTGAAGTAATCGTCCTGACCGACCGGACGGCAAATGCAGGGACCATAAGTGCCATGAAAATCAATGACTACTTCCGGTGCCTGGGCACTGCGCAACACTTCAATAATGGACTTAATGTTATACATGATCTCCAAGTCTTCGCCCTTATGCTGAATCGGTATCGTTTCGTAGTGCCTACCCAATTCCATAGACTGGGCGGAGACAGCAATTTGCCCATCACCAATGTTAAATTTCACCGAGTCGGCAGTCCCGTTCTTACAGACTAAAGCCGCCCTCTCTATAGCCTGCCACAGCTCCTCACTACCTACTACAATTTGGGTTTGATACTGCTCCGGTATAAATTGCTGAATGTCGGGGAAATTTCCTTCCAGCAGTCGGGTTACTAACCGGGCTCCCGAAAACTCGAAGGCCGCGTAGTTCTCACCAATACCGATCTCCATAGGTTCCGTATCACCTAATAATTTAAGTAGATTACGAATAGCCTTGCCGGGAATAATGGCCTGGGCTTCCTGCTCCGATTTAAGATAGGTAGACCAACGGCAGGCCAACTTGAAACCATCGAGGGCGGTTAGACGCACATCCTCTTTGTTAAAAGATAAGAGAGCACCGGTAAGCACGGGCCTTAACTCTTCTGTGGAAATAGCAAAGCTGACTTGGCGCATTATGTCTTTAAAAAGGGGTTGGGGCAGAGTGTAACTATGTTGCAGAGAAAACTGGGGTAGCTCGGGGAATTCTTCCACCGGCAAAGTCAGTATTTCCATATGCACGCTGCCGCTTTGAAAGTTAATAGCCGATCGTCCTGGCAGCTGCTTAAGCACCACTTCTTCAGCGGGACTGCGCCGTACCGCCTCTATTAGTATCTTAGCCGGAATAAGCACTTCTCCCGGTTCACTAACAACCGCCTCGCCTACGACAGAAATACTTTGTTCCAGATCATTAGTAGTCAAACGCACCTGGTCATTTTCGGCTTGTATAAAAACACCAGCTAAAGAAGCAATGACCGGCCGTAGGGGAACGATCTGCCCTACGGTCTGCAGCATTTCTAAGAATAGACTTCGATCAATGGTTATAAACATTTTTTATACCCCTTTCTACTGTGGTGTGGGTATGGTTGTTTAAGTACAAGAATAAGATAAAGGATAGTCGTATTAGTCATAAGCCTTGTGGATGCTGTGGGTAACTGGCCTGCAGCCTGTCCCTATTGGCTTCTTACCTTGTGCTTTAACCTGTGGACTAGCTGCTTTGCTTGTCCACAATTTTAACATGTTACCGTAGTTCTTTGGTTAAGGTTTCAATCAGGTTCGCCAGGCTTTTATCGGTCTCCATTTCCTTCTCTATCTTATCGCAGGCATGAAGGACGGTAGTATGGTCTCTCCCTCCAAAGGCTTCGCCTAGGCGAGGCAGAGAATGATCGGTAAGTTGACGGCAGAGATACATGGCAATCTGCCGCGGATAGGCAATGGCTCGGGTACGTTTTCTAGATTTCATATCGCTGGCCCGAATACCGAAATGCTGAGCCACCAGGTTTTGAATATCCTCCACAGTGATTTCCTTCTTAACATCGTCGGCGATAGTATCTTTTAAGACCTCATCGACCAGTTCCACCGTAATCGGACGAGCTGTGAAAGAGGCATAGGCATAAATGCGAGTCAGGGCTCCTTCCAGCTCCCGGATATTGCTGTTGATGCGTCGGGCCAGATGTAAGAGTACATCGTTATCCACATTTAAGTTTTCCAGCTCGGCCTTTTTGCGTAAAATGGCTGTTCTTGTTTCTAAATCCGGTTGTTGAATATCCGTAATTAACCCCCATTCAAAGCGAGAACGGAGTCGCTCTTCTAGCGTAGCAATCTCTCGAGGGGGACGGTCACTGGAAAGGATTATTTGCTTATTGGCTTCGTGCAGAGCGTTAAAAGTATGGAAGAATTCTTCCTGGGTCTGTTCTTTACCGGCCAGAAACTGAATATCATCAACCATAAGCACGTCCACGTTGCGATAGCGATTGCGGAACTCCTCACTGCGCTTATATTGGATGGCACTGATGAATTGGTTGGTGAATTTTTCGCAGGACAAATAGACCACCGTCAAATGCGGGTAGTGTTCCCTAACATAATGGCCGATGGCATGCATCAAGTGGGTCTTCCCCAGCCCTACCCCACCGTAAATAAATAAGGGGTTATAAGCGCGCGCCGGTGCTTCAGCTACGGCTAAGGCTGCAGCATGGGCGAAACGGTTGCTTTCACCAATAACGAAGGAGTTGAAGGTGTATTTAGGGTTGAGGGTATTCTCCGGGTTGTCATCGCTACTGCCCTTTTCCGTAGGCAGCGTTACCTGTTCAATCTCCTCTTGTAAAGCATCCAGGTCCTCATAGGGTAATACAAATCTGATTTCCAGGGATCTACCGGACGTAGCTTGTAGGCATTCCTTAATAGTGGATGCGTATTGATTTTGTAGCCAATCGCGATTGAAAACATTGGCAACCCGGAGAATGAGGGTATTTTGGTGCAGAGCAACCGGTTCTAAAGGAAGAATCCAGGTCTCAAAACTAGGTTTACTTAACTGAGATTCCAAAAAATTAAGGGCTGCGTCCCAGATTTCCTGGCAACCCGCCTTGTTAATCACTTGTTAATACCCCCTCGTTTGGTTAGACAGTTTTCAACAAGTCGCACATAAATTCTACCACAAACGCCAAGATATTTGTGTATAACTTGGGGATTTACCCACAAACAATCCACAAAATCTGTGGATAACTGCTATTTAACGCGAATATTGTCATTGTGGGTATTTGTTTAGGTTGATGCGATTAAATGTTCGCCCAGGTTATTCACAAGACTGTCCACAAGCTGTGGATAACTTGGTGGATAAAAGACATAAAAAAGTAGCTTGTTAACCCATAAATAACTGGCTAAAGGTGAGGCTTTACGCAAAAGGGCCCCTTTAGACGGCGAACTTATGTGAACTAAGATTGTTTTATGTAAACTAACAGCAACTAACAAGCTTGTAGATAGAGTTATCCACAGCTGTGTAAAAGCTTAGTTCTTCCGATTTGCATTGATTCCTGGCACCCTATTTGCTATAATGGCTGAGATACTGCAGGGTTTTTCTAGAAAGGGGTGTACCTCTGTGAAACGAACTTATCAGCCCAATAGGCGAGTACGTAAGAAGGTTCATGGTTTTCGTAAGCGCATGAGCACGGCTAATGGTCGTAAGGTTATAAAGGCAAGACGTGCGCGAGGGAGAAAAGTGCTATCTGCTTAAGGCCGCCACTGCGTGGCCTTTTTTTCGCATGGACACGGATAGATTGTGGTATAATTTACTAAGGATTATAGAGATTGGGAGGCTAAAGCATGCGCAGGGACGAACGGCTAACCAAGCGCAATGACTTTGGCGCTATATATCGGCAGGGTAAATCGGTAGCCGATAGATTTTTGGTTCTGTATTATTTACCGCGATCGATTCCGGGGGTAAAGGTGGGCATTTCTGTTAGCCGTAAAGTGGCCAAGAGTGTGGGGCGTAACCGTCTAAGGCGGTTAGTGCGAGAAGCGTGGCGGGCCCAGAGGCAGCAGGTTAAACCCGGGTACCATTTGATAGTGATTGTGCGGGTGGCTGCTCGCGACGCCACCTATGCTCAAATTGCCCATTCCTTGGCTAAATTAACTAAAAAAGCGGGGTTGTGGCAGGATGGGGGCGCTGTTAACTAAGGGGTTAATTGGTCTTATAGGGCTTTATCGAAGTTTTATATCTCCTCTCCTAGGCCCCAACTGCCGATTTCGTCCCACCTGTTCCGAGTATATGATACAAGCTCTTGCAAAGTACGGGGTCCCCAAGGGGGTTTGGTTGGGGCTGAAACGGATTGCCCGTTGTCATCCCTTTTCTCCAGGTGGTTATGATCCCTTAGTTTAGGGTGTTAGGAGGGAGTTAAATTTGGCTTTCTTAACAAATTTGCTAGGCGTCATACTAAATGCCCTAGTAGAAGTAACGGGTAGTTATGGCTTGGCCATTATTGGGATGGCTTTAGTAGTGATGCTTATTACATTCCCGCTGAATTTAAGGCAGATGCAATTCTCCTTTAAGATGAAGTTGATTGCTCCCAAGATAGAAGAGATAAAAAAGAAGTATAAAGACCCGGATAAGGTAAACGAAGAGACGTTAGCCCTCTGGAAAGAACATGGGATAAACCCGGCGGCCGGTTGTTTTCCGGTACTCATACAATTCCCAATCATTATTGCCATGTTTAATGTGCTAAGACAGCCGGGGATATTTAGTTCGGCTCCCTCCTTTCTAGGCTTAAGTCTAGTCCTTCCTGATGCAGAGCAGACTTTTTGGATGTTAATACGGCAAAATCCGGGATATCTGGTGGTGCCGATTTTGGCAGTAGCCACGACAGTTTTTCAACAACGGCAAATGAGCCAGGGCAGCGAGCAGGATGCGGCTGCGATGCGCTCGATGAACCTGTTTTTGCCCGTTCTTATGGGCTATATATCCATCAGCTACCCTACTGCCTTAGGGCTTTATTGGGTATCCCGCAACGTATTTACCATAATACAATATTACCTTGTTACCCGGATGTTGGAGCGAAAGTACAGCTTGGAGGAGGGAGTGCAACTAGATGCGAAGCGTAGAAAAGCAAGGTAAGACCGTCGATGAGGCCATCGCTTTGGCTCTAGCTGAATTAGGCGTGGGCATGGAGCAGGTAGAAATGGAAGTTTTAGAAGAGCCGAGTAGAGGCTTTCTCGGTATTATAGGCGGGAAATTGGCCAAGGTTAGAGTTACGCTTAAACCCGATCCTCTGCAAATATTAGAAGATTTTGTGCGGGGAGTTTGTGAACGGATGGGTTCCCCGGTAGAAGTAGAGATTGCGACTGAGGATGAGGCAGTAAAAGTTGATTTAGAAGGCCCAAGTCTCGGGTTAATCATTGGCCGGCATGGGCAAACCCTCGATTCTCTCCAATATTTAGCCAATGTGGTATATAATCGCAATGCGGAAGTACGGCAACGGGTAGTTGTTGATGCGGGTGGATATCGGGAACGGCGGAAGCAGACATTACTGCGCCTGGCTAATCGTTTGGCTGAAAAGGCTAAACGTACCGGTCGCCGCATTATGCTGGAGCCAATGAAGGCCCATGAGCGACGTATTATCCACACCGCTTTACAGCATGATAATCAGATAGTTACCTACAGCGAAGGGCAGGAGCCCCATCGCAAGGTAGTTATTGCGCTTAAGTAGACGTTTAAGCCAGAAACCCGGGCAGTATGGGGCTGCTGCGGGTTTTTCTTTTGGGTATAATATAGTATCACCGTAGGGAGGTGGATTTTAATGGAGCAGTCAACTATAGCGGCTATTGCTACTGCCCCGGGGGAAAGTGGCATCGGTATTGTGCGGATGAGTGGGCCGCAAGCTTTAACCACCTTACGCCGGGTCTTTCGAGATAATCGAGGCCGAAAGCGAGAACGATTTACTGCCCGCCACCTATATTTGGGCTACATAGTAGATGAAAAGGAACAGATGCTAGACCAGGTGCTGGTTTCTTATATGCCCGGCCCCACTTCCTATACGGGAGAAGATATTGTAGAGGTCAATAGCCACGGCGGCGCCCTCATTCTGCGGGAGATTTTATCACTGCTGTTGCGACAGCCGGAGGTGCGTTTAGCCGAGCCGGGTGAATTTACCCAACGGGCTTTTCTTAATGGCAAACTGGATTTGATGCAGGCGGAAGCGGTAATTGACCTCATCCAGGCCAAGTCTAAGACGGCCCTGCAGCAGGCGGGGCGTCTGCTGCGTGGGGAGCTTTCCCAGCGGGTTTTGGGCATTCGGGAGCAAATTGTGGAGTTGCTGGCCACCGCTGCCGCCAGTATCGATTTCCCTGAGCATGATATCCCGGAAATAACCAGCCAGCGGATGTTAGAGGGTATCGGTAAGGCCTTACAAGCGATGGAGGTTTTGCTGAGCACCAGTTTTGCTGGCCGGGTGCTACGGGAGGGCTTACAAGTGGCCATTGTGGGGCGACCTAATGTGGGCAAATCTTCCCTATTGAATGCGCTGGTGGGGAAGGAGCGGGCCATCGTAACCGACATTGCGGGTACCACCCGGGATGTGATCGAAGAGTATTTTTCCATTTCCGGTATTCCTATTCGACTACTGGATACGGCCGGGATGCGGGAAACGGAAGATCCGGTGGAAAGAATAGGGGTGGCTTTGGCGGAGCAAACCATGCGGGACGCGGATCTGGTACTCGTGGTTATTGATCAGAGTCAGCCACTTCAGGAGGAAGATGGGGCCACCTTGGATGTAGTGGCTGGGCAGCGTCGGTTTATTGTGCTTAATAAGAGTGATTTGCCATCCGGGTTGACGGCTGAGGATAGGGATAAATTGGCTACCGAGCAGGTTTTTCAGGTGTCAGCCGTCACGCTAGAGGGCTTGGATGAATTGCGTAGCGCCATGGCCGACTTGGTGGTGCAGGGAGTGCTACAGCCGGAGAGTCCCTTTGTGGCTAATGCTAGGCAAGAGCAGCTGCTGAGGGAGGCGGCCAGTAGCCTGCAGGCGGCCCGGGAGACGGTGGCTGCCGGTTGGCCCTTGGATATGGTGCAAGTTGATTTGCAGGCAGCTGCCGATCGTTTAGGCGAGATGGTAGGCCTTAAGGCCAGCGCCGATTTGGCTCGGGAAATTTTCAGTCGTTTTTGCATCGGCAAGTAGCGGAGGGATGCAAGCTAATGGCTTTTGTGGCAGGTAAATATGATGTAATTGTTGTGGGTGCGGGACATGCGGGATGTGAAGCCGGCTTAGCGGCGGCCCGCTTAGGGTTTCGGGTTTTGATGCTCACCTCCAGCCTGGAGAGTGTGGCCCTCATGCCCTGCAATCCGTCCATCGGGGGACCGGCAAAGGGCCACATTGTACGGGAAATCGACGCCTTGGGTGGCGAAATGGGTAAGGCGGTGGATGAGTGCTGCATCCAATTGCGCATGTTGAACACCAGTAAGGGACCGGCGGTGCAGGCGCTGCGAGCCCAGGTGGACAAACAGCGTTATCAGCAACGGATGCGGCGGGTGCTGGACCGGCAACCGGGCCTTACGTTAAAGCAGGCCATGGTGGATGAAGTGTTAGTGGAAGATAGGCAGGTGCAGGGGGTAAGGACCCAAACGGGAACGGTGTTCTTAGCTCCTTGCGTCATTTTGACCACCGGTACCTACCTACGGGGACGGATTATTTTGGGTGAAACTAATTACTCCAGTGGGCCCAACGGTTTACAGCCTTCCTTAGCTTTAAGCGAGAATTTACTCCGCTTAGGTATTCGTATGGGCCGTTTTAAGACCGGTACGCCGCCGCGGATTAGTAGCAAGAGCATCGATACCAGCGTTATGCAGGAGCAGCCGGGGGACGATTTGCCCGTAGGGTTTGCCGGTCCTACAGCTTGTTACGGCCGCCAGTTGTCCTGTTGGCTCACTTATACGACGCCGGAAACCCATCGCTTGTTTTTAGAAAACCTGCATCGGGCTCCCCTGTACAGTGGAGAAATCGAAGGGGCCGGGCCCCGCTATTGCCCTTCCCTGGAGGATAAGGTGGTCCGTTTCCGCGATAAGGACCGTCACCAGGTTTTCGTAGAGCCGGAAGGTTATGATACCGATGAAATGTATGTGCAAGGCTTTTCCACCAGCATGCCGGAGGATGTGCAGTATACGGCGTTGCGCACCATTCCCGGTCTGGAAGGGGCGGAGATTTTGCGGCCCGGCTATGCCATTGAATACGACTACATAGATCCGACCCAGCTGCAGTTGTCGCTGGAGTTTCAGGATATTGCGGGTCTTTTTTCGGCCGGGCAGATCAACGGGTCGTCGGGGTACGAGGAGGCGGCGGCTCAGGGGTTAATTGCCGGTATTAACGCAGCCCAGCTCTTACGGGGACAAGAACCGTTAATCTTAAAACGTTCAGAAGCCTACATCGGAGTGTTAATCGATGATTTGGTGACCAAGGGCGTCAGTGAGCCCTACCGCATGCTCACGTCCGCTGCCGAATATCGTTTGCTTTTGCGTCATGATAATGCGGACATCCGCCTCCGGGAAAAGGGATGGCAGGTGGGGTTGGTCAGTGATGAAGCCATCGAGGAACATCGACAGATGGTGCATCAAATGGAAGAGTTAACCAAGCTCCTAGAAAACACCACCATCTCACCTAATGCTAAGTTAAATGCCCTGCTGGAGGCGGCGGGTACTTCTGGCCTCACCCAGGGAGTGCCTGTGGCCCAACTATTGCGGCGCCCCGAAGTGAGCTTAGAAGACCTGCTGCCCTTTTTGCCCGAGTCCATAGGGGCCGCACCGGTGATGGTTCGTCAGCGGGTGGAGATAGAAGTTAAATATGCCGGCTATATCAAGAAACAGAACGAAAGCGTGGAACGCTTCTTACGGTTAGAAGAAAAGCGCATTCCGGCCAATTTTGACTACAGTCGGCTGTCAGGGTTATCGATGGAAGCTCGGGAAAAGCTGGCTTTACATCGTCCCCAATCGGTGGGACAAGCTAGCCGCATTCTGGGGGTTACACCGGCGGATATCAGCGTGTTATTAATTGCTTTGAAGGCCCATAGGTAGGGGGGATAAGAGTGGTTGATTACCAGAAGTGGTTACAGCAACAGGCGCAGGCAATGGGTATTGCTTTAGAGGCGGTGGCCCTAGACCAGTTGGACCAGTATCGGCGCCTACTACAGGAATGGAACGAAAGAGTCAATTTGACCACTATCACCAGCACCCCTGAGATATACGAGTTACATTTCCTCGATTCCCTATCGATAGCTCTGGTTGTAGATATGGAACAGGGGCCCAGTTTGGTGGATGTGGGCACCGGAGGCGGCTTTCCCGGGCTGGTGTTGGCCATTGCCTTCCCCCAGGCGCGAATCACGTTGGTGGAGTCTATCGGTAAGAAGGCGCAATTTCTCCGCACCGTGGTGGAGGAGTTAGGATTGCAGGAGCGGGTGCGGGTTATGGTGGAACGGGCGGAAGTGGTGGGGCAGCAGCCCCAGTGGCGGGAGCAATTTGATGTGGCTGTGGCTCGGGCCGTAGCCCGTTTAGCCGTATTGGCTGAATACTGTTTGCCTTTGGTGAAAGTAGGCGGTTATTTTGTAGCCCAGAAGGGGCCCGATATGGACAGCGAATTGGAAGAAGCCCTGTCCGGTATCGCAATCTTAGGGGGAGGAGAGACGAAAACCCGGGTTTGGACTTTGCCTTCGGGGGCAGCCCGCACTTTGGTTTGCATAGGAAAGGGCCAAATCACTCCTAGTAAGTATCCTCGCCGGCCCGGAATACCGGCCAAGCGACCATTGTTGCTATAATGGAGAAAGATGGAGAAGGAGAGCAGCACCTGAAGGCAGAATAGAGAAAGAGAAGGGGTGATGGCATTGCGTTGGTTTGGTGGAAATTCGGGGCCGGAAGAAGATCAAATCGTCAGCATTCCTTTGGATGACATTCAGGTTAATCCTTATCAACCGCGGCGCCAGTTTGATGAGGATAAACTACAAGAATTGGCCGACTCCATTCGCCAGATGGGGGTCATCCAGCCGATTATCGTCCGGCGGCTGGGTCGAGTTTTTGAACTCATTGCCGGTGAACGACGCTGGCGGGCAGCCAAGTTGGCCAAACTGCAGACCATTCCAGCCATAGTTAAAGAATATACGGATCGGGAAGTGGCACAGGCGGCCCTAATTGAGAATTTGCAGCGGGAGGATTTAAATCCCTTAGAAGAAGCGGCTGCTTTTCAACGCCTAATCGAGGAGTTTAATATCAAACAAGAAGAACTGGCTTTGCGGTTGGGTAAGAGTCAATCGACCATAGCCAATAAAATACGGCTGTTGGGTCTGGCGCCGGCGGTCAAGAATCTGATGTCGGCAGGTAAGCTAAATGAAAGGCAGGGGCGGGCCCTATTAAGGGTTAAAGATCCCCAAACCCAGTTACAACTGGCAGAAATTGCCATGGAGCAAAATCTAAACGTTAAACAGACAGAAAGAATAGTAGAAGAACATCTGGCCGGCAGCAGCGCGGAGGAAGTGGCGGCTACAGCTCGTAAACCCTTGCGCCGTTTCATACCTAAGGACGTACGTATTTTCTTAAACACTATCCGAGATGCCACTCGCCTTATGAAGGAAGCGGGTATTAAGGCCGATGTTTCAGAAGAGGAAGAAGGCGACTGGTTAACGGTTACCGTTCGGATTGCCAAACGCTAGTCTGGTCAAAGCTAGTTTACATAATGTATAATAGAAAGCACGCCTGGTCGTGCTTTTTTTGTTTTTAATAGGGAAAGGAGGTGGGAGCAATGGCTCAGTGGAAGAGGGTCGACTGGTTCCTTTTTCTAGTTTTAGTCGGGATCTTAGTAGCACCTTTTAGACCGGCTCATAGGGCGGTCCGCACCGTGGGCCGGTGGCTGCCGTTGGTGGCAGCGGAGGAGGTGCTCTGCAGTGAGAACTTTAAATTGCTGTATAGCGGCGAATTGGAGGAAGGGCGAGCAGTATTGGAGCTATTGGAAGCGGGGCTGGCCGATTTACAGGCTTGGTTACCCGATTTTACACCTAAGCCGATCGTGGTAAGATTGCATCCGACGCAAGCGGCTTTACAGCAAGCTTTAGGGGGTAGCTATGCTCCCACCTTAGGGGCCTATTATTTGGGGAAATTGGAGTTATTGGCACCGCAAGCTTGGCAACCACACTTGAACTTGGATGAAGCTATAGCCTTCTATGCCCAGCAGGGGCCGGTGGTCCATGAGTTGACCCACCTTTTGTTGGATTATCAGGTGGCCGTATCCTATCCGGTTTGGTTCAGTGAGGGTATGGCCCAATATTGGGAAGAGCGCTTGCGGGGCTATGTCTGGCAAGAAGGCGGTTTAGCTTGGCGGGAGGCACCCCATAGTTTAGACCAGCTGACCGATCATTTTTCTAGTTTACCGGAAGCGATAGCTTATCAAGAAGCATTAAGTCTGGTTAGCTTCCTCTATGAAAGGATGGGGGATGGTGGAGTGAACCAGCTCCTGACTGCCTTAGGAAGGGGCCAAACTTTTACCGTTGCCCTGCAGGCGGCTTATGGGCAACCGTTAACAACCTTTGAACAGGATTGGAAGGCCTGGTTAATGGACAATTAACCGGGCCTTTTAGCTTTCTTATGGCAGGAGTAAAAGCGAGATAAAGAGAAGTAATCAAGGACAGCAGGTATTATGCAATATGACATAAGGAGTGAAGATGGGTGGCGAAAGTATTAGCCATTACCAATCAAAAGGGGGGTGTGGGCAAGACTACCACCTGTGTTAATCTGGGTGCTTGTCTAGCCCAAGAGGGGAAGAAGGTATTAGTTGTGGATGTGGACCCCCAGGGTAACACTACCAGTGGCTTAGGTATTGCCCGGCGGCGCCTGCGTAAATGCATCTATCACGTTTTGATCGATGGGCTGCCAATTGAGGTGGTGATTCAACCCACCGAAGTGTCCAGATTAGAGGTGGCACCGGCCACTATTCAGCTAGCGGGGGCTGAGATTGAGTTGGTTCCGGCTATTTCGCGGGAAACCAAATTGAAAGAAGCTCTGGAGCCCATATTGCCCTTTTACGATTATATTTTGATCGATTGCCCGCCGTCCCTGGGCTTACTCACCCTGAATGCCCTCACCGTTGCCCACGGAGTGTTGGTACCGGTGCAATGCGAATATTACGCTCTGGAGGGCTTAGGACAATTGTTAAATACGGTGCAATTGGTGCAGCGCCATTTGAATCCTCGGCTGGAGCTCTTTGGCGCTTTGCTCACCATGTTTGATTCTCGCACCAATCTGTCGCAGCAGGTGGTGGAAGAGGTGCAAGGCTATTTTGGGGATAAGGTGTTTCAGACTATCATTCCCCGTAATGTACGGTTGAGCGAAGCCCCCAGCTTTGGACAGCCTATTATCATTTATGATCCCAAATCGAAGGGAGCAGAAGTCTATTGTCAGTTGGCTAAGGAGGTAATCGCCCGTGGCTAGATCACGTTTAGGTCGAGGCTTGGAAGCCCTAATACCGGTAGACCCAAAGACGGAGGAAGGGAAGGAGACCACTAGTATACCTTTACGATTGATCGATCCTAATCCTTATCAACCCCGGCGTCAATTCGATCAAGAATCGCTAGAAGAGTTGGCCCAGTCCATTGAGCTGCACGGGGTATTGCAGCCGGTCATTGTGCGTAAAGCCGGCCGGCGTTATCAGCTTTTAGCTGGGGAAAGACGTTGCCGGGCGGCAGAAAGGGCTGGCCTAGTGGAGATACCGGCCTTGGTTAAAGAACTTAATGATAGAGAAATGATGGAGTTGTCCATCGTAGAGAATTTACAAAGGGAGGATTTAAACCCTCTGGACGAGGCTCGAGGGTATGAACAGCTGGTGAAACAGCTGGATTTGACCCAGGAGGAGGTGGCCCAGCGGGTAGGCCGCAGTCGCTCTCATGTGGCTAACACCTTACGTCTATTGCAGCTACCCCCATCTTTACAAGAGCTTGTTTCACGTGAAACAATTTCGGCCGGCCATGCTCGGGCCCTCTTGGCGGTGAACGATCCGGTAAAACAACAGGAGTTGGCTGAAATAGTTGTGAAACGGGGTTTAAACGTTAGACAAACGGAGGAGCTGGTTAAGCGGCAACAGCCCCATGTTTCACGTGAAACAAAAAAACAGCGGCCAGTAGAAATAGTAGACCTGGAACAGCGCTTGGCCTCCAGTTTAGGAACCCAGGTGCGGCTCCTGCCGGGGCGCAAACGCGGCAAAATCGAAATTGTGTACTACGATAACGAGGAGTTAGAGCGTCTCTTGGAGCTACTTTTACAATAAAACAAATCAGAGCAGTGGCTGGAGGTATGTAGGTGCTAGGCACGATAGTTAACTCGGTAGCAATCTGCGCAGGGACATTAGTGGGCGTACTTTTGCGGGCAGGGATTCCGGAAAAATACAAGGAAACAAGTGTTACAGCCCTCGGTTTAGCCATTGTCCTTATTGGCTTGCAGGGGGCCTGGGAAACGAACAATACCCTGATTTTAATCGCGGCTCTGGTGCTGGGCGGCATAATAGGGGAGGCCCTACGGATTGAAGATCGTTTGCAACGCTTTGGAGAGAGGGCAGAAGCATATTTAGGTAAGGGAAGCAATGTGGGGGAAGCTTTTGTTACGGCTACCCTGGTCTATTGCGTGGGTGCCATGGCCATAATGGGTTCCTTGCAGAGTGGCCTTACCGGCAACCATGAAACCCTATTCGCTAAATCGCTGCTGGACGGTATCTCCAGCATCTTCTTCGCCTCTACCTTAGGCGGTGGGGTAGCCCTATCGGCCCTATCGGTCTTTGTATATCAAGGGGCCATAACTATGGGAGCCAGTTGGCTATCCCAACTAATTAGCGATGCCATGATCTGCGAAATGAACGCGGTGGGAGGTATTTTGGTAGTCGCCATCGGCTTAAATATCCTGGAGGTAAAGAAAACCCGCGTAGGTAACCTATTGCCGGCTATTTTAGTGGCTGCCCTTTTGGCGGCCTGGTTCTAGCCTGAATTGGGCTGGGCGGCTAGTGACCCGTTCCTCTCCGACTGATATAATACATAATAATGGAATTTTCAATCTATAGAGAAAGAAGGTTAAGCTAATGAATCAACAATGGTTACTCTATGACGCGGTAACCGACTGGTGTAACCGTAACGATTGGTATTATGAGGTGCTGGAGGAAGGGGAAGCAATTCGGTGCGGTTTCAACGGCGATAATGCGCGCTTTATCCTCCTTATTTCGGTACACGGGGAGCGGGTTATGGTGCGGTCGGTAGCTCCTATTAATGTTCCGTCCAATAAGCGGCCCGTAATAGCCGAATTGCTGACGCGGGCCAATTATGGTTTGGCCATAGGCAATTTTGAGATGGATTATAGGGATGGCGAAGTAAGCTTTAAGACCAGTACCACTACCGGCAGCGAGCCGATGCCCGATTGGCTGATACAGGATTTGATTTTCATTAACTGCCTCATGATGGATAAGTATTTCCCTGCTATCATGCAGACGATCTACTCGGAGGTTGACCCGGTAACAGCTTTAGCCGCAGTGGAAAGTTAATAAAAACAAACTTTATTCATAGACATAAAGTAGGGTGATTCATGTTAATGGATCACCCTTTTTGTTGGCAAAAAGCAGGAGTTCAGGTTTTTAAGACAGAAGACTAACAATATAGACCTTATACGGAAGGAGGACAAAAGAATGCGAATTAGGAAACACCCCATTCTAGAATTCAAAAAGGGGCCCCGAGTGACATTTACCTATGATGGCCAGCAACTGGAGGGCTATGAGGGGGAGCCGATAGCTGCCGCCCTGCACGCTGCTGGTATCAAGACCCTGAGCCACAGTCATGGGCAGGGGAGGCCGCGGGGCTTTTTTTGTGCCATCGGTGCTTGTTCTTCTTGCCTGATGACGGTGGACGGGGTGCCTAATGTGCGGGTATGTGTAGAGAAATTACGGGCCGGTATGCGGGTAGAAACCCAGCAGGGGAAGGGGGTGCTAAGATGATAACTACACAAATTGCCGTAATCGGTGGTGGCCCGGCAGGCCTACAGGCGGCTTTAGCCGCGGCCCAACAGGGCGCTAAGGTGCTGCTGGTGGATGACTCGGAGCGGTTGGGCGGCCAATTGATCAAGCAGACCCATCGCTTTTTTGGATCGGAACAACAATTTGCTGGCAGCCGGGGTATTGCTATCGCTCAGAAATTGGAAGCGGCCGTGCGCGCTGAGAAAAATGTGACCATCTTACAGGAAGCAACGGCCCTAGGAATTTATGAGGACGGCGTCCTCTTGGTTGAACAACAGGAGCGGGTAATGAAGATAAAAGCCGATCGCCTGATCGTGGCGGTGGGAGCCACAGAGCGGATGTTGGCTTTCCCTAATAATGATTTGCCCGGCGTCTATGGGGCGGGAGCAGTGCAGACTCTAATGAACGTGCACGGTGTTAGGCCGGGCAAGCGAGTTCTGATGGTAGGGGCTGGCAATATAGGCCTAATTGTGACTTATCAGCTGTTGCAGGCGGGCGTGGAAGTGGTGGCCATTGTGGAAGCGGCCCCCACTATTGGAGGTTACCTAGTTCATGCTTCTAAGGTACGGCGGGCGGGGGTGCCGATTTACACCAGCCATACCATCAAGGAAGCTTACGGCCAAGGAGCGGTGGAAGGGGCGGTTATCTGGCGGCTGGATGAAAATTGGCAACCCATACCGGGTAGCGAGCAGGATTTAGCCGTCGATGTGATCTGTTTAGCCGTTGGCCTATCCCCCTTGAGTGACCTGTTATGGCAAGCCGGCTGTGAGATGAAATATGTGCCCCAGCTGGGTGGGGCGGTAGCTGTGCGAGATAGCCATCTTTGCACTACTAATCCCCGGATTTATGTGGCTGGCGACGCGGCGGGGGTAGAAGAGGCGAGCAGCGCTATGGTGGAGGGGCTAGTGGCCGGGTTGGCAGCGGCCCTAAGTTTAGGGCTGGGCGACCAGCAGGCTGAACAGCAATTGTCCCAAGCTAGGGAACAGCTGACGGCCCTGCGGGCAGGCCCGGTAGGTGAAAAAATTCGTGCCGGTCTGGCCCTAGTGGAGAAAGGAGTGAGTGCCGATGCTTAAGAGTACGGGAATTCCTACTCCGGCCGATTTGGCCCAAGTTTATCCCGATAAACAGCGCTTGGAAAGGGGACCGGTGGCCATCATCGAATGCTTTCAGTCCATCCCTTGCAATCCCTGCGCCACCGCCTGTCCGCGGGGAGCAATTCTACCCTTCGCCGATATTAATGACCGCCCCCAATTGGATGCGGAAAAGTGTAATGGCTGTGGTTTATGCGTGGTTAACTGCCCCGGTTTAGCCATCTTTGTAGTAGATATGGCCTACAGTGAAAAGGAAGCCTTGCTAAAAATGCCCTATGAGTTCTTACCACTGCCCCAGCCGGGCGCGGTAGTGACTGCCCTCAACCGGGCCGGTCAAGCGGTGGGTACCGGCACTGTTATTCGAGTACAAAGCCCGCCGGCCTTTGAACGCACAGCCCTTATTCACTTGGCGGTAGCTAAGGACCTGGCCCATGAAGTACGCAATATCAAGGTGGAGGATGAAACAGATGAAGCCCGATGAACTTACAATTATTTGCCGTTGTGAAGATCTAACGCGGAGCCGTCTGCGGCAATTGATCGGTGCCGGCTATACGACCTTTGATGAGATAAAACGTATTTCGCGAGCGGGTATGGGCCCCTGCCAAGGGCGAACTTGTCGAGCGTTAATAGAGCAGGAAATAGCCGCTATGGTAGGGAAGCCGATTTCAGAACAACCACCGACCAAGTTTAGGCAACCCAGCCGGCCGGTCACCTTTGCCGCCATTTTAGGAGGTGAACCCAGTGAAAAGAACGGCTGATGCGGTCATTATTGGTGGTGGGGTTAACGGCGTATCCATCGCCTACAACCTGGCCAAGAGGGGACTAACCAACATATGTGTGATAGAACGTAACTATCTGGCCAGTGGTGCCACCGGCCGTTGCGGTGCCGGCGTGCGGGCCCAATGGGGCACGGAAATGAACCTGCGCATGGCCATGGCCAGCGTACGCATGTTTGAGAATATGAATGAGGAATTGGCCTATGACGACGATATAGAATTCAATCAAGGTGGCTATCTACTTTTAGCCTATACGGAGGCCGGCTGGGAACAATTTAAGAAGAATGTGGCGCTGCAAAAGGCCCATGGCCTACAAGTGGATCTACTAACACCGGCGGAGGCCAAGGAGATTGTTCCCCATTTAAATACGGAGCAGCTGATGGGTGCCACCTTTTGTCCCACCGATGGCCATTGTAACCCCTTTAAAGTAACCGATGCCTATGCCAAAGCTGCTCGCCGCCTGGGGGTGGAGATCTATACCAATACCCAGGTGACCGCAATCAAGCGAGCGGGAGATTGCATTGAGGGGGTAGAGACCACCCGGGGCTTTATAGCTACACCGGTAGTTGTGAATGCGGCCGGTGGTTGGTCCCAGGATGTGGCGGCGATGGTGGATCTGGAGATTCCCACCTATTCGGAACGCCATCAGATTTTGATTACCGAACCGGTGGAACCGATGATGGGGCCGATGGTCATGTCCTTCCACCATAACCTGTATTGCCAGCAGACACCCCATGGTAGCTTCATTATGGGCTTAGGCGATCCTACGGAAAAGCCGGGATATAATATGGAATCCACCTGGCAGTTCCTGGAGGAGATGGCTCAGAAAATAACCTGGCTGCTGCCACCTTTACGTAACATTCGGGTGGTGCGCCAGTGGGCCGGCCTTTATAATATGACCCCCGATGCAACCCCCATTCTGGGGCCGGTGGAGGAGATACCCGGCTTCTATCTGGCTTGTGGTTTTAGCGGCCATGGTTTCATGATCGCTCCTATGGTGGGTGTGCTTTTGGCCCAGAGTATTTTAGGAGAAGAGCTGGAAATCCCCATTGATCCCATGGGCTTAGATCGTTTTGCCCGTGGGGAATTGTTCAGAGAACCGTCGGTGGTGTAAGTCGTTGTAGTGTTTGCGGGCAGCAGGATGTGCTTTTTAGTCCACCACGGCCTATAAATGTCACGGGGGCTATCGCAAAAGCCTTTTGCGATAGCCCCGTTTGTTATACCGCTTCCCACTTCTAATTTATATAACCATAATGCTTAGGAGAAGCGGGAATTATTTAGGCCGCATCATACCATTGCTCTTATCGATATAATAGTCTCCTTTGAGTAGCAGCTCGGAGATGGGGACCACCTCGTAGCCCTCTTGGCGGCAATAATCGAGAATGGGCCTTAAAGCGGCCGGTGTATGTTCCGCATTGTTATGGAAGAGGACAATGGCCCCAGGGGCAATTTGGCTGGTAACGCGCTGGACAATTTGCTCAGGTGTGGTGGGACGCCAATCTAGCGAATCAACACTCCATTGAATTGTGTGGTATCCTAATTCCTCCATGGTTTCGATGAGTAAATTGTTATAGTCGCCAAAGGGTGGGCGAAAGAGTATGGCTTCCTGCTGGGTAACTTCTTTGATCAGATCGTGGGTAGTCTGTATTTCTAGCCGGATTTGCTCTTTGGAAAGTTGGCTCATGTGCGGGTGGGTGGCACTATGGTTGCCGATTTCATGACCGGCGGCGGCAATGCGGGCAGCCACTTCCGGATATTTTTCTATCCAGAAAGCCACTAGGAAAAATGTGGTTTTGATGTCATATTCATCGAGAATGGCCAGTATTTCATCGGTGTGATTCGCACCCCAGGCTGCATCGAAGCTGATGGCTATACGCTTTTCATCGGTTTGCACACAATAGATCGGGACTTTACGATTAAAATTCAGCAAGGTACTGATAACTTGACCCGCCGAACCGGGCACCCAAAGGCGGCTGGCGGTAAAGCCGATAGCTAAGACAAGCACAAGACTGGTCAATAAAAGTAGTCTTCTCTTGGGAATAAAGAACATCATTTTACCTACACCCCCCATCTACTTTTAGGATATGGGGACGGGCAGTGTACTATGTGTACATGTTTAGCCTAATCCTAAAAGCTGCATAATGAGGGGGATGCTAAAGAGACTGAGCAAAGTGGTGACCAGAGTTAGGGATGAAACGAGTTCCGGTTCCGCATCAAACTCTACGGCCAACATGGTGGTGACCACAGCGGTAGGGGAAGCGGCAGCTAACACGAAAACTTGCTGGCTAAGACTATCGAAGTGGAGTAAGCGGGCGAGAAAATTGGCGGCTACGGGGGCAAAACCTAACTTGAAACAGGTGCCTAGGGTGAGTAAGAACCAGCGTTGGCTGAATAGCATGTCGGCCAGTTGTATGCCTAATAGTAGAAGAAAGATGGGGATACAAGCCTGGCAGAGTAAGGATATACCTTGCGCTAGCCAGCCGGGCAAAGGATAGCCTAAGGTGCGTAGTATCAGGGCGGCCAGGGCCGCATAGGCGGTTGGCATCTGCAGTACTTTACTTAAGGCCCTTTGGGGGCCGAGGGTACCACGGGCCGCAAAAAATATGGCCAAGGTGAACATCAGCATCTGATGGACAACCATGATGACGGCCCCCCGTTCTAAGCCTTCAGTCCCACAGGCGGCGGCAATGATGGGCAGGCTGTAGTTGCCCACGTTCATGAATACGGCTCCCAACTGCATGGCGCTGGCCAAAGGCAGAGGAAAGCGAAGTAAACGACAAAGGAGAGTTAATACTAAAGATAGGGTTACAATTAATAGAAGGGTGCCGCCGGCCAGCTGGCCCAATTGGGGGCCGGTTAACTGGGAATGGTAGAGGGAGTTAAAAATAAGAGCGGGGCTGAGTAGATAGAGGGTTAAGCGGGCCAGCGGCTTGGCCTCAATTTGTAAACTGACACGGGCAAGGGCTCCCGCGGCAATCAGCAGTAATAAGGGTAACATCAATGGCAACATCATGGTTAAGCACCTCGGCGGTGGGAGAGTAAGGAAGAACGTACCACGGCGGTAGCTACGGCTAGCCCGCCAGCGATGGCTCCGGCGGCTAACAGGGCTTCAGTGATAAAACTGAGGCCGCCCGTATAGTCGCCTACTACGAAGGCCTGCATGGCCGAATAGATAGTGACGCCGGGTACTAGAGGTACGATACCCGGGGTCAAGAATACGGTGGCCGGTTCGTGCCAGAGACGGGCAATTATTTCCCCGGAAATACCCACGGCAAAAGCCCCCAGGGCAGTGCGACCCACTATTTCTAAGCCTAAAGCCCCGGCCAATAACCAGCCCATCCAGCCCAGAGCGCCGGTAAGGCCAGCTAAGGCGATGCGCTTATGGGGAGCGCGAAAAATGACGCCCCAAGCTGTAGAAGCTATAAAGGCGATGATAAACTGCCAAACTACTTGCGTGAAAGTCATTTAATCCACCATCCTAATATGGCCCCCACACCGGCGGCCAAGGCGGCGGCGGTGAAGAGGGCTTCATTGGTTCTAACGATACCCGATAATAAATCGCCAGCTAATACATCTCTAACGCCGGAGGTCAACAATACTCCTGGCACCAAACTCATAATGGCCCCTAAAATAATGCGGTTATGGGGCATTCCGGGTAGAGCCAGAGTTAAGGAAAGGGCACAGAGGCCGGCTACAAATCCGCATAAAAAATCGACTAGCAGCCCGGGTAGACCCCGCCCGCGCAGAAAGCTAGAGAATTGAAATACCAACCAGGCAACTAGAGCGGTTGATGGTAATTCCCAACCTTGAGCTCCAAATAGGGTCGCGAAAGCTGTGCCGCCGAGGGCAGCTGCCCAGGGACCCAGACTAAGCAAATTTCTTTGGGTGCAAGCTTCTATGGCCTGCAGCCGTTCTAATACTACCTGCGGGTCATTTTGTTGGCCCGAGAGGGAGCGGGATAGGGCGTTGATGGCTGAAATCCGTCCCAGATTGGTGGTGCGCTCTAGTATGCGACGAACCCGGGTACCCACCTGTCCGTAGGCGTGGGCCGACAGGTGAATGGCAGTCGGTGTAGCGATGCAGTCGATATCCGTTGCCCCACAGGCCGAAAGCAAATGATATATGGTGTTTTCCACTCGATAGATCTCGGCACCACTGCCTAACAAAAGGGAGCCGGCGTAAAGTCCTAGTTCCAGCAGCTGCTCCATCTTTTCTGGCATGGCTACCCCACCTCCAATCCTGGGCTTCTATACACTAGGCATATTATAACAAAATTGCTTTCCAGGCTAGTCTCAGTCGCTTTTGTCAGGGTGGTGGTGGCTTTCTTGAAAGACGATGATACTTTAGGAGGGAAGGATATGCCTACCCCTGTTCATACATATGGCTTTATGGAACAAGCTAATCCTCTGCAGCGGCAGTTGTTGCAGATTGTGGCTGACCATAAAGAAGAATTGGTCAGGATCAGGGATGGGCGCTATACTAGGAGCCAGGATGTGGAAAAATTGTTGCGCACAGCTCTGCAAGAATTAGGCTTTCTCCATGGGGTCACTAGCGAGCAGGTTCCGGGCTTGTTCGCCCCCGATTCGGACTTCGAGATGGATTTTTACCATCCTGACCTGCAAATGGCTCTGGAGGTGGAGAAGGGGAAGCATTTCAATGTCTGGCGGGACGTGTGCAAGTTTGCCGAGTCGGAACTGGTGAAGCATGCGGTGTTGTTAATACCCTACGAAAAATACAGTAGTACGGGGCAGCGGGAGAGTGTGCTATTAAGTACGGCCGATAGTCTTTCTAATATTCGGCGTCTATACCTAACGTTAAGAAGTTTTCTCTTAATCGGTTACTAGTGAGTATGTGATAAATTTCATGTATAATAGGACTGGTAAGGCAATGGATAGTGCTGTGTTGCCAATGTTGGCGAGGGGAGGTGAAAGCCGTGGCCTATAAGATTAGTGAGGATTGCATCGCTTGCGGTGCTTGCCAGTCCGAATGCCCAGTAGATGCAATTTCTGAAGGTGATATTTACGTTATTGACCCGGACAAATGCATCGATTGTGGAGCTTGTGCAGCCGTTTGCCCAGTAGACGCTCCTAACCCTGCATAAAAATCGATCGTTAAGAGAGCCCAACGGAAGGTTGGGCTCTTTTCTTTTGCCTAGCGGTTGCAAAGGAAATGCCTTTAATTTATTAAAATACATATTGACATTTGTAAGGGTAGAGTAGTATATTGAGATTGGAGGTGGTTGTGGTGTCGGATGAGAAGATGCTAGTGCTGCGCATGCTGGAAGCGGGCAAAATTACGGTGGACGAAGCCGTCGGATTGTTGGAGGCCATAGGGCAGGGCGATGGAGCGGATAAAAGGGCTTTGACTACAACCTCGGCGGAGCAGTCACTACGTCAGGCAGTGTGGGAAGAGGAGCGTAGGGCGCGACAAGCGGTGCGAGCCGAAGTGGCCCGAGCCCGTCAACTGGCTTGTGAAGCCCAGGAGGAGGTAAAGGCGGAGGCCCAACGGCTGAAGAATGATGCCCAGCGCCTGTGGCCGGAAAAGGCTTGGCGTGCCTTAGGTGGGTTGCTGGGCGGAGGAAAGGAATTCTCCTTTAAGCGGGAACTAAGGGGTGAATTTGGTGTCGATAACCCTTATATAGATTTGCACAATACCAATGGACGCATTGAGTTGGGGTTGAGTAAGAACGGACTGTGGCAGTTAAGCTTGCATACGCGAGTGCGGGCCGATGACGAAAGAAATGCGCAAAGGATCGCCGACCGACTAATTCAGGTGAAGAGCGATGAAAACTCTTTGTCAGTCCAAGCGCGGCGCCTATTTGGCCAAAATGCTAGCATCAACATCGAATTACTGTTACCTCAGCGAGAATACGAAGAATTGAGCATTGCCACCACCAACGGCAGCATCCGCTTGGAAGAGTTGACAGCTACCCGCATGAGCTTAAAAACGGTCAATGGCAAGGTCACAGCGGAAAAATTAAAGGCTAATGAGCTACAGGCTAGCTCGGTTAATGGCTCGGTGATTTTAGACGGTGCTATTGAGCGGGGGCGAGCTCAGGCAGCCAACGGACGTATTACCATCCGCATTAGCGAAGAAATGAATAGCCAGCTGGATGTAAAGTCGGTGAACGGTGCAATTAAAGTGGAGTTGCCGGAAGGGGATAACATCGGTTATTGCATTGAAGCCGAGTCCACCGCCGGCAGCATTAAACATGACCTGCCCGGTTTAATGGTGAGTGAAGAGCAGAAGCGGCCGGGGCAGCGTAAGCTGGTGGCCCAATCGCAGGCATTTGCTGAAAAGCAATGGCAGCAAAGGGTGCGAGCCCGCACGGTCAGTGGCTCGATAAAAATTAATACTTAGTTGGGGAGGTAAAGATTGATGTCGGAGGCATCTCTACTGGCTGAATTGGGGCAGGAGCTAAGGGAAATGGGCGAGGAGGTTGCTAGCGAGATACGGGAGGCAGTAGAGGAAATCCGCGAGGAATTGGAAAATGGCAAAGAGATATCCGTTTGGTTGCAAGGGTTGTTAGGTGGTAACCCGGATGAACATTACAGTTGGCAGGAGACGCGTGTCGTACCTATTGACGGGGAGATAAAGGAACTTAACCTATACATCAGTAACAAGAACGGAAATTTCCGATTACTAGCCACTAATGAGGAGCAATTGACAGCTCGGCTATCTTTACGGGTGCAAGCTGACAGCGAAGAGGAGGCCAGGCAGTTGGTTACCTCCCATTTACATGAGCATCAAGAAGAGACTGATGACCAACTGGAGCTGTCCTGGCGGGTGGGGGAACAGATTCACAGATTCGCGGCTCCATTTCCTTCGAGATATTAATCCCCCGGCGGCTATTAGCTCATCTCCGGTTGGTTAGCAAGAATGGCTCCATATCGATAGAAGACTTGGAGATTGCCGGTCGTATAGATACGAAAAATGGGTCGATAAAGGTGACGGGTAGGACCCATAATGATCTGGAACTGGAAACTAAGAACGGTAGCATAGTCGTAACAGCAGCAGTAGGGACGCTTACGGCAACGACTAAGAACGGTACCCTCCATGGTACGTTAGAGCCGATCCGCAAGGGCACGCTCAGTCTTACCACAACCAATGGCGCGGTGCATGCGCAGCTGGCTGGTGGCGATACCAGAGCTTATGAGTTGGAATTACAGACCCGTAATGGCCGGGCGAGCGCCAATCTGCCTGGTTTCCAGCCAGAGCTGAGGGAGAAGAACCGTGTTAGCGGCGTTACAGATAATTGGGAGCAAGCGGCTATTAAGACCAAGGTAGTGGCGACAAGCAAAAACGGAAATATTAGCGTAAACTCCCGTTAAGAAAGTAGGGCTGTTCGCACAAAGGTTTTTGCGAACAGCCCCTG
>JAMNZE010000120.1:0-5084 GCA_023622465.1 Bacillota bacterium | reverse complement strand
ATTAAGGTGGGGAGCTGCCCAGCTCCCCCACCGCACTAAAAGTTAGCGGGGAGGAGGGGGCTAATGATCCAGCTCACGCGCTTTAACGGCAGCAAGTTCTGGCTAAACGCTGAGCTTATCGAGACGGTGGAAGCCACGCCTGATGTGATTATTACCCTAACCAATGGGCATAAGTACGTGGTTAAGGAGACGGCCGAGCAGGTGGTGGAGGCCGTATGGGAGTATCGCAATCGGGCGTTACTCAAGGCAAGGGAGGAAGCACCAGATGGACTCTAGCCTAGTTGGTATACTGATTGGTTTTTTCCTAGTTTTCTATGCGATCTTTTCTGGAGGCGACGTCCTCAGCTTCTGGAATTTTGATTCCATTCTCATTACCGTTGGCGGCACCATCGGCGCCACCATCGCCTCCTACCCCTGGAGTACCTTGAAGAATATCCCCAAGGTATTGGGTACGTTGAAGTCCCAACGGACCTGGGATCCGGGAAGGATTATTGAGGTGCTGGTCGGTTATGCGGAAAAGGCCCGACGGGAAGGTTTGCTGGCATTGGAAGATGACATTGAAACAATGGGCGAACCCTTTCTGCAAAAGGGCATTCAGTTGATCGTTGACGGCACTGATCCGGAGTTGGTACGCAGTATCTTAGAAACCGAATTGACCTTTATTGAAGACCGGCATAATGCTAACGCCAGTGTGTTTGATACCATGGGAGCTTTAGCCCCCGGTTTTGGTATGTTGGGAACCCTGATCGGTCTGATCCAGATGTTGCGTAACATTGATGATCCTTCCTCCATTGGTCCTGGAATGGCGGTGGCCTTAATAACAACCTTTTATGGTTCCTTGATCTCAAATATGATTTGTCTACCTATCGCTAGTAAATTGCGTAGCAATAGTAGGGCGGAAATCTTGTTGAAAGAGGTCATGATTGAAGGTGTTTTGTCGATCCAGGCAGGAGAAAACCCCCGCATCGTGGAAGAAAAGCTGAAGGCATTCTTAGCCGCATCGCGCAAATCGGTGGCTCCATCTCACGCTGGTGAGGTTTTCACGGTGGAAGGCAATGAGTAGACGGCGACGGCGTAGCGCACCAGTAGCACCCGATTCGGGCAGCTGGCTGAGTACCTATGGCGACTTGGTCACCCTTCTACTATGCTTTTTCGTACTGCTATTTGCCTTCTCCACCATAGACGCGATGAAG
Organism: Bacillota bacterium; assembly: GCA_023622465.1. Classification (GTDB taxonomy): domain Bacteria; phylum Bacillota; class UBA994; order UBA5500; family UBA5500; genus UBA5500. The sequence continues at coordinate 3,891 of JAMNZE010000120.1, read as the reverse complement.
TTTAAGCAGGTAGCGTTGTCGTTACAAGACGCATTAAGAGGGGTTCTTGATGGTGGATCTTCCTTAGGGCCAATCGACAACCTGGACGATTATAGTGTGGAAGAGATGATGATGCAGGATGCCTACCTGCAGATAGATGCCTACCTGGAAGCCGCCGGCTTAAAGGATGCGGTGGCGGTAATTCACGATGAGCGTGGGTTAGTAGTTCGTTTCTTAGATACGGTCCTTTTTGACCGAGCAAAAGCCGACTTAAGGGCCGAAGCCCTTAGCATCCTTGATAAGGTGGCAGAAGTGCTACATCAGGTGCCGAATCAAGTGGCCGTGGAGGGGCATACGGACAACCTGCCGATTCATACCCAGGAGTTTCCTTCCAACTGGTGGTTATCAACGGCCAGGGCTAATCGGGTGGTGGAGTATTTTGTTCACAAGCACAATATTCGCCCCGAGCGGTTGTCCGCCGTTGGCTATAGCGAATACCGCCCGATAAAACCTAACGATTCGGAAGCTAATAGGGCCCAGAATCGGCGCGTTGAGATTGTAATCAAAAAATCAACAGTGGGTGCGCTTGAGCCCCGCTAGGAGGTTTAGTATGGGCAACCGTGTGTTAACAGTTTTATTGGCTTTGCTGCTGGTGATTGTACTAGCCGGCGGGGCTGCCATTTACTTTTTAGTGCTGGCGCCCGGAATCCAAGAGCCGATAGCCTATCAGATCCCGGAGGTTTTTGTTACCGATTTGGCCGATCGAGGCCATATTCGAGTAGAAATCAATGTAGAGTTGGCCGATAAGCGCTATATTAGCGAACTGGAGAGACAGGAGATGGCTGTGATTGATGCGGTTTACCGCATCTTGCGCAGCAACACGCGGGAAGAGCTGAACGGGGCTGACGGTCAAGACCGGTTACGACAAGATTTGCTCGCTGCCCTACGGGAAATCGTGGGCCACGATAATTTACGCAACCTGTATTTTAAACAGATCGTGATTGACTAGTGACTAGTCGATGTTGACAAGAAAGCGAGGTGCGTCAATTGGGAGAGGTACTGTCCCAAAGTGAAATAGATGCTCTTTTAGCTGCTCTAGATGCCGGTGAACTAGATCCGGACCAAATTGAATCTGAAAGTGAGAATCAGCGGGTTAAACTCTACGATTTCAGGCGGCCGGAGAAATTCACCAAAGAGCAATTGCGCACTTTGCAAATGCTGCATGAGAATTTTGCGCGCAGTCTAAGTACCTATTTGGCAACCACCCTGCGCACCCTGGTGGAAATAAAGGTCATGTCGGTGGAGCAACTGACCTATTATGAGTTCACCCGTTCCTTACCCTTGTTGACCATGTTAGCTATTTTTGAAATTCCGGAATGGGAGGGACGGGGGTTGCTGGAATGCAACCTGGACCTGATTTTCACCATGCTGGACCGTATGTTAGGTGGGGCCGGAACATCAATAGAGGAAGGCCGCTCTTTAACCGATATAGAGCAGGGCTTGGTTACCCAGTTGATGACCCATATGGCCAATCTTTATCAAGATGCTTGGGAAACGGTTGCCGATGTTAACTTTATACATGATTCACTGGAGACTAATCCTCTTTTTGCACAAATAGTAAGTCAGAATGAGACGGTGGCTTTAATTAACTTCTCCGCCAAAATCGCTAATACGGAAGCGATGCTTAACATTTGCTTGCCTCACATGGTGTTAGAAAAGGTAATGGATAAGCTGACAACCCGTTCTTGGTATGCGGGTCAAACCCGAACTCCCGATCCCACCCTTGCCGAACGTGTGCGTCGTTCGGTTGATCGCCTGGCAGTTCCGTTGCGAGTGCATTTAGGTGAGGCAATGGTTTCATTTAATGACTTGCTTAACCTGCAAGTCGGTGATTGTATACCATTAGATACCCGCACCAATAGTATGGTGAAGGTGAAAGTCGGTACCCGAACCAAGTTTTTAGGTTCTATAGGCAAGGTAGGTAATCATTTGGCAGTGCGAGTAGAAAAGGTGCTGCCCGGAGGTGAAGAAGATGGGGAGTAATATGTTGACACAGGAAGAAATTGATGCCCTATTAAATGTTTCGCTGGAGGAAAGCAGCGAGCCGGAGAAGGAACCGCCCACTCTCACAGTGACAGAGAGGGATACTCTAGGCGAAATCGGCAACATAGCTATGGGCACTGCCGCCACCACCATGTCCACGTTACTCAATCGGCGGGTGCAGATAACCATTCCCCGAGTGTCCGTTACTACGCCCCGACAGATCCGTGAGGCCAGTCCGATGCCTTTTATCGTAGTGGAAGTGGGCTATACGGAAGGGCTGCAGGGGCGCAACCTGCTGGTAATGCGCACCAGCGATGGCGCGGTGATTGCCGATCTAATGATGGGGCGGGATGGGCTTAATCCCCAGACGGCCATTGACGATTTTGTGCTCAGTGCTTTATCCGAGGCTATGAACCAGATGATGGGGTCGGCTGCCACTTCCCTTTCCAGTATGTTTAATCGTACTATCGTTATTTCCCCTCCCACGGCGCGGGTTATTGATTTAGGCCAAGAGCCTCTGGATAGCCGGTTGGATAGCGGCGAGTTCTTAGTACAGATTGCCTTTAGCATGACGGTGGAAGACCTCATCGATTCGGAAATCATGCTGTTGTTGCAGGTTGATTTTGCTAGAGAAATGTTAGACCTATTGACGGTCGGGGCCGAAGAGGTGGCCACCCCCCCGCCGTCCAGCGGCCCAGAAACAGCTATTCCAGTTGCACCATCGACACCTGCGCCATCGGCGCCGAAGGCCCCAACGGCTACTGCCAAAGTCGGTGGTAGCGTGCAAACGGTGGTCAGTCAACCGGTAGCAGTAAAAACGGTTGAATTTCAGTCTTTCGACACCCAGGCGGCTACCCCCCAGGACAGCCCGGGAAATTTACAGCTCTTGCTGGATGTGCCTTTACAATTGACCGTTGAACTGGGGCGAACTGAAAAAACAGTTAAAGAAGTATTAAGCCTAGTTCCCGGTTCTATCTTTGAGCTGGATCGGGTGGCCGGGGAGCCGGTGGATATTTATGTTAATGGCAAGCTGATTGCCAAGGGTGAAGTGGTAGTCATTGACGAGAATTTCGGGGTGCGGATCACCGACATCGTTAGCGTAGTTGATCGTGTCACCAATCTTCAGTAGGCAAGAAGGAGGATGTAGCACTTGAGTCACCGCGTTTTAGTAGTCGATGATGCAGCGTTCATGAGGATAAAGTGATCATCGTCCTCATTATAAAAATCGCTCCATATGCAAGAAGGCTGGGGGAGGGTGTTGAGAAATGCCCCCTGTTAGCTGGCTGACTTGCAGGTAAGGCAGATTGCCGCCTCAGAGGCCATATGAGCGAGGCTGTGATGGCTATGACATGGTCCAATTGGATGATCAAAGATATATTAAAAAAGAATAATTTTGAGGTCTGTGGTGAGGCAGAAGATGGGCAGCAGGCAATAGAGCGTTATAAGGAACTTAAACCGGATATCGTCACCATGGATATTACTATGCCCAAATTGGATGGCATCGCCGCTGTCCGGGAGATCAAGAAGATAGATCCGGATGCCAGAATTGTGATGTGCAGTGCCATGGGACAACAGGCCATGGTGGTGGAGGCCATTCAGGCGGGGGCACTAGACTTTATCGTTAAACCATTCCAACACGATCGGGTGGTAGAAGCACTGCGGAAAGCTTTGCGGTAGGAGAGTAATTGGGTATGGTTGGTCTTCTACTTTCTCAACAGTTTGCTCAGCCTGAATCAGGGGATAACATTGCTTGGCAGTTGCTCAAGTTGTTGCTTATTTTTGGCATAGTCGTCTATCTTGCCATTTTTGTCACCCGCCTTTGGGTGCAGAGGGGGGCCGGTATAGCTACCGGCCCTAAGCAACATTTAC